>JBDHZN010000082.1:0-13568 GCA_039811845.1 Micropruina sp. | reverse complement strand
CGCATACGCGAACTCCACCTCCTCTGGTCTCGAGCGGCCATGAGCATTTCCCATGGCAGGAGGGCGTGTGCAAACGGTGCCGGAAGGCACCAAGGGTCAACCTTAGCGGCCGGACGCCGCCGGCGGCGAATCGCACGGCGCTCGGGTGACCGCGGGAACCGTCCCCACCGATCAGTCCAGACCGAGGTACTGCTCGAGGGTGACGTTCGCTCCGAGCGCCCGGATCGCCCGCGCCTGCGAGACGCCGACGTAGCGCCAGTGCCACGGCTCGTAGCCGATGCCGGTGATCTTCGTCGCGCCCTTCGGGTAGCGCAGCACGAACCCGTAGTCCTGGGCGTGGCTCCGCAGCCAACGCCACTCCTTGGTCTTGTCGAAGGTGGGGCCGCGTCCGGAGGGACTGCTCAGGTCGACCGCGAGGCCGGTCTGATGCTCACTGGTGCCGGGCCGCGCCACGTACTTGACGGTGTAGGCGCGCCCGTAGCGGCGCAATGAACTGTTGCGCAACGCCTGCTGCTGGGCATGCGAACGATAGCTGGAGACCACGTGCAGCGCTCCACCGGTCTTCCGGAGCGCCTTGGTGAGCGCCGCATAGGCTTTCGCGGCCGCCGCCGTCAGCTGAGCCGGACCGGTCACTTTCGGGCGGTAGCCGGCCCCGAGCCGATGGTCGGCCGACACCACGATCACTCCGTCGACCACGAACGGCCGGTTCAGTCCCTTGCCACGCCGGGTGTCCTTGGGCGGCACGGACGGGGTGGCCGGCGGCGGCGTTGCGGGCGTTCCGGACGCACTCGGGCTCGGCGACGCAGTGGGGACGGCCGCCGACGAGTCCACGGACGTGGCAACCCGGGTGGTCGGCGGGGGTACGTCCGGGCCGGCAATGGGTGCTTGGGAGCAGCCGGCGACACCGAGGACGGCCGCGGCCGCCACCCGCACCAGCCAGTCCCCTACCGGTCGACGCATCGACTTTCCCTTCCGCTCCGAGCAACCCCATCGTGCCGGACGTCGGGGCGGCACCCGAAGCCCCCCGACATTGTCAGTGGCCGCCGTTAGGCTCATGACCATGATCGCGATGGGTGCACACGTCGACTCCACCGACCCGATCGCCGAGGCGAGGGCACGCGGGGCACAGCTCAGCCAGTTCTTCCTCGGCGACCCGCAGGGCTGGAAGGGCCCGCAGGTCGCCTATGCCGGCGGCGCCTCCGCCTTGAAGGCAGACGCCGAGGCGGCCGGTATCGCGCTCTATGTGCACGCTCCCTACGTGCTCAACGTGGCCAGCATGAACAACCGGATCCGGATTCCGTCGCGCCAGCACCTGCAGAAGCAGCTCACGGCGGCCGCCGAGATCGGTGCGGCGGGAGTGATCGTGCACGGTGGCCACCTGAGCGCCAAGGACGACCTCGAGGCCGGCTTCACCAACTGGTTCAAGGCGGTCGACGGGCTCGACATCGCCGTCCCGCTGCTGATCGAGAACACCGCGGGCGGCACCAAGGCGATGGCCCGGCATCTGGAGAACATCGACCGGCTCTGGGCGGCCATCGGCGCCTCGGCCAACGCCGACAAGGTCGGCTTCTGCCTCGATACCTGCCACGCCCATGCCGGTGGCAATGAGCTGCTCGGCCTGGTCGACCGCGTCCGTGCCCTCACCGGGCGGATCGACCTGATCCATGCCAATGACTCCCGCGACGCGTTCGACTCCGGCGCCGACCGGCACGCCAACTGGGGTGCCGGGCAATGCGATCCCGAGGGTGCCCGCGACGTGGTCCGCTCCGCCGGCGCACCGGTGGTCGTCGAGACGCCCGGTGACGTTGCCGAGCATCGCGCCGATTTGGCCTGGCTGGCCGAAGGGCTCTGACGCCGGGCGCCAGGCTCAGTCGGCGTCCTGCTGAGCGGCGCGCTTGCGGCGCTTTCCTTCATGCATCGCCGCCACCCGGGCGATCGGGATGGTGTGCCCTTCGGCGATCAGTTCGGCGGGCACCGATTGTGGCGACGGCAGCAACTCCGCCCACGGATCACCGTCGCCGACCAGCGCCGGCGCGCTGCGAACCGTGAAATCGGCGGGCTTCACCTCCGGCAGATCGTCCCAGGGCACCGGGAAGGACACCGGCGTCCCGGGCCGCACCCGCGGGCTGTAGGCGCAAGCCAACGACGCGCCACCGGAGCGGGTGGCGTCGACGAACACCTGGCCGCCGCGATCCGCCTTCAGGAATGCGGTCGTCACCACCTCGGACGCCAGCCGTTCGGTGCGGGCCGCGAGCGCCCGGGTCGCGGCGGCCGCATCGGGCAGGTCGATGTCGCGCACCGGCACGATCACGTGCACCCCCTTCGATCCGGACGTCTTCGCCGCCCCAGCCAGCCCGGCCTCCGCGAGTGCCTGCCGCACCAGCAGCGCGGCCCGGATCACGGCGTCGAAGCCGCTGCCCTCCGGTGGATCGAGATCGAGCACCAGGTGGGTGACCCGTCCGGCCAGAATCTCGGTGCGCTCGCCGATCTCGGGCAGCATCACCGTCGGGTGATACTCGACCGCCCGCTGGTTGGCCAGCCACAACAGAGTGCGTCGATCGTCACAGAGCGGGTAACGGACCTCCCGATGCCCGGCCTGTGACCACACGATCGTGCTGCGCACGTAGTCAGGGGTGTAGTCGGGCAGGTTCTTCTGCATGAACGGCTGCTGTCCGGGGCGCACTCTGATCACCGACAGCGGCCGCCCGGCAAGTTCGCGCAGGATCGGGCCGCTGACGGCGTCCAGGTAGTCGATCAGATCCCGTTTGGACGCCTCGGCACCGCCGAAGAGCGGCTGATCCAGGTTGGTCAGCTCGACCCCGTCGCGTACCTCGACCCGCCGCGTGCGTGCCATTGACCCAGCCTGCCACCAGTCACCCCAAGAAGCGCGCCCAATGGTCGAACGAGCCGCAGACAGGCACGTCATGGCGGCATTAGCCTGTCGACCGTGACCCGAAGCATTTACGTCGCGGCCCCCGAGGGCCAGACCGGCAAATCCGTCATCGCCCTAGGACTCCTCGACACACTGCTGCGCGAGGTCGAGTCGGTCGGCGTGTTCCGTCCGCTGGTGCGGTCCGGTCAGCACGACGACATTCTTCAGATGCTGCTCGACCAGCCCGGCGTGCAACTCGACTACGACGACGCCATCGGCATCACCTACGACGAGATGCGCGTCGATCCCGAGGGGGCCCTGGAGCGGATCGTCGAGAAGTTCGGCCGGATCAGCCCCCGCTTCGACGCCATGGTGGTACTCGGCTCCGACTACGCCGACGTCACCAGCCCGACCGAGTTGGCCTTCAACGCCGATGTCGCTGCCAACCTGAACGCTGCGCTGTTGCTGGTGGTCAGCGGTTTCGGACGCGGCGTCCGCGAGATTCGCGATGCCGCCGACGCGGCGCTCAACGAATTCACCGCCCACCACGTGCAGACCATCGGCGTGATCGCCAACCAGGTCGACCGGGCCATCCTCACCGAAACCTCGGCGGCGCTCCGCGAACTCACCCACCTGGTCGTCGCGGCCCTGCCGGCCGAACCCCTGCTGGTCGCCCCCACCCTGCGGGCCCAGTTCGAGGCGGTCGGCGCGACCCAGGTGCTGGGCAATCCCGATCTGCTCGACCGCGAATCGCAGGACGCCATCGTCGCCGCGATGACGCTGCCGAACGTGCTCTCCCGGCTGGTCACCGAGGCCACCGTGCTGATGCCCGGCGACCGTTCCGGCGACCTGCTGCCCGGCCTGATCCTGGCCCACCATTCCGGGTCGTTCCCGCAGCTCACCGGCATCATCCTGACCGGCGGCTACCCGATTCCCGAGAACGTGGTGAAGCTGTTCGACGGCATGCATCTCGACCTGCCGATCGGCATGACCGACCAGGGCACCTACACCACCGCCCGTGACGTGTTCCAGACCCGTGGGCATTTCACCTCCTCGCCGCGCAAGGCCGAGACGGCCCGCCGGATCTTCGCCGAGCAGGTCGATTCGGCCGAGCTGATCAAGGCGCTCGAGGTGCCCCCGTCGCACGTCATCACCCCGCTGATGTTCGGCTACCAGCTCAACGAACTGGCCCGCCGTGACCGCCGCAAGATCGTGATGCCCGAGTCGTCCGACGACCGCATCCTGGAGTCGGCGTCGATCCTGCTGCAGCGCGGCGTCGCCGACCTGGTGCTGCTGGGCGACCCGGTGGAGATCAAGACCCGCGCCTCGGCCATGGGCTGGGTGCTGGACGGCGTCGAGATCGTCAACCCCACCGACCCCGAGCTGGTCGAGCGGTTCGCGGCCGAGTACGCCACGGTGCGCGCCCACAAGGGCGTCACCATCGAGCAGGCCCGCGAGAAGATGAAGGACCTCTCCTACTTCGGCACCATGATGGTGCATCTGGGCATGGCCGACGGCATGGTGTCGGGCGCCATCAACACCACCGCCAACACGATCCGGCCGTCGCTGGAGTTCATCAAGACCAAGCCGGGCGTGAAGGTCGTCTCGGGTTCGTTCCTGATGTGCATGACCGACCGGGTGCACGTCTACGCCGACTGCGCGGTGAACCCCGATCCGACCGCCGAGCAACTGGCCGACATCGCGATCAGCTCGGCCGAGACGGCGGTGGCCTTCGGCATCGAGCCGCGGGTGGCCATGCTCTCCTACTCCACCGGCAGTTCCGGCTTCGGCGCCGACGTCGACAAGGTGCGCCAGGCCACCGAGATCGTCCGCGAGCGACGTCCGGATCTGGCGTTGGAGGGGCCGATCCAGTTCGACGCCGCCGTCGACCCGGACGTGGCGAAGACCAAGCTGCCCAACTCGCTGGTGGCCGGCAAGGCGACGGTGTTCATCTTCCCCGACCTGAACACCGGCAACAACACCTACAAGGCGGTGCAGCGGTCCTCGGGCGCGGTCGCCATCGGCCCGATCCTGCAGGGCCTGAAGAAGGCCGTGAACGACCTTTCCCGCGGCGCCCTGGTCGAGGACATCGTGAACACCGTGGTGATCACGGCCATCCAGGCCCAAGCCGACGCCAACTGACGACACGACCGCCGAAACCCCTAGGAGCCTTCCATGAGCACGCCCATTCTGCTGTTGAACGCGGGTTCGTCCTCGATCAAGTACCAGGTGATCGACGCCGACGACGAGACGGTGGTGGCGACCGGCCTGATCCAGCGGATCGGGGACGAGTCCGGCACCATCGACCACACCGTCGGCGGCCAGACCTTCCACCAGGAGCGCGGCTTCCCCAACCACGGCCGGGCACTGAAGGTGATGGTGCAGCTGTTCGAGGAGAACGGGCCGAAGCTCGCCGACGTGGTGGCGGTGGGCCACCGGACGGTGCACGGCGGTGCCGCCTTCCGGGAGACCACCCTGGTCACCGACGAGATGCTCAACCATCTGCGTGAGCTGTCACCGCTGGCCCCGCTGCACAACCCGCCGGCCATCGCCGGCATCGAGGCGGCCCGCGCCGCGCTACCCGACGTGCCGCACGTGGCCATCTTCGACACTGCGTTCTTCTCCAGCCTGCCGATCGAGTCCTATACCTACGCGGTGGCCAAGGACGTCGCCGAACAGCACGGCATCCGGCGCTACGGCTTCCACGGCACCTCGCACAGCTACGTGTCGAAGAAGGTCGCCGAGGTGCTCGGCCGGCCCTACGAGGAGTTGAACCAGATCGTCTGCCACCTCGGCAACGGCGCCTCGATCTCGGCGATCCGCGGCGGCGTCGCAGTGGACACCTCGATGGGACTCACCCCGCTGGAGGGCCTGGTGATGGGCACCCGCAGCGGCGACGTCGACCCGGGCCTGCACGCCTACCTGGCCCGCCAGGTGGGGATGAGCATCGACGACATCGACACCCTGCTGAACAAGAAGTCCGGCATGCTGGGGCTCTGCGGCGTGACCGACTTCCGCGACATCAACGACCTGATCGCGGAGGGCAACGCCGACGCCAAGCTGGCCCTCGACGTCTACGTGCACCGGCTGCTGCACTACATCGGCGCCTATCTGGCCGTGCTGGGCAGCCTGGACGCGATCACCTTCACCGCGGGTGTCGGCGAGAACAACCCGGGCCTGCGCAAGGCGATCATCGACCGGCTCGCCGGCTTCGGCTTCAGCCTGGACGACGAGGCGAACGCCGTCCGTTCCAAGGAGCCGCGGATCGTCTCGACCTCGGACTCGAAGGTCGCGGTGCTGGTGGTGCCGACCAACGAGGAGCTGGCGATGGCGCGCGAGACCAAGGCGGCCGTCGGAGCCTGAGCAAGCCCCTGGGCAGGACTAGTCCTGTTGCGGCCCGGCCTGCCGCGGATGCAACGCGATCAGGCCGGGCACTTCGGCGAAGTCGCGGTCGAGGGTGACGATGCTGTCAAAGCCGGCTTCCATCGCGGTGGCGGCGTGCAATGCGTCGCGGCCACGCAGCGAGGTGGACTCGACGACGCTCAGTGAGCGTTGGAAGACCGCCGGTGTCACGTCGTGCAGGTGCAGCACCGCGAGCAGGGCTCGGCTCTCGCGCAGTGCGCTCTGTCGGTCGGAGACCCGCATTCGGTGGAACAGGTATTCCTGCATCGCCTCGATGCTCGCGTGCACGCCTTGGCCAGCACCCACCGCGGCGTCGAGGAATGCCCGACTCGGCTCCCGATCGGGGTGGTCTCCGCCCACCGCAAGCAGCAGCACCGAGGTGTCGACGAACCAGCTCTTCGGCATCAGCGCACGCTGCCGGCCAGGTCATCCTCAATACCGTCCTTGATCTCGCTCCAACCGGGCCCGGGGCCGACCGGCTCTCGGGTGAGATCGAGCCAGACCTCGAGTGCGGCGCCGCGCTCGTCGGCCCCCAGGAAGCGATAGTCAATGGCCTCACGGATCACCGCCGCCACACTCCTGCCGCTGCGAGAGGCCTCGGCGGACACCAGCCCGTACCGTTGCTCATCGAGCAGCAGTTGCAGGCGTCGCTCCATCACAGACATACACATACATTAGCATGTGTATGTTCTTTCAACCGCTGACTCCGGCCAGCACTGCCCGGACGCCCAGGTGATCGGTGCCGCGAGCCCGGAAGGTGCTGAAGCCGGACGCCGTCAGGTTGGGCGTGACCAGCACGTGATCGATGCCGATCAATGCGGGGAACGACCGGTCGGCCGGCCAGGTGCGGACGAAGCCGGCACCGGCCAGGTCGGCGGCACTGCGGAAGCCGTCGGCGTAGAGATCCTGCATGGTGAGGTGGTCGTCCACAGCGTTGAAGTCACCCGCGACGATCATCGGCATCGCGTCGCGGCGATCCGCCAGCCACGCGCGCAACTGTGCGGCGTCCTGCACCCACAGACCGGGCCGGCAGTAGGGGTTGCAGGGGTGCACCGCGACCACCCGCACCTCGCCCAGCTGCGGCGTGCGGACCACCGCCGACCATTGCTGGAAGTTGCTCGGCGGCAGTGCCTCGGACGAGGAGATCGGGTACTTGGAGAAGACGACGGTGTCGCTGTCGGTCGCGCGGGCGGAGCCGTCCGCCGGCGCCCGGTACGGGTACGCGGCACGGAAACTCTGCGGCAGCGAGGCGACCCAGTCGGCATGCGCCTCCACGAAGACCGCCACGTCGGTACCCGTGACCGCCCGCGCGGCCGCGGCCGGGTCGGCCGAGACGGCCACGTTGAGGCTGGTGACGGTCAGCGGCTCGGTGACGGCCGGACGCCGGTCGGCGACGAACGCGGGCGCCTGCCAAGCCACGGACGCCGCCAAGCCGGCAGCGCAGAGCAGAGCGAGCGGCACGACCAACGGCCTGCCCGGCGTCCGATGCCGCAGCGCGCGCAGCGCCGCGATGCCCACCAGCAGCAGCGCCGGCAGCCAGAAGATCAGGCCGTAGGGAATGAACGACGCCAGCTTGGCCAGCCGCTCCGACGAGGGCGGCAGCACCCGCAGCCAGGTCGCGACGGCCGCCGGCACAGCGGCCAGCAGTCCTGGGACGACCAGCCAGCCCTGACCTCGGGGTCGGTGCCGAGCAGGCACGGGCGTCGGGTCGGCAACGGCCGGGCGCGTCGAAGTCACGGGGACAAGCGTGCCGGATCGGAGCAGGCCGACTCCATCGCTGGAAGTTGTCGAGACCCCTGGCCCATCCGGCGCGGACAGGTTCAACCCGTAGGACTACAACAACTCGAACGCCGAGCCGTCCCGGGCACTCAGCTGCCGTACGGCGTCCAGCCCACGACCGTTCAACACGGCCGCGTCACAGATGATGTGCAGCACCCGGGCGATCGCGGCGGGCGGCAGGCGCGGCTCGCGCCGTACCGCGAGAGCGAGATCCGAGGTGTGCACGACCAGTTCGACGGTGCGGGTCTCCAGGTAGTCGGAGAAGCGCATGCCACCGAGCAGGGTGTAGATCACCGGGTCGCCCTTGGTCGCCGCGATGGCTGCGCGCAGGCGTCCGATCATGGTTTCGACCACCTCCGCCGGTTCATCCCCCAGATCGTGGCCGGCCGCGACACCCCGGTCGGCCACCGCCTCGTGGATGGATCGGTCGACCAGGTAGCCGGCCGCCAGGTACTCCGCCGCCGATCTCAGTTCGAGGGTCGCGGCAGGCCTGGTCAGATAGTCGTGAGCGGTGGTCACCGCCCGTGCGGTGTGGCCGACCAGGGAACGGACGTCCCACACCCCCAGCGCCGGGCGATCCCAGGCGTCATGCGGTATCTCGCTGACCAGGGCGACGAAGGCCTCGGCTGCGTCGAGCATCGTCTTCGCGGTGTCCATGTCTGACAGTACCGGCCCGGCTATCGCCAGGCACAGGGCCATGAGGCAACTTAGCTTCGATCAGCGACCGCTAGCCTGCCTCGCATGACAACGGCACTGGTCACCGGCGGCACCTCTGGCATCGGCGCCGCCTTCGCCCGAGCTCTGGCCGACCGCGGGCACGACCTGATCCTGGTCGCCCGGGATGCCGAGCGTCTGACGTCCTGCGCCGCCGAGCTGTCCGAGCGTTACGGGGTGCAGGTGGAGACGCTGGCGGCCGACCTGGCCGTCCGCGCCGACGTGCTGATGGTCGCGGACCGGTTGTCCGATGCCGAGCGGCCGGTCGAGATCCTGGTGAACAACGCCGGCTACGGGTTGCACGTGAAACTGCTCGACGACCACCTGGACGCCCACACCCACGCCATCGACGTGATGTGCGTCGCCGTGCTGATTCTCGGCGGCGCCGCCGGACGGGCGATGCGGGCTCGTGGTCACGGCACCATCATCAACACCGCCTCCTTGGCCGCCTACATCAGCCAGGGCGCCTACTCGCCGATCAAGGCATGGGTGCTCGCCTACTCCGAGGGCCTGGCCAACGAGTTGCACGGCAGCGGCGTCGGAGTGACCGCGGTCAACCCGGGTTGGGTACGCACCGAGTTCCATCAGCGGGCCGGAATCCGCACCTCGTCGATCCCGGACTTCATCTGGGTGGATTCCGACAGAGTTGCGGCCGAGGCTTTGGTGGATGCCGACAAGAAGCGGGTCATTTCGGTGCCCACAAAGCGTTGGAAACTACAGAAACTGCTAGCCAGGCACGCGCCTCGTTCCGGAGTGCGTTGGGCCTCCCGTATCTTGAGCAGAAGCCGTCAGTGAGCCCGGTCCTCTAGGGTTGCTGCGCGGTACGTGGAGGATCCGATCCGGCGGAAGGGACGTGGTGGCCGACGACAACCCGAACCGGTACTCGTCCGCTCCTGGGGCGGCCGGCCGCTTCGTGGCGCAGCAACTGGTGCTGAAGCCGTACGTCTGGTCGGCGCTGCACGTCCATGAACACGGACGCCGCAATCTGGACGGCCTCAAACCCCCTTTCATCGCGGTCGCGAATCACTCCAGCCACCTGGATGCGCCGCTGATCATGGGCTCGCTGCCACGCAGGCTGAGCCGCAACCTGGCCGCCGGCGCGGCCGCCGACTACTTCTTCGACAAGTGGTACACCGCCGCCGCCACCCGGCTGTTCTTCAACGCCTTCCCGGTCGACCGCAAGGGTCTGCGGAACCGGAAGGGCATGGCCGGCGTACTGCTCAGCGAAGGCGTGCCGCTGCTGCTGTTCCCCGAGGGCACCCGGTCGCGCACCGGTGCGATGAAGAACTTCACCCCCGGGCATGCCGCGCTGTCGATCAGCCGCAACGTCCCGATCCTGCCGATCGCCCTGGTCGGCGCGTTCGCCGCCATGCCCTACGGGGCGACCCGGCCACCGTCGGGCCGTCCGCACGTGCACGTGGTGTTCGGGCGTCCGCTCAAAGCGGCCCCGGGCGAGATCGCGCACCAGTTTTCCGAACGCGTTTACCGTTACGTCGTCGAGCTGCACGACTCGACCGCACGCGCCTACGGCATGCCCACCCAGGCCGACTTCCACCGCGCCGTCGCCCTGCGCAAGGCGGCCACCGAGCAGGCTCAACTGGCCCAGGCCGAGGCTGCGAAGGACGCCGAACCGCCCACCGACAGCTGACCCGGCGAGCGGTCATCCAAGCGCCCCCACGTTCCCGGTGAACGCCGGAATCTCCGCGCCGGACCGACCGCCACCGAGATCCCGGGGCAAGCCCGGGATGACGAACAGGGTCAGGAGGCCGTTCCGACCTCGGCCGCGGACGGCGCGTCCTTCCAGTCCAGCCGCTGGCGCGACATGAAGCGGAACCGGTCGCCGCGGAAGTCGGAAACCGTCCACTCCACCACGTTGCCGTCGGCGTCCCAGCCGGTGCGGTAGACCCGCAGCATCGGCAGCCCGGTGTCCACGCCGAGCAGGTCGGCGGTGACCGGGTCGGCCAGCACGGTCTCCACGATGTCTTCGGCCGTCGCCACCACGGTGCCGCATTCCTCGCGCAGCGTGCGGTACAGCGAGCCGTACTCGGCGAGCTGTTCGGCCAGCTGTGGCAAGACCCGCGGCAGGTGAGCGACCTCGTGCGCGATCGGCTCGTCGAACGCCGTCCGCAACCGCTCGACCCGCTGCACCGGGGTACCGGGCGGCACTCTCAACCGCTCCGCGAGTTCTCCCTCGGCGACCAACTCGGAGATGTCCAGCACGACGCTGCCCGGACGCCAGCCGTCCATCGCCAGATCCTGGGAGAACGAGCTAAGCGGACGGACGCGCATCATCTTCGGCTGCGCCACGAAGGTGCCACTGCCCTGGGTGCGCACCAGCTTCCCGTCGACCACAAGCTCGGCGATGGCCTGTCGCACGGTGGTCCGCGAGGTATCGAACCGCCCCGCCAGCTCCCGTTCGGTCGGCACCGTGGACCCCGGGGGCAGATCGGCGATCAGCTCAAGGATGGCCTCCTTGATCCGGTAGTACTTCGGGACCTTCACAACCGCACCTCCAGGGTGTGGACTCAAGCTGGAAGCACAGAATATTGGACTAGACCAAATCCACGCAAAGGGTTGACGCGCACGATTGGTCTATGCCAATCTCTTCTTAATGGTCTATACCAATAGATCAGTCGTCGCTCGTAACGCTTAGGAAACCGCATGAGCACCGTCGCCGACGGGACTTCCACCAAGAAGTCCGGCCCGCGCATTCCCGGGTTCGCCCAACTCCAACGGCTCGGCAAGAGCCTGATGCTGCCCATCGCCCTGCTGCCCGCCGCCGGCATTCTGCTGCGGCTCGGCCAGCCCGACCTGCTGGGCCAGATCAAGACGCCGGTCATCGGCCCCTTCTTCGAGGCGATGAGCGCCGCCGGCGGCGCCATCTTCGCCAACCTGCCACTGCTGTTCGCCGTCGGTGTCGCGATCGGCTTCGCCAAGAAGGCGGACGGCTCGACCGCGCTGTCCGCGGTGGCCGGCTACCTGGTCATCGACGCCGTGTTCAAGAACATGTCCCCGGTCGTGCTGGCCGGCGTCACCGACGCCAAGGGCGAGCAGGCGATGATGAACTACAGCGTCTTCGCCGGCATCATCGTCGGTCTGGTCACGGCCTGGCTGTTCGACAAGTACCACAACATCCAACTGCCCGCGTATCTGGGCTTCTTCGGCGGCCGCCGGTTCGTGCCGATCGTCGTCTCGCTGGCCAGCCTGATCCTGGGCTTCGGGCTGAGCTACTTCTACCCGATCTTCGAGTCCGGCCTGACCGGCGTGGCCACCTTCATCGCGGGCTCCGGCGCGTTCGGCGCCTTCCTGTACGGCTTCGCGAACCGCATGCTGATCCCGATCGGCCTCCACCACATCCTGAACACCTACATCTGGTTCATCTACGGCTCGTACACCACCCCGACCGGCGACGTGGTCACCGGCGAGCTGACCCGGTTCGCCAACGGCGACATGAGCGCGGGCCTGCTCACCTCGGGCTTCTACCCGATCCTGATGTTCGGTCTGCCGGCCGCGGCGCTGGCGATGATCCACGTGGCCAAGCCGAAGCAGAAGAAGGTCGCCATCGGCATCCTGTCGGCCGCCGACCTGACCGCATTCCTCACCGGTGTCACCGAGCCGCTCGAGTTCGCGTTCATGTTCGCCGCCTTCCCGCTGTACATCATCCACGCGGTGCTCACCGGCCTGTCGCTGGCCATCGCCTACCTACTCGACATTCACCTCGGCTTCTCGTTCTCGGCCGGCCTGATCGACCTGGTGCTCTACGGCACCGCGCCCGCCGCCCAGAACATTCCGCTGCTGGTCGGCATGGGCGTCGCCTTCTTCGCGCTCTACTACTTCATGTTCCGCTTCGCGATCGTCAAGTGGAACATGCGCACCCCGGGTCGCGAGCCCGATGACGAGTTCGAGGCCGAGCAGGCCGCGAACCTGACCGACGACGGTGGCGCCGCTGCCGGTGGCGGTGCTGGCGGAGCCGCGCTGGCCAAGGCCGAGCAGTTGATCGCCGCCTTCGGTGGCCGCTCCAACCTGGTCAACACCGACGCCTGCATCACCCGGCTGCGAATGGAGGTCGCCGACAAGGGCAAGGTCGACCAGGCCCGGCTGAAGCAACTCGGTGCCGCCGGTGTGATCGAGGTGGGCAACAACGTCCAGGCCATCTTCGGCACCCAGGCCGAGGCGTTGAAGAACGACATCCTGGGCGCGCTGGCCGCCAACCCGACCGGCCCGGCCGTCGCGGTCGACACAGCTGCCCCGGCCGCCGCCGAGGCCGTCCCGGTCGCCGCCGCTGCCGCCGTCGAACCGACCACGATCCTGGCCCCGGTGCCCGGCCGTCCGGTCGCTTTGAAGGACGTCCCGGACGCCACCTTCGCCCAGGGCATCGTCGGCTACGGCCTGGCCATCGACCCGCCGCGCGGCGTGGTGCAGGCGGTCGCCCCGATCGGCGGCACGGTGCTCACCCTGTGGCCGCACGCCTACGTGATCGTCACGCCTGAGGGGGTCGGCGTCCTGGTCCACCTCGGCCTGGACACCGTCCAGCTGAACGGGCAGGGCTTCACCGCCCATGTCGCCCAGGGTGATGTGGTCGAGGCCGGCCAGCTGATGATCACCTTCGACGTCCCGGCCGTCGAGGCCACCGGCCGCAACCCGATCATCCCGGTTGTGGTGATGGACAAGAAGCAGGCTGACATCGCCTTCACCGACGCCGTCATCGGCGGCGAGCTGAACGCCCTCGACGCCATCATCACCACCCGCTGAATCACCCCACGACAAGGAGAGACAACCAATCATGGAGATCGTCATCTGC
>JBDHZN010000081.1:0-13646 GCA_039811845.1 Micropruina sp. | reverse complement strand
TTCCACCGACGGTTGGTCTTCTTCTTCGACCAGGGCACGTTGTGGCCAAAGCCTGGGCCCTTGGCGCAGATGTCACACACGGCAGCCACTGGTAACTCCTTGATTGCTTGGGAACGGCCCCGCGACGAGGGCCTCGACAACGATACCCGAGAGGACGCCGAGGCACCTAATCGGTTAGCGTCCAGCCATGCCTCACCAGTTCCTGCCGTTCCTGGCGGCCGTCCTCGTGCTCACCCTTATTCCGGGGCCGGATATGGCGCTGGTGCTGAAGAACGGTGCCCGCGGCGGCGCGAAGGCGGCCTGGTGGACGGGGCTGGGCTGCTGCCTGGGCATCTCGGGTTGGGCGGCGGCGTCCGCATTCGGGCTGGCCGCGATCCTGGCGGCGTCCGCGACCGCGTTCACCGTGGTCAAATTCGCCGGTGCCGGCTACCTGATCTATCTGGGCGTGATGGCACTGTGGCATGCCCGGCACGGGCAGCCAGCACCTCTCGTCGATGACGCGGCCACGGTGGTGGATACCCGGGCGGCGTTCCGGCAAGGGCTGATGAGCAATCTGCTCAACCCGAAGATCGCGCTCATCTTTCTGACCTTGATCCCCCAATTCGTCACGCCGGGTGAACCCGCACTGTTCACCACCATGGTTCTGGCCGGAACGTTCCTGGTCTGGGCCGTGGTCTGGTGGGGCTTGTTCGCCCTGGCCATCGGCTTCCTCGGACGTCTGCTCGCGCGTGGGCGCGTCCGGGTCTGGATCGAGCGGGTGACCGGGGTGGTGCTCATCGCCCTGGGCCTACGGATCTTCGTCGGCGATCATTGAGTTCATGACCCGGATGTCTGCCCGCGCGGTCTATCTCGACCACAACGCCACCACCCCGATCGCGCCCGAGGTGGCCGAGGCGATGTGGCCCTACCTCACCGAGCACTTCGGCAATCCGTCGAGCAGTAATCCGCAGGGCCGGCTGGCGCGCCGGGCGGTCGACGACGCCCGCGAGCAACTGGCGGCATTGATCGGTGCGGCACCCGACGAGATCACCTTCACCTCGGGCGGGACCGAGGCGAACAACCTCGCCATCCGGGGTGCCGCGGCGCTCGCCGCCACCACCGTGGCCGTCACCTCGGCGGTGGAACACCCCGCCACCGTGCAGCCCCTGGCCACGCTGCAACAGCAAGGCTGGAGCGTCCATCGGCTGCCGGTGGACGCCGCGGGCCGGGTCCGAGCCGATGAGGTGCCGTCCGGACCGATCGGGCTGGGCACCCTGATCCTCGCCCAGAACGAGATCGGGACGTTGCAGCCGGTCGCCGAGGTAGCCGAACGGGTGCACGCCGGGGGCGGGGTGATGCATGCCGACGGCGCCCAGGCCATCGGGAAGGTGCCGGTCGCGGTCGACGAGTTGAGCGTCGTCCTGCTCAGCATCGCCGGCCACAAGCTGTACGCGCCGAAAGGCGTCGGCGCGCTCTACGTGCGGCGCGGCACGCCTATCCGGCCGGTCCTGGTGGGGGCGGGCCAGGAGCGCGGGCTGCGGCCCGGCACCGAGAACGTGGCCGGCATCGTCGGTCTCGGCCGGGCCGCCGAACTCGCCCGGGACGTCCTGGCCACCGAACCCGCGCGTCAGGTCGCCCTGCGCGAACTGCTGTGGGCAGAACTCGCGGCCGGCATTCCCGGGCTGATCCGGATCAGCCCGGCGGAGGGCTGCCTGCCCAACACGCTGATGGTCGCCGTCCCGGATCGGATCGGCAGCGAGCTGCTGGACGCCGTCGCCGGCGTCAACGCGTCCACCGGCAGTGCCTGCCATTCGGGCGTCCACACCCCGGCCGAGACGCTGCTGGCCATGGGCATCGCACCGGACGTGGCTCTGGGTGCGCTGCGCCTCTCCCTCGGCAGGAGCACCGGCGAGGCCGACGTCCGGGCGGCGGCCGCGGCAATCGTCACGGGCGCGGCACGCCCCCCGGACCGCCGATACGATGAGGCGTCTCGCTGAGAGGTATTCGCATGTCCGCCGCCCCGTATTGGCAACCGCCTCCCGCCGCGCTGCCCACCAAGCCGCTGGGCGGCTCGTTCTCTTTCCTGGCCATCGCCACCCAGCTGTCGCTGCTGCTATACCTCGGGCTCGTTTGCTACGTGGCGATAGTCAGCCTGGAGGGGCTGGCATTGATCGATGCCCTCGAGGCCGGCACTGGAACAGCTACTCAGGCCGAGAGCCTGGAGACACGGACCCGGGCACTGGCGGCCATGGCGGTGGTGCTCTACCTGCTGACCGCCACGCTGTTCATCTGCTGGATGTACACCCTCCGGACGAGCGCGTCGGTGGCTCCCGAGGCGATGCGCCACAGCGCGGGTTGGACGGTCGGCGGCTGGTTCGTGCCGATCCTCAACCTGTTCCGGCCGTATCAGATCATGGTCGATCTGTGGCGTGGCATGGTCCGTCCGGCGCGGCCGTTCCAAGGACCCGGACAACCGCCGGTACCCGTCCTCGTCACCCTCTGGTGGGGGGCCTTCCTCGTGACGTCGGTCGGCGGACGGCTCGCGGTGGCAACCGTGCCGGCCCAAGCGGACACCTTCGACCAGGCCCGGCAAGCGTTCCAAACCGAACTCCTCGTCGACGCCGTCAGCGTGGTCGCCGCGGTGCTGGCGATCGGCGTGCTGAGGATGTACACGGCCCGCGCCAGGGCGACCCCGCCACCGATGCCCTGGACGCCGATACCCAACGTCTGGCCCTCCGCGGCCTCACCTCGACCCGATGCGCAGTTCCCCTACGGTCGCCCTGTGAACGCTCCGCAGCCGGGGGTAGGGCAGGTCCCGCCTGGGCCGCCCGGTGTTCCCATGCCCGGCGGCTACGGCCCGCCACGTCCTCAGCAATGGCCGGCGCCACCGCAGTGACGACTGCGAGGTGCTCGCTGGCCGGGCCCGCGGCGTCCGCTCACGCGGCATCCGGTCAGGCGCTCACCACGACAGGCAGGATCATCGGGCGCCGCCGGTAGGTGTTGTTCACCCAGCGGCCCACGGTGCGCCGCACCACCTGCTGCAGACCCCGGACGTCCTCGGAGCCGTCGGCCATGGCGTCCGTCACCGCCTTGGCGATCTGGCCCTTGACCCCGTCGAAAACCGAATCGTCCTCGACGAAACCGCGGGCATGGATGTCAGGGCCGCTGACCAGGCTCATCGAATGCAGGTTCACCACGACCACGACGCTGATGAAGCCATCGGCGCCGAGGATCTTTCGGTCGCTCAACTCGGCATCACCGATGTCGCCGACGGTGGAGCCATCGACGAAGATGTAGCCGCAGTCGAGCTTGCCGACCACCCGCGCCTTGCCCTTGGCCAGGTCGACCACTCCGCCGTCCTCGACCACGATCACCCGCTCGCGCGGCACCCCGGTCGCCGCCGCCAGATCACCGTTCGCGATCAGATGCCTGATCTCGCCGTGCACCGGCATTGCGTTGCGGGGCTGGATCAGGTTGTAGCAGTACAACAGCTCGCCCGCCGAGGCGTGCCCCGAGACATGCACCAATGCGTTGCCCTTGTGCACCACGGTGACGCCGTTGCGGACCAGTCCGTTAATCACCCGGTACACCGAGTTCTCATTGCCCGGGATCAGCGAGGACGCCAGCAGCACCACGTCGCCGGGACCGGCCTTCACCACCGGGTGCTCGTGGTTGGAGATCCGGGACAGCGCCGACAGCGGTTCGCCCTGCGAGCCGGTGGACACCATCACCACCTTGTCGTCGGGGTAATTCTCGAGCTGCTTGAGTTCGATCAGGGTGTCAGCCGGCACCTTCAGGTAGCCGAGTTCCTGCGCCACCGTCATATTGCGCACCATCGACCGGCCGATGTAAACGACCTTGCGGCCGTGCCGCAAGGCGGCGTCCAGGACCTGTTGGACGCGGTGCACGTGCGAGGCGAAACAGGCCACGATCAGCTTCTGCTTGGCAGAGGAGAAGACCCGCTCCATCGCCGGTTCGATGTCGCGCTCATGGGTGGTGAAGCCGGGGGTTTCGGCGTTGGTGGAGTCGGCCATGAACAGGTCGACGCCCTCTTCGCCGAGCCGCGCGAAGCCGCGCAGGTCGGTGAGCCGGTGATCCAGCGGCAGCTGGTCCATCTTGAAGTCGCCGGTGTGTAGCACGAGGCCGGCCGGCGTCCGGATCGCGACCGCCAGGGCGTCCGGGATGGAGTGGTTGACGGCCAGGAACTCGAGATCGAACTCGCCGACCTTGATCCGGGTGCCCTCGCTGACCACGCGCAGGTCGACATCGCGCAGCCGGTGCTCGCGCAGCTTCTCTCGGACCAGGGCCAGCGTCAGCCGCGAACCGATCACCGGGATATCGGGACGGCTGCGCAGCAGGTACGGCACGGCGCCGATGTGATCCTCGTGGCCGTGGGTCAGGACGAGGGCCTGGATGTCGTCGAACCGCTCCTCGAGCAGGTGCAACCCCGGCAGGATCAGGTCGACGCCGGGATGGTCGTCGGAGGGGAACAGGACGCCACAGTCGACCAGCAGCAACTGACCGTTGAACTCGAAGCTGGTGCTGTTGCGACCGACATCGCCGAGCCCGCCGAGCGGGATCACGCGCAATGCGTCTTTGGCCAACTTGGGGGGTGTCTTCAGGGACTCACGCACGACGGTCACCTTATCGCCGCCACGTCGGTGCCCAACTCAGCCGACTGGGTGCGGCGCGAGCGGATCCCTATCATGAACCCGTGATCGCCGACTCCGTCCGCCTGGCCCTGCCCGTCGAGGCCGCCCAGATCGCGACGATCCAACGACGGGCGTGGCACCAGCAACTGCCCGCCGACGTGGCAGGCCCAGTCCTGGCCGATGTCGACCTGGACGAGATGACCCAGTCGTGGCATGCGGCGATCGTCCGTCCGCCGTTGGCCCAGTTCCGGGTGCTGGTCGCCGTCACCGACGACCGCGTGGTCGGCTTCGCCGCGCTTGGGCCGAGCGACGACCCGGACGCCGACCCCGGTGAGGACGGGATCGTCGCCGAGTTCGCCATCGATCCGGCCGCGCAACGCTCAGGCCACGGATCGCGCCTGCTGAACGCCTGCATGGACACGCTGCGTGCCGACGGATTCGAACGGGCGACCTGGTGGGTACGTTCCACCGACGATGCGTTGCGCCGCTTCCTGACCGAATCCGGTTGGGCCGCAGACGGCGGACATCAGGAGATCGGCATCGACGACACCACCCGGGTCAAGCTGGTGCGCCTACACACCGACATCTCGGCTTGAACCCCGGACCGGTTCGGACTGGTTCGGCCACGTCATCCCGGGCCTGATCCGGGATCTCGATCGGTACGCAAGTCGATCGGTACGCAAGTCGAGGCGGAGATCCCGGCGTTCGCTGGGATGACGGGTCACGTCATCCGGGCTCGATCAGGGATCTGGATCCTGCGTCCTAAGGTGGGCGGCGGAAGGGAGCGGACGTGAGCGAGCACGAGGAACACAGCAAGGGTGGGACCTACTCAATGCCGGGGAAGGAGTTCGTCCGCGACAGCACCTACATCACCGACCGCGTCGTGGCCGCACCGCAAAGGCCCGGCGAGTGGCCGGTGGAACCCGGCCGCTATCGACTGATCGCCGCGCGGGCCTGCCCATGGGCGAACCGGACGCTCATCGTCCGCCGGTTGCTCGGCCTTGAGGACGTGCTGTCGGTGGGGATGCCCGGCCCCACCCACGATGCCGACTCGTGGACGTTCGATCTCGACCCGGGCGGCGTCGACCCGGTGCTGGGCATCCACAAGCTGAAGGACGCCTACGAGAAGCGCTTCCCGGGCTATCCGCGCGGCATCACCGTGCCGGCGATCGTCGAGATCGCCACCGGGGAGGTGGTCACCAACGACTTCGACCAGATCACCCGCGACCTGGCGTCCGAATGGACCGAGTTCCAGCGCCCGGGTGCCCCGGACCTGTGGCCGTCCGAGCTTCGCGACGAGATGGAACAGGTGATGCGCCGGATCTACACCGAGGTGAACAACGGCGTCTATCGCTGTGGTTTCGCCGGTAGCCAGGAGTCCTATGACGCCGCCTACGACCGGCTCTGGACGGCGCTGGACTGGCTGGAGGAACGGCTGAGCACCCGGCGGTTCCTGATGGGTGACGCGATCACCGAGGCCGACGTCCGGCTGTTCACCACGCTGGCCCGCTTCGACGCCGTCTACCACGGTCACTTCAAGTGCAACCGGAACAAGCTGATCGAGCTACCGGCGCTGTGGGGCTACGCCCGCGACCTGTTCCAGACGCCCGGCTTCGGGGACACGATCGATTTCGTCCAGATCAAGCAGCACTACTACATCGTTCATCGCGATCTGAACCCGCACGGCATCGTCCCCAAGGGCCCGGATCTCTCCGGCTGGCTCACCCCGCACGGACGCGAATCACTGGGCGGCCGTCCGTTCGGCGATGGCACCCCGCCCGGCCCGGTCCGTGCCGGTGAAGAGGTGCCCAACCCGCTGGTCTAGGGACGCACCCTCGGTGGTTGAGCTTGTCGAAACCCCTCGCTGGCGCCCGGCCTACGAGGTCTCGACAGGCTCGACCAACCAGAGGCAGGGTCTCGACAAGCTCAACCAGCGATAGTCAGCCGGCGATTTCCTCGAAGCGGCTGAGGGCTCGTAGTTTGTTGGTGGCGTCTAGGGCGGCCACCTTGTACGCCTCTGACAAGGTCGGATAGTTGAAGACCGTGTCGACCAAGTAGTCGACGGTGCCGCCGCAGCCCATTACGGCCTGGCCGATGTGCACCAGGTCGGTGGCGCCGGTGCCGAAGACGTGGACGCCGAGCAGGGTGCGGTCGACGGAATGCACCAGCAGTTTGAGCATGCCGTAGGAATCGCCGACGATCTGGCCCCGAGCCAACTCCCGATAGCGGGACAGGCCGGTCTCATAGGGCACCGATTCGCCGGTCAGTTCGTCCTCGCTCTTCCCGACGTAGGAGATCTCGGGAATCGTGTAGATGCCGATCGGCTGCAGCGGGGTGATCCCGCCGGGCTGCTCCCCCATGGCATGCATCGCGGCCAGCCGGCCCTGCTCCATCGACGTCGCGGCCAGAGCCGGGAAGCCGATCACGTCGCCGACGGCGTAGATGTGCGGTTGGGCGGTGCGGAAGTGCTGGTCGACGGAGATCCGGCCGCGCCGGTCGGCCTCCAGCCCGGCGTTCTCCAACGCGAGCGCGGCGGTGGCGCCCTGGCGTCCGGCCGAGTACATCACCGTGTCGGCAGGGATCCGTTTGCCGCTGCCCAGTGTGGTGATGGTGCCGTGGGTGCTGCGCTCGACCCGTTCGACGGTCTCGCCGAACCGGAAGGTGACCGACAGGTCGCGCAGGTGGAACCGCAGCGACTCGACGATCTCGGCATCGCAGAAGTCGAGCATCGAGGGCCGCGCGTCGACCACCGTCACGCGGGTGCCGAGTGCGGCGAACATGGACGCGTACTCGATGCCGATCACACCCGCACCGACCACCACCATGGTTCCCGGCACGCGCTGCAGATCGAGGATGCCGTCTGAGTCGACCACGTTGGCGTCGTCGAACTCGACGTTGTCGGGACGCGCCGGCTCGGTGCCGGGCGCCAGCACGATCCGATGCGCGCTGACCGTGTGATGATCGGCGCCCTCCACCTTGATGGTGTGTGGATCGACGAACGAGGCGTCCCCGTTGTACAGGGCGACGTGGTTGCGCAGCAGCTGGTTGCGCACCACCTGCGTCTCGCGTCCGATCACGTGCTGGGTGCGTGCGGTCAGGTCGGCGATGGTGATCTCGTCCTTGACCCGGTAGGACGCGCCGTACAGGTCGCGTTGATGCATGCCGGTCAGATAGAGGACGGCCTCGCGCAGCGTCTTGGACGGGATCGTGCCGGTGTTGATGCACACCCCGCCGAGCATCTGCCGACGGTCGACGATGGCTACCCGGCGTCCCAGTTTGGCGGCGGCGATCGCGGCACGATGGCCGCCCGGACCGCTGCCGACCACCAGCAGGTCGTAGTCGTATTTCATTGCGGCCTCCGTCCGTGCGCTGCGGCGATTATGCGCCCCGACTAGCGCCGACGGCAATGATCGGCCGGTTACGATCGCACGATCAGGGCCACAGTCGGTGGTAGGCGTTGATCGCCGGCTGCCCGCCCAGATGGGCGTAGAGCACGGTCGAATCGCGACCGATCTCGCCGGAGATGACCAGATCGATCAGACCAGCCAGCGACTTGCCTTCGTAGACCGGGTCGGTGATCATCGCCTCCAGTTGGGCGCCCAGCGCCATCGCGTCCATGGTGGACTCCACCGGAATGCCGTACAGCTCACCGGCCCAGCCCGCCAGCACGGTGATCTCGTCGTCGCGAAGATCCCGGCCCAGATCGATCAACTCGGCGGTGTGCCGGGCGATCCGTTCCACCTGGTCGCGGGTCTGTTGCAGGGTCGCCGAGGCGTCGATTCCGATCACCCGGCGCCGGACGCCGGTCAGCTCCTCCAACGCGGCGAAACCGGCGATCATCCCGGCATGGGTGGAGCCGGTCACCGTGCAGACGATGATCGTGTCGAAGAACACGCCCAGTTCGCGCTCCTGCTCGGCCACCTCGAACGCCCAGTTGGCGAAGCCGAGGCCGCCCAGCGGATGCTCGGACGCCCCGGCCGGGATCGGGTACGGCTTACCGCCGGACGCCTCCACCTCGGCCAGCGCGTTCTTCCAGGAGTCGCGGATGCCGATGTCGAAGCCGGCGGGGTCGAGCCGCGAGTCGGCGCCCATCATCCGGGACAGCAGGATGTTGCCGACCCGGTCGTTCATCGGGTCCTCCCAGGGCACCCAATGTTCCTGCACCAGCCGGCACTTCAGACCGAGATGCGCCGCGACCGCGGCGACCTGGCGGGTGTGGTTGGACTGGTAGCCGCCGATCGACACCAGGGTGTCGGCACCGCTGGCCAGCACGTCGGGAACGATGTACTCCAGCTTGCGTACCTTGTTGCCGCCGAAGGCGAGACCGCTGTTGACGTCCTCGCGCTTGGCCCAGATCTGCGCGCCACCCAGATGCTGGCTGAGCCGCTTCAGCAGATGGACCGGGCTGGGTCCGAAGGTCAGCGGATGGCGGGGGAAATCGGCGATGGACATCGGTGCTCCTCGGTCGGCTGGCTGGAGGTTACCGCGGCAGTGGCTGTCGGCTCGGCAGAGATCCCGGCGTGCGCCGGGATGACGGGGTCGCAGCCGGGGTGACGGTGCGCCGCCGGGGTGACGGTGCGCCGCCGGGATGACGGGGGAAGCTCAGCCCAGGCCGAGGATGGATTCGATGCCGACCGTCAGACCCGGACGGCCGGGCACCGCCCGCACCGCCGCGATCACGCCGGGCATGAACGACACCCGGTCGAGCGAGTCGTGCCGGATGGTCAGCGTCTCGCCCTCACCGCCGAACAGCACCTCCTGATGGGCGATCAGCCCGCGCAGCCGGACGCTGTGCAGGTGGATGCCCTCGACCTCGGCGCCGCGCGCGCCGGGCAGGGATTGGGCGGTGGCGTCCGGGACGGGTCCGAGCCCGGCCTCAGCCCGGGCAGCAGCGATCTTGCCGACCGTGCTCACCGAGGTGCCGGACGGCGCGTCGACCTTGTTCGGGTGATGCAGCTCGATCACCTCGACGGACTCGAAGAACCGGGCCGCCTGCGCGCTGAAGTGCATCATCAGCACCGCGCCGATGGAGAAGTTGGACGCCACCACGACGCCGGCACCACCGGCTTCGGCCAGTTCGCGCACCCGGTCGAGCCGTTCGGCGGTGAACCCGGTGGTGCCGACCACGACGTTGATGCCGCGCTCGGTGCACCAGGCGATGTTGTCCATCACGGCGTCCGGGTGGGTGAAATCGACCACGACCTCGGCCGCCTCCACCGCAGCCCGGTCGTCACCGGCGTCCACCGCGGCGACCAGTTCCAGGCCTTCCGCTGCCTCGACCGCCCGCACCACCTCGGAACCCATCCGTCCGCGCGCACCGAAAACGGTTACCTTCATCGCTTCTCTCCTCCACCGGGTTTCGTCCGTGCTCACCCTACTGACCGGTCCCGACAAGCTCGACCAACGGATCGTCCCCGACTCGTCGCCCGCCCCGTCATCCCGGGCTCCGACCCGGGATCTCATCTCCACCGGAAGGTCGATGCGGAGATCCCGGCGTTCGCCGGGATGACGAGGAGCCGGCGGGATGTGGACGCGTCGCCTCAGGCGTCGAAGAGCGACGAGATGGACTCGCCGCTGTGGATGCGGCGGACGGCCTCGGCGAACAGCGGGGCGACCGAGAGCACGGTCAGACGCTCCAGGTCACCGGCCACCCGCGGAGGGACCGTGTTGGTGCAGACGATCTCCTTGAGATCGGGCTGGGCGTTCAGCCGCTCGACGGCCGGGCCGGTGAACAGGCCGTGCACGCAGGCCGCGGTGATCGAGTTGACGCCGACCTCGCGCAGCTTGTCGAACAGTTCGATCAGCGAGCCGGCGGTGGCGATCTCGTCGTCGAGGACGATGACGTCCTTGCCGCGGACGTCACCGACGATGCTGTCGATCACCACCCGGTCGTCGGTCAGCCGGCGCTTGGCACCGGCCGCCACCGGGACGTCGAGCAGCCGCGCGAAGTGGTTGGCCTCTTTGACGTTGCCGAAGTCGGGCGAGACCACCACCGCGTTGGACAGGTCGCCGTTGTTGCGGAAATGCCTGGCCATCACGTGGTTGGCGCTGAGGTGGTCGACCGGCATCTCGAACATGCCGTGCACCTGCGGCGAGTGCAGCGCCATCGTCACCACCCGCTGGGCGCCCGCCTTGTGCAGCAGGTCGGCCACCAGCCGGGCACCGATCGAGATCCGCGGGGCGTCCTTCTTGTCGCTGCGCGCGTAGGCGTAATGCGGCATCACCACGGTCAGATGCCCGGCGGAGGCGCCGCGGGCGGCGTCCAGCATCAGCAGCAGCTCGACCAGGTTCTCCTGTACCGGCGGCACCAGCGGCTGGACGATGAAGACGTCCCGCTTGCGGCAGTTGCCGTCCAGATGAACCTGCAGGCAGTCGTTGCTGAAACGGGTGGTCTCCGACGGTGAGAGCGGAATGCCGAGCAGATCGCAGATCTCCTGCGCAAACTCACGATGTGCGGAGCCGGAGAAGACGGTGATGTCGCTGGCCACGGGACGTGACCTTAGTCGACGCCGTCGCCGCAACGTGCGCAGGGCCGAATACTGTTCGCCGACGCTGCTTGCTTATAACCTTGCGGCCATGTCGGAACGCACCCCCAAGGACCGACCCACTCGGCGACGCCCATGCACGTACAGAACCGTCGGACGGCGGTGAGCGACCCCGCGGTGGACGCCGCCGCACTCAGCCGCGCCGTCCACGACGGACAGCTCGTCGCCTGGTACCAGCCGATCATCGACCTCAGCACCGGGAGCGCCGTCGGCGTCGAAGCGCTGGCGCGCTGGCCACGACCCGACGGCATGATTCCGCCGGCGGAGTTCATCCCGCTGGCGGAGGCGAGCGATCTGGTGATCGAACTCGATCTGGCGATCATCCGGCACGCGCTGGCCGCCCTGCGGCGCTGGCAACGCACCCGTCCCGGCTTCGAGCTCAGCATCAACCTGTCCGGACGACACCTCGACTCCCCCACCGGGGTCACCGAGCTGGTGGCGATGGTCGAAGCCGCCGCGGTCGCCCCCGGCACCATCTGCGTCGAACTCACCGAGACCACCCGTCCGGACGCCGCCGACCAGGGCGCCCCCGCCCTGGAAGCGCTCCGGGCCGCCGGCATGTCGGTGTGGCTGGACGACTTCGGCGCCGGCTTCTACAACCTGCGTGATCTGATCCGGCTCCCGGTGGACGGCATCAAGATCGACCGGGAGTTCACCGCACAACTCGATCATCCGCGCGCCGCGCCCCTGATCGGCGCGCTCACCGCCGCCGCGCATCAGATGGGGCTCCGGGTCACCGTCGAGGGCATCGAGACCAGGGCTCAGGCGGACGTCGTCGCCCGCCTGGGCTGCGATCTCGGCCAGGGCTACCTGTGGTCGCGGCCGTTGCCGGTCGACGAGCTGGAGGGCTGGCTCAGCGCGGCACCGGCGGCGTCGGAGTAGAGCGGGCCGAGTCCCAGTTCGCAGCCCGCGGCGGCGACCACCTCGGCCTCGGATTCGGTGACGATGCCGGGGGCGATCACCCGATAGCCGAAGGCGTTGGCCGTCTCGACGGTGAGCCGCAGCAGCAGGTCGCCGCCGCGGGTGTCGAGCAGTCGCGGGTCGAGCTGGACGAAGTCGAACGGTGCCCGGGTCCACCGGTCGGTTCCGCTGTCGTCGCCGCCGAAGCTGTCGGCACAGATCCGGACGCCGAGGTCGCGCAACTGCCGCAGGGTGTCCAGCACCCGCGCGCCGCCCACTTCGTCGGACGGCACCAGCAGCATCAGCCGGTTGGCGACGAGTCCGGCTTCCAGGGCGGCGTTCACCTCGGCCACGATGGTGCCCTGGGAGAGATGGCGTCCGGTGACCGGCACCACCAGCCAGCCGTCGCCCGGGCGGGTCAGCACGCCGCGGCGCAGCACCCAGCCGTCCAAGTCACACAGGTTGTCGGTGCCCCGGGACAGCGGCAGCAGCTGCCGCCGTTGCCACAGCGCGCCGGCGGGATCCGGCACCACCACCTCGAGTTCCTCGCCGGCCGGCCGGTCGGTGCGTAGGTCGATGATCGGGCTGGTCTGCACCGAGGCCGTATCGTCGCGAAGCGCCCCGACGATGGCTGTCTGCACCGCGGCCCGCCGCTCGATCTCGGCCCGTTGGGACGGCGCGAACACCTCGACACGTCCACGTCCGGTCGCCTTGGCCCGGAAGACGGCATGGTCGGCTTCCTGCAGCAGCCGTTCCGGGTCGATGGTCAGGTCGCTGTTGATCGTCACCCCGATGCTGGCGCCGATCCTGGCTTCGCGGCCCGAGCTCAGCTGGATCGGCTCGGCGAGGTCTGCGACCAGTCGTTCGGCCACGCCGACCGCGCTCACCTCGTCGGCCACCGGTTCGAGCAGCACCACGAACTCGTCGCCGCCCAGCCGGGCAACCACGTCACCGCCCCGGACGCCCTCCTGCATGCGGCGTCCGGCAACCTCCAACACCTGGTCGCCGGCGGCATGGCCGAGGGTGTCGTTGACCTGTTTGAAGCCGTCCAGGTCGATGTACAGCAAACCCACTACGTCACCGGAGCGGCGGGCCCGGCTGAGCGCACTGCGAATCAGTTCGAGCGCCTGGGCCCGGTTCGCCAGGCCGGTGAGCGCATCATGGGTGGCCTGGTGGGCAAGGGCGATCAGGGCACGTTCACGCTCGGCCCGCGCCTGCTCCATCGCCGTCATGGCAACGCCGATCCTGGCGATCACCAGGGCACAGATCACCACCCAGCCCGCCACCAGCGGCCAGACGTCGAGGTCCTGCCCGATCAGTTCCTTGCCGGCCAGCAGCGCGCCCGGCATCACCAGCGCCAACGCCAGCGCGATCAGCCCGGTCCGGCTGAACCCCCGCTCGGCGTCACGGCTGACTTCGGGCGCCCCCGCCATCGACGGATGCAGCGCGGCCGCCGCCCAGAACAGGTAGGAAGCCATCCAGATGGCCTCGAGGTGATCGCTCGAGGCCCAGGTCAGTTGCTCCAGCGCCGAGGCCAGCAGGTCGGCGAGCAGCAAGGTGCCGGCCCCGG
>JBDHZN010000080.1:0-13701 GCA_039811845.1 Micropruina sp. | reverse complement strand
GGCTTCCAGACCGACAGGCCGTCGGGCAGCAGCGGCGGCAGCAACTCGTTGATCAGGGTGGCCAACTCGCGCTGGCGGTGCTGGGTGAGCCGTTCGGACGGCATCGTGATCGACAGCGCGCCCACCGCGTTGGTGCCGCGGACGACGGCCACGCCCAGGCAAGCCACCCCCGGCTCGTTCTCCTCCATCTCGGTGGCGAAACCGCGGTGACGCGCCGCCTCCAGCGCACCGGCGAGTTCGTCGAGGCTCAGCTTCCGATTGTGCAGGTAGGCGCCCAACTGCTCCTCGGGAACGCCTCGGGCAGCCAGCAGCGCCCGTCCCATCGCGGACGTCGCGGCCGGCGTCCGGCGTCCGACCTCGGAGAACACCCGGATGGCGCGTTCGGGTTCGACCTTGTCGACATACAGCACCTCGTCGCCGATCAGGACGCCGAGGTGCACCAGTTCGTCGATCGCCCGGGAGAGGGTGACCAGCGCCGGGTGCAGGGATTGCCTCAGGCTCTGCGGGGTGAGGAAGCGCTCGCCCAGCGTCATCGCCGCCGTTCCGAGCCGATAGTCACCGGTGGTTTCCGACTGGGCCGCGAAGCCGTGCGCGCGCAACGTGGCCAGAGCGCGATACGCGGTGGACTTGTTGACGCCGGTGCTTGCCGACAGGGTCGCCAGAGGGGCACCATCGGGACCAGCCTCTGCAAGGGCGACGAGTAGGGCAAGGGCACGATCGATAGCCTCGACCCGTGGACCTTCCGTCATGAGCCGATGATGCCCTCTCATTTCGCCCAACGCAACGGTTCTGCCGATCACTGAAACGGTTCTTGTCAATAGGGCGGTAACAGTGGCAAGATGTTTCAGACAACGAACCATATGTTTCAATGACTGAAACGGAGTCTGAATGTCCGAGCTTCTCGATCAGGTTCTCTCCCGTCGTATCGTCCCCGTGGTTGTGGTGCGCGATGCCGCCCGCGCTGCGGGTCTGGCCGAGGCGCTGGTGGCCGGCGACCTACCGGTCGCCGAGGTCACGCTGCGCACCGAGGCGGCACCCGAGGCGATCGCGACGATGGCGAAGACTCCCGACCTGCTGGTCGGCGCCGGCACCGTTCTCACCGCCGAGCAGGTCGATCTGGCCGTCGATGCCGGTGCTCGCTTCCTGGTCAGCCCCGGCTTCAGTGCGGCCGCGGTGGCGCGGGCCAAGGAGCGTGGGGTGCCGATCGTTCCCGGCACGGTGACCCCCAGTGAGGTGATCGCTGCTTTGGACGCCGGACTGACCACGCTGAAGTTCTTCCCCGCCTCGAACTACGGCGGCGCGGGCACGTTGAAGGCGTTCGCGTCGGTGTTCTCGGCCGCACGGTTCGTACCGACCGGGGGAGTGTCGGCCAGCAATCTGGACGCCTACCTGACACTGCCGAACGTGCCGGCGGTGGGCGGCTCGTGGATGGTGCCCGCCGACACCGTCGACGCCGGAGATTTCGCGGAAGTCCAACGACTGTGTGCCGAGGCGGTCGCCGCCGCTGCGGCCATCGGCTGACCCCACCCCGATCGGAACAAGGAGCGCATCCAGATGAGCAACCCGTTGACCCTGCGGCCCGCCGACGAATGCCGTTACGACGCCCTCGCCCTGGGTGAGGTGATGTTGCGGCTCGATCCGGGTGAGTTCCGGATCCGTACCGCACGGAGTTTCACCGCCTGGGAGGGCGGTGGCGAGTACAACGTGGTGCGTGGCCTGAGCCGGGTGTTCGGTCAGCGGGCCGGGGTGATCACCGCGCTGGTCGACGACGAGGTCGGTCATCTGGTCGAGTCGATGATCATGGCCGGCGGCGTGGATCCCGCGCTGATTCACTGGGCGCCCTCCGACGGCGTCGGCCGCACCGTGCGCAACGGGCTCAACTTCACCGAGCGCGGCTTCGGCGTCCGGGGTGCGAAGGGCGTCAACGACCGCGGCCACACCGCGATCTCTCAGCTCGCGCCCGATGAGGTCGACTTTGAGCACGTCTTCGGCGACATGGGCGTGCGTTGGCTGCACACCGGCGGCATCTACGCCGCGCTGAGCGAGACCAGCGCCGAGACCGCGCTGGCGGCGATGAAGGCGGCCAAGAAGCACGGCACGATCGTCTCCTACGACCTTAACTACCGGCCCAGCCTGTGGAAGAGCATCGGCGGCCAGGGCCGGGCTCAGGAGGTCAACCGGGAACTCGCCAAGTACGTCGATGTGATGATCGGCAACGAGGAGGACTTCACCGCGTCCCTCGGTTTCGAGATCGAGGGAGTGGACGAGAACCTGACCGAACTGCCGATCGAAGGCTTCGCCCGGATGATCGAAACCGCGGCCGCCACCTATCCGAACTTCCAGGTGATCGCCACCACGCTGCGGGCCGTGCATTCGGCGTCCGACAACGACTGGAGCGCGCTGGCTTGGTCGGCGGCGTCCGGGCTGGTGCAGGCGGCCGACCGCAAGCATCTGGAGATCCTGGACCGGGTCGGCGGCGGTGACTCGTTCGCCTCTGGCCTGTCCTATGGCCTGATCAGTGGCCAGGACCTGCAGACCGCCGTCGAATACGGGGCCGCGCACGGCGCCCTGGCGATGACCACCCCCGGCGACACCACCATGGCCACCAAGGCCGAGGTGCTCAAACTGGCTGCCGGTGGCGGCGCCCGGGTGGATAGGTAAGACCGTGGCCGACGTCATCGAACGCGTGGAGGTGCTGGTTTCCAGCCCCTCGCGCAACTACGTGACGCTGCGGCTGACCACCCGTGACGGCATCGTCGGGCTCGGCGATGCCACCGTGAACGGACGTGAGCTCGCGGTGGCGTCCTATCTGCGCGACCATGTCGGTCCGCTGCTGATCGGACGCGACCCCGGCCGCATCGAGGACACCTGGCAGTACCTGTACCGGGGCGTCTACTGGCGGCGCGGGCCGATCGGCATGGCCGCCATCGGCGCGGTCGACATCGCACTGTGGGACATCCTCGGCAAGCGGACCGGGCAGCCGCTGTACGCGCTGCTCGGCGGACGCGTCCGGGACCGGCTGGCCACCTATCGGCACGCCTTCGGCTGGGATCTGCCCGCCCTGCTTGAGCAGGTGGATGCCCACCGCGAGGCTGGCTTCGAGAACATCAGGGTGCAGGCCGGTGTGCCCGGCCTGGACGTGGTCTACGGCGTCACCAAGGACAACACGGTCTACGAGCCGGCCGGACGCACCGCCGCACCCGCCGAGGAGATCTGGGACGCCGAGGCGTACCTGCGCTCGATGCCCGGCGTGATCGCCGGCGTCCGCGAGCACGTCGGCGATGAGGTGGGGCTGCTGCACGACGCCCACCACCGGCTCACCCCGATCCAGGCCGCCCGGCTCGGCAAGGCACTGGAGCCGGTCGGTATGTACTGGCTCGAAGACGTCACCCCGGCCGAGGATCCCGAGGCGCTGCGGCTGGTCCGGCAGCACACCACGACGCCGCTGGCCATCGGTGAGGTGTTCAACACCATCTGGGACTGCCGGCAACTGATCGAGAACCGGTTGATCGACTACATCCGGGTCGCCGTCGTCCACGCCGGCGGCATCAGCCACCTGCGCAAGATCTTCGCGCTGGCCGAGGTGCACGGCGTCCAGGCCGCCCCGCACGGCCCCTCGGACGTCTCGCCCGTCTCGCTGGCGGCGTCCATTCACCTGGGGGTGGCCGTGCACAACTTCGCCATCCAGGAATACATGGGCTACCCCGAGGCGGTCCATGAAGCCTTCCCGCACGCCTGGCATGTCGCGGACGGGCACCTGCAACCCGGTGATGAGCCCGGTCTGGGCGTCACCCTCAACGACGAGCTGCATCACCCGGACGACTACGAACCCGCCTACCTGCCCGTGGCACGGCGCCGCGACGGCACTCTCACAGATTGGTGATCAACGATGACCCAGCCGCTGTCCAAAGCCAACTTCACCGGATCGGTGCTGGGGGTGAGCGCGCCGCCGAAGCCGGGCATGCTGCACCTCGGCATCGGTAACTTCCACCGCGCCCACGCCGCCGTCTACACCGCCAAGGCGATGGCCGCGCAAGGTGGTGACTGGGGGATCGTCGCGGTCGCCAACCGGTCCCGGCGGGTGGTCGGCGCGCTGGACGCCCAGGACCACCTGTACTCGATCCTGGAACTGTCCAGCGCCGGTGAGCGGGTCGACGTGATGGACGTCCACCGCAAGACCCTGGTGGCCGCCGAGCAGACCGATCAGCTGATCGCACAGATTGCCGACCCGGCGATCAAGATCGTCACCATGACCATCTCCGAGAACGGCTACTGCCGGCACCCGGTCAGCGGTGACCTGGACGTCGACGGCGACCAGATCAGCGCCGACCTGGCCGATCCGGCGAACCCGCGGACCAGCATCGGCCAGCTGGGTGCCGCGCTGATTCAGCGCTATTCCGATGACGCCGGCCCGCTCACCATCCTGTCCTGCGACAACCTGGTGTCGGCCGGGCACACCGCGCACAAGATGGTCAGCCAGTACCTGCAGGCGACGGCGACCCCGTCCGGCTTCCACGACTGGTTCACCGCCCAGGTCACCTTCCCCAGCGCGATGGTCGACCGGATCGTGCCCGGCACCACCGACGCCACCCGGGCCAAGGTCGAGCAGTTGCTGGGTCTCACCGACGCCATCCCGGTGCCGGCAGAACGCTTCAGCATGTGGGTGATCGAGGACAAATTCGCCGCCGGCCGGCCGGCCTGGGAAGAGGGTGGCGCGATCTTCTCCGACGAGGTGGAGGCCTACGAGCTGGTCAAGCTGCGGCTGCTGAACGGTTCGCACTCGCTGATCTCCTACCTGGGCGGTCTGGACGGCCAGCCGACGATCCCGTCCAGCTTCGGCCAGGACTTCGTCCGGGAATGCGTCACCGAGCTGCTCAACACCGAGTACCTGCCCAGCATCGGGTTGCCGTCCGGCTTCGACCCGCAGGCCTACATCGCCCAGCTGTTCGACCGGTGGAGCAACCATGCGCTCGGCGACGCGACCGCCCGGGTCGGTTCGGACGGTTCGCTGAAGCTGCTGCAGCGGGTGCCCGATCCGGCGCTGCGGATGCTCGATCTGGGTGAGGTGCCGCAGCAGCTAGCGCTGATGGTGGCCGGCTGGATCGCCTGCGTCTGCCCGCCGGACGGCTTCGATCCGGGCCCGATCGCGGCCGAGATGATCGAACCCGCCAAGGAGCGGCTGGCCGCGGCCACCGCCGGTGCCGGATCGACCCGCGCCCACGTCGAGGCGATCGTCCGCGGCGGCTTCTTCCCCGAGGCGCTCGCCCAGCGTGACGAGTTCACCGAACGCGTCGCCGACTTCGTCCAGATCATCACCACCTCCGGGGTTCGGGACGCGGCCAAGGCCGCGCTGGACGCCCGCCGAGCCTGAGCCCGCACCCAACCGAAAGGACTGTCGATGAAGACACTCAAGATCCACGCCGCCGAGAACATCACCATCGAGGACGCCGCGATCCCGGAACCCGGTGAGGGGGAGGTGCGGGTGCGGATGATGTACGGCGGCATCTGCGGCTCCGATCTGCACTACTACTTCGAGGGGCGCAACGGCGCCTTCGTGGTCACCGAGCCGCTGGTGCCCGGCCACGAGATGTCCGGCGTGGTCGACCTCGACCCGTCCGGACGGTGGGCCGCCGGAACGCGGGTTACGATCGCGCCGGCGACCTACGGCACCTCGGAGCCCGGCATCGAAGACCGCCCCTACCTGTGGCCGAACGGCAGCTACTTCGGTTCGGCGTCCACCACCCCGCATACCCAGGGCGGGATGAGCGAGTACCGGGTGGTCAAGGACTTCATGATCCGGGTGCTGCCGGACGGCCTCGGCCTGAAGGAGGCCTCGCTGGCCGAACCGCTGGCGGTCGCGCTGCACGCGATCGCGATGGCCGGCGGCGTCGAGGACAAGTTGGTGCTGGTCACCGGCTCGGGCCCGATCGGGCTGTGCCTGGCCGCCGCCGCGGTCGTCAAGGGGGCCGCCGAGGTGACCGCCACCGACGTCCTGGACGGGCCGCTGACCCGGGCCAAGTCACTGGGCGTGCAGCACACCATCAACGTCCGCGAGGAGCAGATCCCCGCGCTGGCCTACGACGTGGTCTTCGAATGCTCCGGCGTGGGCCCGGCGATCAGCCCCGCGCTGGCCGCCGCTCGTCGCGGCGGCACCGTGGCCCAGGTGGGCATGCTGCCCGACCGTGAGATCGGGGTGAACCTGGCGCCGTTCGTCTCCAAGGAGGTCAGCTACGTCGGCTGCTTCCGGTTCAACGACGAGATCGGCGAGGCGATCGAGCTGCTCGCCGCCCACCCGCAGCTGGCCGGCGTGATCACCCACGTGATCGACGCCGATGACATCGTGGAGGCGTTCCAGACCGCCCGCAACAGCCAGGAGTCCGGCAAGGTCGTCGTCTCGCTCTGGCTCGACGAGCAGGACTGAACGATTGAGTCGCGCAGGATCGGGTGCCAGTCACGGTGCCCGGTCGTGCGCGATCCCGAGGGTGGCCGGTCTGCTGAACGTGATCGTTCAGTCGGCGCTGAACAGGTCGGGCTTCTCCTGATTCATCCGCTCGATGTCCGACAGCACGACCCGCAGATGTGTCCGCAGCGCATTCACGGCGCCGGACGGATCGCCGTTCTCGATGGCGTCGACCACCCGGGTGTGCTGAGCGATCAGATCGGCCATCTTCCCGCCGGACGGCAGCGACATCCGCCGGGCCCGATCCATCTGAGCCTTGGCTTGGGAGACGATCGGCCAGGCGGCAGCGTGATTCCCCGCCTCCAGCAGGCGCCGATGGAAGGCCTCGTCCAAGCCGAAGAAGCCGGCGACGTCGCCGGATGTGTCGGCGGTGCGCTGCTGGGCCAGCAACTCGCGCAGGTCGGCGATATCCCGCGGACCGATCGACGCCGCGCTCTGCTCGAGTGAGGTGCACTCCAACGCTTCGCGAATGAACTGGGCTGTCACCACGTCGCTGAGGTGGATGGGTCCGACGAAGCTGCCGCGCTGCGGGTAGATGTCCACCAGGCCTTCCTCGGCGAGCAGCAGCAGGCTCTCTCGCACCGGCGTCCTCGACACGCCGAAGGTGGTCGCGATCTCGGCCTCCGACAGCGCGGCGCCCGGCGGGAGTTGGAGTTCGAGGATCTGTTGCCGAAGCCTCTCGTGGACGATGCGACGTGCGCTCTTTCCGCTCAGTCGTGCCGCCCGCAGCTCCGAGGTTTCCGCCATGTGCTCATTGTCACGCATCCGGCCGGATTGGTGCTTGTCGAGAGAGGCGTCCCGACAACTACCCATTTGTGTCGACTAGTATGGTAGTGTACCGAAACGGCGAGGCACCGAGGCCTCGCCCGACGTCCCTTTGTGACGTCCGATCCCGCATCGGGAAGGTGGGACGCATGAGCGAGCACACCCCCTCCGCATCGGACACGAGGCAACCGGGCACGACGGTGGGACGCCGGTGACGCGGTCGGTGGCCGTCCCACACCCCGCGGCTGATACCCAAAGAAGGAGCAGCAGATGACAACAAATAGCGCCGGTGACAGCTCCGGCACCGTAGCCGAACGCAGTACCGGTGATCTCGCCAAAGCGGCGGTGTCGGGCTGGCTGGGCACCGCGCTGGAGTTCATGGACTTCCAGCTCTACTCGCTGGCGGCGGCGCTGGTGTTCAAGGACATCTTCTTCCCCAGTGACGCCCCCGGCATGGCGATCATCCTGGCCATGGCCACCTATGCGACCGGCTACCTGAGCCGTCCGCTCGGCGCCTGGTACTTCGGACGCCTGGGCGACCGGGTCGGCCGCACCAAGGTGCTGTTCTACACGATCGCCCTGATGGGCATCGCGACCACCGCGATCGGCCTGCTACCCACCTACCACCAGGTCGGTGTGCTCGCCCCGATCCTGCTGGTCATCCTGCGGCTCGCTCAGGGCTTCGGCGCCGGTGCGGAGATCGCCGGCTCGTCGGTGATGCTCACCGAGTACGCGCCGCGCAAGAACCGCGGCCTGGTCGGCTCGCTGGTTGCGCTCGGCACCAACTCCGGCACCCTGGGCGCCTCGGCGATCTGGGGCGTCCTGGTCGCCACCCTGTCGACCGAGGCCGTGGTCGAATGGGGCTGGCGGATCCCGTTCATCGGCTCGGCGCTGATCATGCTGTTCGCCGTCTGGCTGCGCCGCAGCCTGAAGGAATCCCCGGTCTTCGAGGGACGCGTCGACGTGGTCGAGGGCGAGGCGCTGAGCAAGGAAGAGCTGGAAGCCAAGATCGCCGAGGACAACGTGCTCGCCGCCGCCATCCACGAACGCAAGGGCAAGGCGTTCTTCGAGGGCTTCTTCCTGCGTTTCGGCCAAGCCGGCAACTCCGGCATGGTCCAGACCTACCTGATCAGCTACATCACCGCGGTGCTGGTGCTGGCGCCCAGTATCGGCACCGGTGTGGTGATCACCTCGTCCCTGGTCGGCTTCGTCACCGTGCCGGTGATCGGCTGGTTGAGCGACAAGGTTGGCCGCAAGCTGATGTACATCGTGATGTCGTCGATCGCGCTGGTGCTGGCCGGCCCGATGATCTGGATGATCGCCACCAAGAACGTGAACAGCGTCTTCGCCGGCTACATCATCATTCACCAGACCTCGGTGCTGGCCCTGGCCTCGCTGGAGAACAACACCATGTCCGAGCTGTTCGGCGCCCGGTCACGGCTCACCCAGCTGGCGCTGGCCAAGGAGCTGGCGGCCATCGTGGCGACCGGCATCGGCCCGGTTGTCGCGGCGGCCCTGGTGGTCGCCACCGGCGGCTCGTGGTGGCCGATCGCGATCATGATCGGGTTCTTCTCGATCTGTTCGCTGGGGGCGGCGATCATCATGCCGGAGACCGCTGGGCGTGATCTGACCCTGCTCAACGACGCTCATCCCGGTGAAGCGACCATCGGCCCGTTCGCACGCCGTGAGCGGGCGCGGCTCGGCCTGCCCATGCCCGAGGACGTCCGCTAGTCCGCTGATCAATGCTGGTCGAGCTTGTCGAGACCCCGGGATGATTGACCAGGGTCTCGACAGGCTCACCCAACGAGGAGTACGAACCATGAAGATGGGCTTTCGCTGGTACGGCGAGGGGAACGACACGGTGTCGCTGGACGACATCAGGCAGATCCCCGGCGTCGAGACGATCGTCTGGAGCCTGCACGGCAAACAGGCCGGTGAGGTCTGGGAGGAAGCCGAGATCGCGGCCGAGATGGCTCGGATCACCGAGCTCAGCGCCGAACACGCCGCCCGCGGGGTGACCAAGCGGCTGGACGCCGAGGTGGTCGAGTCGGTCAACGTGCACGAGTCGATCAAGCTCGGCCGCACCGTGCTCGGACTGAGCCGCGACCAGGCGATCGAGAACTACCTCACCACCCTGGAGCGGCTGGGCCGGGCGGGTGTGAAGGTGGTCTGCTATAACTTCATGCCGGTCTTCGACTGGCTGCGCACCGACCTGTGGCATCCGCTGCCGGACGGCTCGACCGCGCTCTACTTCGAAAAGGCCGTCGTCGACCAGATGACGCCCGAGAAGGTGATCGCCGACATGGAGGCCAACTCGGGTGGGCTCACGTTGCCCGGCTGGGAGCCGGAGCGGCTGGCCAGCTTCAGCGAACTCAACGAGGCCTACGCCGGCGTCACCCATGAGGACATGTACCGCAGCTACAAGTACTTCCTGGACGCGGTGATCCCGACCTGCGAGCAGTACGACATCAAGCTCGGTGTGCATCCGGACGATCCGCCGTTCGACCTGTTCGGCTGGCCCCGGGTGGTTTCCACCATGGAGGACTTGGGCACGGTGCTGGCTTTGAACGACAGTCCCTACAACGGGCTGACCCTGTGCCTGGGATCGTTCTCGGCCAACCCCGCGCAGGCGCCGCGAGCGGTTGAGGCGGTACAGACCTACATGGACCGGATTCACTTCTCCCACGTCCGCAACGTCAAGCACGACGCCAACGGCGACTTCAGCGAGGTGGCGCACCGGGCCTGCGAGGGCGACGTGGACACCGTCGGCATCATGAAGGCCTACGCCGAAGCGGGTTACACCGGCTACATCCGCCCCGACCACGGCCGCCACCTGTGGAACGAGAACACCACCAACAAACCCCGTCCCGGCTACGGGTTGTACGACCGGGCGCTGGGCATCCAGTACCTCCTCGGAGTCTGGGACGCGATCAACTACCGCCGCTGACACCCCGTTGGTCGAGCTTGTCGAGACCCATTTGGTGACCAAGAGAGCCGTCCCCGCGGTCACCGGGGACGGTTCTCTTGGTCCCCTGGTCTCAACGAGGATGACCGGTGTCGCACCGATATCCTGCGGCGGTGACTTTCTTCGATCAGGCCAAGGCCGCCAAGTCGGCCAGCAGCGCACTGGCGACGCTGAACCGGGCCGCCAAGGACGCCGCGCTGCACGCCATGGCGGACGCGCTGGCCGATGCCGAGCAAGCGGTGCTCGATGCGAACCAGCGGGACGTCGACCGGGCCCGCGATAATGGGACCTCCGAGGCGCTGATCGACCGGCTGCGGCTCAACCCGCAGCGGATCGACGGCATGGTCGGCGGGCTGCGTGACCTGGCCGGCCTGCCCGACCCGGTTGGCGACGTGGTGCGCGGCTGGACCAACGCCAACGGCGTCCAGGTGCGTCAGGTGCGGGTGCCGTTCGGTGTGGTCGGCATCATCTACGAGGCTCGGCCGAATGTGACCGCCGACGCAGCCGGTATCTGCCTCAAATCGGGCAACGCGGCCCTGCTGCGCGGCTCGTCGTCGGCGCTGGAGTCGAACCGGGCCGTGGTGACGGCGCTGCGCGAGGGCCTGGTGGCGTCCGGGTTGCCGGCGGACGCCGTCCAGCTCGTCGAAGGCGGACGGGAAGTCACCGACGAGATGATGGCTGCCCGCGGCCTGGTCGACGTGCTGATCCCGCGCGGGGGAGCGGGGTTGATCAACGCCGTCGTCGAGGGCAGCAAAGTGCCGGTGATCGAGACCGGCACCGGCAACTGCCACATCTTCGTGGACGCCAGCGCCGATCAGGAGATGGCGCTGGAGATCCTGCTCAACGCCAAGGTGCAACGGCCGAGTGTCTGCAATGCCGCCGAGACCTTGCTGGTGCACTCCGCCATCGCCGACGAATTCCTGCCCAAGGCGCTGGCCGCACTCGCCGGTCAGGGGGTCACGGTGCACGGCACGGACGCCGTCCGGGCCTATTCCGACGGCGTCGTCCCTGCTGGTGCCGATGAGTTCGACGGCGAATACCTGTCGCTCGACCTGGCCGCCGATGTGGTCGACTCGGTGGCGGACGCGATCGACCACATCCGTGCCCACACCACCGGGCATTCCGAGACCATCGTCACCAACGACCGCACCTCCGCCGATCGCTTCACCGCCGAGGTGGACGCCGCAGCCGTGCTGGTCAACGCGTCCTCGCGGTTCGTCGACGGCGGTGAGTTCGGCTTCGGCGCCGAGATCGGCATCTCCACCCAGAAGCTGCACGCCCGCGGCCCGATGGGCCTGGCCGAGATGACCTCCTCGAAGTACATCGTCACCGGAGCCGGCCAAACCCGCCCCTGACTCAGGCTTCCGCCCCGCCCCACCCCACCCCGTCCCGCCGTCCCGGACCCGCCGCTCCGGTGGACGTTGCACCCTTTTGAGGTGATTGCATCTGTTTGAACCAGTGCAATCACCCGAAAAGGGTGCAACGCCGCCCGTCCGGGGCCACTGGGCGGCCGTGGAGCGGGCGCCGGGGGGCCCGGACGGGGCGAGGAGGCGTCGGCGACGCTGCTGGGCGCCTGTGGATAACCCGCCATGGCGGTCCGGATTGTGCTGCACTCGGGCGATGTCTGTACGGCTCACCCGCGATCTGAATGCCGAGGGAATGGACTCGGGCACGATCCGACGATTGGTTCGCGACAAAGAACTGCACCGTGTTCGCCGGGGCGCCTTTGCTACCCAGTTGGACGACGGTGCCTGGCGTCATCTGCAGCTGATCCACGCCACCATGCCGAGACTCGGGCCGGACAACGTGCTCAGCCACGTCTCGGCTGCCGTGCTGCACGGACTGCCCGTCGACGCCCATGGGCTCGACCGGGTGACGGTCACCCAGCCGAGCAGGGGCGGCACGAAGGTCGGTCGCTACGTGCATCGCTATCGGACGCCGCTGCCGGAGCCGGACGTCGAGTTCGTCGGCGGATTTCGCCGCACGGTGCTGGCCAGGACGGTGTTCGATCTCGGACGCTGTATCGACCTCGGCTTCTCGGTGGCAGCCGCCGACGCGGCCATGCGGAAGGGCCTGACGCGGCAGGCACTGACCGAGCAGCTGGTGGCAGCACCACGGCGGCACGGCGTGGCCCGGGCCCGCGTGATGATCGAACTGGCGGACGCTCGAAGCGAGTCGGCGGGGGAGTCGTTGAGTCGCGTCACGCTCTGGCGGTTGGCTTTGCCGACACCGGAGCTACAGGTGGAGATAACCGCACGCGGTCGGGAGTACCGCTGCGACTTCGGCTGGCCGGAGTTCCGGGTCATCGGTGAGTTCGACGGCAAGACCAAGTACGGCGATCTGCTGCGCCCGGGGGAGACTGCGGCGGATGTCGTGATGCGCGAGAAACGACGCGAGGCGAATCTTCGCGCCGCGGGGTGGCGGGTGGTCCGGTGGACTTACGCCGATGTGCTGAATCCCGAGCAGTTGGACGGCCTGGTCCGTCCGGAGTTGCTTGCCGGCGGCTGGCGTCCCTGACATTGCACCCCTTCGGGGTCGTTGCACCGGTTCAAACCGGTGCAATCACGCTGAACCAGTGCATCATGGTCATTGCGCCGCGCCGGGGACTGGCGGAGGTGTGGCCGAGGCAGCCCGGGGCCGTTAGGATCCGGCGCATGGGTGTTCTACTGGAGACGGCGGCGGCACATGATCCGTACCTGCCGTGGGTCATCGGAGGATCGGTCTTCCTCCTGCTGATGATCGGTCTGCGGGTTGTGTGGGGCGTCGGTAAGAGCCGTCCGCACAGCTGATGACCAATACCGGGCTTGCCTGGACCGATGACGGCTCCAGGCACCGACGCCTGGGTGTGATGGGTGGCACCTTCGACCCGATCCATCACGGCCACCTGGTGGCCGCCAGCGAGGTGGCCGCGAAGTTCGCCCTCGACGAGGTGGTGTTCGTGCCCACCGGGCAGCCCTGGCAGAAGGCGCATCGTGAGGTGTCGCTGGCCGAGGACCGCTACCTGATGACGACCATCGCGACGGCGTCCAACCCGCGTTTCTCGGTGAGCCGCGTCGACATCGACCGGCCGGGCTCCACCTACACCCTCGACACCTTGCGCGACCTGCGCAGCCACTACGGCGAGGCCGTCGACCTGTTCTTCATCACCGGTGCGGACGCGCTGAGCCAGATCCTGACCTGGCACGGCGTGCTGGAGCTCTTCGAGCTGGCCCATTTCGTCGGCGTGACCCGGCCCGGCACCACGCTCGGCGAGCGGGACATCGAACACCTCCCGCCCGACAAGGTGACCCTGCTGGAGGTGCCGGCGCTGGCCATCTCGTCCACCGACTGCCGCAATCGGGTCAAGGAGCAGTTGCCGATCTGGTACCTGGTGCCGGACGGTATCGTGCAGTACATCGCCAAACGCGGCCTCTACCGCTAGACCTCGCCGAACCGGGAGCCAGATGACTGCAACAGACCACGCGATCGCGCTGACCCGCGTCGCCGCACGTGCGGCGTCCGACAAGCTGGG
>JBDHZN010000079.1:0-13859 GCA_039811845.1 Micropruina sp. | reverse complement strand
TCAACCTCGATGGTGGGGTTGCCGCGGGAATCGAGGATTTCGCGGGCGTCGACGAATTCGATGCTTGCCACGATGCAGTGCCTTTCGGGTGGTGGAAACGTCGTTCCTCACCCTAGCGGTCCACACCGCGGAGGGGGACGGGGTGGGACGAGGAACGAACGCCGATCTCACCCGGGCCCGGTCGGCGACGTGTCAGGCGGGCGATTCGGCCCGGGCGACGCGGCGTTCGAGATCGCGGACGGCGGCGCGGGTGGCCTGTTCGGCGTCCACCCCGCGGGCCTGGGCCTCGGCGACCAGCGCAAGGATCCGGCCTCCGAGATCGGCGTCCTCCGATTCGGAGCGGGCGGACCCACCGGGATCCGGCTGATGGTCCTGCTGCGCCGCGAGGACGATGCCGTGCGCCTCGCTGCGGGCGATCACCTTGGCGGCCCGGGTCAGCGCGGACATCCGGTCCGGGATGCCGTCCAGCGCCGACGTGCGTCCCTTCTCGGCGCGCTTGCGCTGTTCCCAGCTCACCAGCATGTCGGCGGGCACCGGCGCGGACGCGAAGACGTGCGGGTGCCTGGCGATCAGCTTCTCGGTGATCCCGCGGGCGACGTCGTCGATGTCGAAGCGGCCGGCCAGCGCGGCCAGCTCGGCGTGGAAGACCACCTGAAGCAGCAGGTCACCGAGTTCCTCGGCCAGCGCGGCGTCGGCGCCGTCCTCAATCGCCTCGACGACCTCCAGGGTCTCTTCGACCAGGTACGGGACGAGGGACTCATGGGTCTGTTCGGCGTCCCAGGGGCACTGCCGGCGCAGCGTGTGCATCACCTCGATGAGGCGCTCCAGCTGGGGATGCGGCACGGCTCAGCGGACAGGTGTGCTCGGCGTCGACCACGGTTGCGACAGCTGGCCACCGGCCTGGTTGACCGCCCCGGCCTGCACCGACCATGAGCCGTAGCGCGGATTCACCTGCACCTGCGCGTCGGCCAGCTTGCCGAGAAAGGCGGCTTCGCCGATCCGGTTGGTCACCAGGCTGGAGTCGACCACGTCGGTGACGAAGGCGGCGGCATCGGGAACCTCGGCGTACTGGGCGAGGTTCGCGTTGCTGCTCAGCATCGCGGTGCGCGGCTCGCCGGTGAGCTGGATGCCCTGCTCGGCTGCGGTCCGCCGGGCGACCTCGCCGCGGATGGCGAGAGTCAGCACGATCGCATGCGGCTCGGCCAGCTGGCCCGGTGTGGCGCCGATCGCCTTGACGGCGCTTTCGACCCGGGACCCGGGAATGTCGACCCCGTTCACCGTGGCAGCCACTGTGGCGCTCGGGATCGAACACCCCGACAGCACCAGCAGCCCGGCCACGATCGCAGCCAGCACCCAACGCACGCTCTTCATCGGCCCTCCAGTTCCGCAGCGATCCTAGTGCCCCGGCAACCAACCTTTGCCCGCTGCGCGGCGCGCGGTCGGCGCTTCGCTGCGTTCCGCTCGGTCAGCGGACGACTGGTTCGCCGGCCCCCGACCTCGTTTCGGGAGTCGCCTTCTCCCTGCGCTGCCGCGGGGACGTACGGAGACGGATGCGCCTGGAGATGTCATCGTTGTGTTCCTTTGACTGTGGTGATCAAGAGCACCATCAAGGCGACCGCGCTCAGCACAGCCGACACCCCGTGTGCGGCCTCCCATTGGTCGCGATAGATCTGCCAGTCCGGTGGCAGCGTGGCGGCGGTCCACTCTGCGACCACCAGGTTGACCGGCCGGTTTCCCCAGAAGTAGGCAGCTAATGTGCCGAGCAGGCAGCTGGCCGCCACCGCCGATGGCCACGCTCTGGCGCCGTGGCGGCGCGACACCACAGCCAGCACCGTGGTCACAATGACGCCTGCGGTCTCGGCCAGGCCTCCGACGACGGCGAATCCGCCGTAGAACGAGTGCTGGACCTGCAGCCAGGACGGGCCGTCCAGGTCGCGGCTGCCCGGCCCCTGCAGCACATGGCTGAGCGTCAGTCCGAACACCACGGCACAGCAGAGCAGGCCGGCTATCCGCAATGCCTTCATCGCTTGACCCCCGATCGGCCACGGCCTTCGGCGAACACGACGCGGCCTTCGTCGGCCGGCGGAGCCAGCAGGAGCAGGGCAACACCGACTCCTGCCGAGAGGGCGAGCATGGCCAGGCTCGACACGGCCGCCCAGTCACTCAGCCCCGTCCGATGACCGGCGTGGAACCACAGATGCGGCACGGCGAACACCGCCCAGGCCAGCCCCAACATCCGCCCGTGCCAGGGTCGGACGAAGGTGTACACCGCGGCGGCCAGCAGCGCCAGATGCAGAAAGCCGACGTCACGGACGAAGTGCTCGTCGAATCGGTCGGTCGCGGCCGTCCAGTGCATACCCCAGCCGGGGAAGTCCGACACGAATGACTCGGGCGCCAACGCAGCCCAGAACCCGACCTGCGCCGTCGGCAGGATGATCAGGACGACCAGCAGCCTGACCCAAAGCCGGCGCCGGTGGCAGCGTCCGATCGCGACTCTGGCCGATGCTGTCGATGCAGCCGGCAACTCACTCCCGCGAGACCTACTCATACCTGGCAGCATCACCGGGCGCAGCCGTGGACCGCACCGGCGAAGTCACCGGACCAACAGCGGCCGACACCGCGTCGCCCAGCAAACCTGACGATGCTCACCCGCTGCGTGGACGTCGTCGACGACATCCCGCGGACCAGGCGCGCTCATGACCGTGGGCGAATACCGGCGATCTCGCGGATGCGATCGCGCCGAACCACGCCGCAGACTCGCGATTGGACCCTCAGCCAAGGCCCCGTAGAAGCGCAGCCCCGACTGGAGTTGCCTGTTCGACCGGACTGGGAAGGAACCATCGTGATGATCCCAAGCACCGACTACGCCTTGCTCCTCGACCAGCATCGCGACCGCGTCCGCGCGTTGCTGGCCGACGTGCAGCAGGCGCAACTCACCGCGGCGATCAGGAACGGCCTCGCACGACGGCGTCCGCGGCCCGATCGCGGGCGGCCGCTGCGGGTTCGGGCGACGATCACGGTGCATGCCCCCCGCGCGATCGTCTGCGCTGTCTACACCGACTATCCCGGCTGGGCGGCGACGTTCTCAACGATCACCGGTGTCCGCCTGATCGAACGCCGGAACTCCACCGAGGTGCTGGAACTCGATCATCGGGAGGGCAGGGTGATCAACGAGTTGACCGTCACCGGCGAGGGCCGGATCGAACTGAGGGAGCGCAAACGGCACTATGACGCTCTCTTCGCTATCCGGGCCGACCCGACCGCGGCCGGTACCCAGCTGACGGTGAGTGGCGAACTGATCTTCAAGAGGGCATTCCGCCTGCTCCAGCCCTTCCTCGGCCCTTATGTGCGACGCCAGTTGCTCAGGCTCCAGCTAGATCCGGTGAAGCGGCGCGCCGAGGCGGGGGTGTCCCGGATCGATCCACCAACCGGGAGATCCGGTGCCGCCACGATGGATCCGCGAGCGCCGGCGCCCGCCACCGCGGCTGGGCAGGCAGCCGAGACTCCTCACGGTTCGCCGCTGAGGCGTGCCGGCCGGGACGCCTGACCGCACCGATTGCCTGACGTCAACTCGCAGAACGGAGGAAGGGATGCTTAGCTACGACGCCTCGACGGTCATCGGCGCGCCCATCGATCAGGTCTGGCGGATCATCTGCGACGTCGGGCAGATGCCGCAGTGGACCACGACAATGCGCTCCGTGCAGATTCTGGGTGGCTCGGCGTTGGGACGTTCCAGCCGCGTCCGGATCAAGCAACCATGGCTGCCGACCAGCGTCTGGACCGTCGATCTCTTCGACCCGCCGCGCTACTTCTCCTGGCGCTCCCGCACCGGGTCGATCGAGACCGTGGCCGGACACCAGCTCGAGGATCGAGGCCCGGTCACCGCGGTGACCTTCTCCATTCGACACAGCGGACGTGGGGCTGCGGTGGTCGGGCCGGTGATCATGCAACTCAGCCGTCGCTACGTCGACCGCGAACTGTCCGCGCTCAAGAGCCGGCTGGAACGCCGACAGACGTGAGCGACAGCCGTGCTGAGTCCCTTGCGCCGCTCCACGAGCCGGTCCCCCGCCGTGGACCTGGGACGAGGTGCCGGCACGGGTCCCGCGAGCGGAGCTTCGTTCCGGCACCCCGACGCTGCGTCGACAGCTGCGTCGACGCCCGAGTCATACGATGAAGACGTGTTGTACGGGCGCACCGTCGAATGCGGCCTGATCGACGATCTGCTGATGGCTGCCCGTCGCGGACATTCCGCGTCGGCGGTGCTGTGCGGCCCCGCCGGCATCGGCAAGAGCGCCCTGATGCACTACGCGGCGGCCCACGCCGCTGACCTGAGGCTGCTCCAGGTGCGCGGCGTTCAGGCGGAGACCGCGATGCCGTTTGCCGGCCTGCATGCGCTGCTGCGTCCGGTGCGGGACCGGATTCCGAGCTTGTCGCCGCCCCAACGTTCGGCACTGGGCGCCGCCCTCGGCATCGAGACGGGCAAGGTTCCGGGGCGATTCCTGGTCGCCGCCGCCGTGATCGAACTGCTCGCCGCCCTCGCCGAGGAGACCCCGTTGGTATGCCTGGTCGACGATGCCCAGTGGGTCGACCCCGAGTCGCTGGGCGCTCTCACTTTTGTCGCGCGGCGGATGAGCGGTGATCGGCTCGCCATGCTGTTCTCGTTGCGGACCGAGGCACCCAGTCTGCCGACCTCGAGCGATCGGCTGCTCGCCGATGTTCCTCGCGTCATCGTGGGGCCGCTGGACGAGGCGTCCGCCGATCAGCTGCTCGACCAGCGTCTGCTCTTCGACCGCACCGCTCGCTCATTGGTGAAGGCGGCGGCACGCGGCAACCCGTTGGCGCTGAAGGCACTCGGCGGCGACGGACGACTCGCGACGTCCGACCAGCCGCTGATGCTCGACGCGCAGCTGGAGTCCGGCTATCTCGGCCGGGTGAGCGGGCTGGATCCACGGCTGCGCCGGCTCCTGCTGCTCGCTGCCGCCGACGACACCGGCGATCTCGGGGTGCTGCTGGCCGCGAACGGTGCGGACGGCGCCGGGGACGTCGACCTGACCGCCGCCGAGCGCCATGGACTCCTCACCGTGGCGGGCAGCCGGGTCGAGTTCGTCCACCCGCTGATCCGCTCAGTCGTCTACCAGGCGGCGCCGTCCAGCGACCGGCGCGGAGCACACCTGGCCCTGGCCGAGGCGTTGGCCGAGTTGGACCCGTCGCGAGCTACCTGGCATCGTGCCTCGGCGGCGATCCCGCCCGATCAGGGCCTGGCGGTCGAACTCGCCGAACTCGCTGTCGCGGCCGGACGGCGCGGCGCGACCGACCTCGCATCGCGCGCGTACGAACGCGCGGCCGAACTGGCTGCCGACCCGGTCCAGAGGCTCGGGTGGCTGCTCGACGCCGCCGAGGCATCCTGGGACTGCGGCCAGATCGGACGGGCAGCCGCGCTGATCACCGCCGCCCGCGGCACGGAGAACCTCACCGATCCGGGCCGGATCGAGGAACTTCGAGGCAGGCTGGAAGCGACCACGGGCTCTGCGGTGCAGGGATACGAGATCCTGGTCAACAGTGCTGCGGACATCCTCGCCGCCGCCCCGCACCGGGCGGCCGCCATGCTCGTCGCCGCGCTGCGCGCCGCCGGGGTCGCCGGTGACATGGACCGGGTCGCCCGGGCCGGTGAAGTGGCGAAAATACTGCTGCGCGGCGACCGGCATCCATCAGCGGCCTGCGTCACCGCAGGCATCGCCGAGTTGCTCACCGGCTCCGGCGTCGGAGGAGTTGCCACGCTGAACGAGGCCATCCGTGCAGTCGACGGCACCGACGACCCCCACCTGCTGACCGACGCCGCGATGGCCGCCGCCTACACCGGAGACTTCGTCCGGACCCGCGTGCTGGCGTCCAGAGCCGCAGCCCGCTGCCGGGAGACCGGATCCCTCGGCTTGCTGGCCCAGGCACTGGAGCCCTTGGTGGTGTCGCAGATCGAGACCAACCCACGCCAGGCGGAAGCGAGCGCCGACGAGGGCCTGCGGGCCGCCCGGGAAACAGATCAGGTGGCCAGCGCGGCCGTCCATTTGGCCACGCTGGGTGCGCTGGCCGCGCGCCGCGGGGACCGGGTGAGCACCGAAGACCTCACCGAGCAGGTCTTCGATCTCGATCGCACCCACGGGCTGGGTTATCCCGCTGCGTTGGCGATGGCCGCCCGTTGCGCCCTCGAGCTCGGCCTGGGCCGTCCGGCACAGGCCATGCAGTACTACGAAACGCTGACTACGCCCGGCACCCATCGCGCCGCTCAACTGGCCGCCACCGACTTCGCGATGCTGGCTGCCGTCTGGTCGGGACACACTGATCGGGCGCGTGACCTGGTGGCCTCGATCGGGTCGTGGCAGTGGGTTCGCGAAGCCGACCACGACTGGGCCGGCGCTGCGCTGGACCGCTGGCAGGCGATGGTCAGCGAGGGCGATGAGGCGACCGGCCTGTTCGAACGATCATTGGCCAGACAGGCTCACTCCGGACGCCCGTTCGTCACCGCGCTGACCCACCTGCTGCTTGGCGAACATCTGCGGCGGCTGCGTCAGCGATCAGCCGCCCGTCCGCATTTTCGTCGTGCGATGGACGCCTTCGAGCACCTCGACGCGCAACCCTGGGCGAATCGCGCCCGCCAGGAACTCAGGGCGACGGGCGAGTCGATTCGCCGCCGTGACGACACCGTCCCCAGGCTGACTCCGCAGGAACTTCAGGTGGCCGAGCTCGTCGCGAGCGGAGCGAGTACGAAAGAGGTGGCAGCGCAGCTCTACGTGAGCCCACGCACTGTCGACTCCCACCTCCGGCAGGTCTTCACCAAACTGGGCATCACCTCCCGAGCTGCCCTCCGCGACGTCAATCTCACCGGCTGACCGCGGCGAGACGGACAGGCGCGACCCGACGAAGACCGGTGGATCTGCCGATGTCCGGCCGCAGCAGCGTGCTCAGACTGGCCTGATGGATGAACACCAATCGCCGCCCGCGGCCAATCAGCGGACCGCCAACCTCGCTTCGGAGTCGACCGAGCACCGTCCCCTCGGATCTGTCGTGGTCGCCGGCGCCACCGGCACCGTGGGGGCACCGCTGGTGACCGCGCTGCGCCGCCGAGCCTTGCAGGTCGTGCCCATCGCACGGTCACTGGGCGTGGACCTCAGCACCGGAGCCGGGGTGGCTTCGGCGCTGGCCGGAGCGGACACCGTAGTCGACGTGACCAGCGTCACCACCAGCAGTGCGCGAGTGTCCACGGCGTTCTTCGAACACGTCACCGGACGCCTGCTGACCGCCTGCCGGGAAGCCGGCGTCCGGCACTTCATCGCCTTGTCCATCGTCGGAACCGACCGAATCGACTCCGGCTACTATCGCGGCAAACGCGCCCAGGAAAGACTGGTGCTCGCCGCCACGACTCCGCACACCATTCTGCGAGCCACCCAGTTCCACGAGTTCGCCGGCCAGATGCTGACCAGAATGCAGGCCGGGCCAGTCGTGTTCGTGCCGAGCATGGTGTGCCGCCCGGTGGCGGCTGCCGAGGTTGCCGATCGCCTTGCCGACATCGTCCTCAGCGGCCCTCCCCAGGGAACGGCCGCGGTTCCGGACTTCGGCGGCCCCGAGCAACTCACCCTCGCTGACATGGTGCGGCGCTACCAGCGGCACGTGGATGATCATCGCCTGCTGATCCCGGTGCGTATGCCGGGCCACGCCGGACGACAGTTCGCCGCCGGAGCCCTGCTGCCGCAGGCCGGCAGTGACTGCGGCCTTCTCACCTTCGACCAGTGGCTGCACGATCAGCCCCGTCGGCGAGATTCGGCGCACCGATGAACTCCGGCTCGGATCAGAGCGGGGCTCGCACTGCCAGACCGGCGCTCGGCGGAATCGCCGATGCGGCTTGCGGGTCCGGGGAGAAGGCTGAGGCTATGCACCCTGACCCGACCGCCCAGACCTTCACGGCTTGGGCCAGCATCGCCGCGGGCGAGATCCGCTACACCGACCGCGGCTCAGGTCCGACGCTGGTGTTCCTGCACGGCGTGCTGATGGACGGCTCAGTCTGGGACCGGGTGGTCGACCGGTTGTCGTCGCGCTATCGCTGCGTGGTACCGACGCTGCCCCTGGGAGCCCATACCCGGCCGATGCGGCCGGACGCCGACCTGACCCTCGCCGGCTTCGGGAGCATCGTCCATGACCTGCTCGACGCCTTGGCGCTGCAGGACGTCACCCTGATCGGCAACGACCACGCGGCAGTCCTGGCCGCGGCCGTGCAGCCGTCGGACCGGCTCTCCCGGTTGGTGATCAGTTCTTGTGAGGCGTTCGAGAACTTCCCACCCGGATTGCCCGGCAAGAATCTCCGGGCGACCGCCGCCATACCCGGTGGTCTGGCCACGATCGGCGCGCTGCTGCGGGCCCGAGCGCTGCGGCGCCTGCCGGTCGCCTTCGGCTGGCTGACCAAACGGCGCCTGCCCGATCGGCTGGTCGACCGCTGGCTGGCTCCGCTGCAATCCGACCCGGAGGTCCGACGCGACCTGCGCCGCTACCTCCTCGAGTCCCGCCGGAGTCAGATGATCGACATCTGCCGGCAGTTGTCGTCCGTTGACCTGCCGACCCTGGTTATCTGGACGCCGGAGGATCGCATTCAGCGCCCCGATCACGGGCGACGGTTGGCTGCTCTCATCCGGGGCAGCCGGCTCGAACAGGTGCGCGACAGCTACACGTTGATCATGCAGGACCAGCCCGAGCGCCTTGCCGCGCTGATCGACGACTTCGCTGGCGCCGGCAGGCCGGAGCGTCCCACCCGCATCTCGAACCCGCACTCGTCGCCGCTCGCCGGCGCAGCCCAGGAGCATCCGATGACCACACCGACGAAGATCCCGTCCGGCGCTGCGACCAGGCGAGTTGCAGCCGTCGTCGCCACGGCGGCGGCGGCCGGACTGGCGGTCGCGCACCTGAGTGTCACGTTGAGCCGGTTCCCCGCCGGCGGCGGTCTGTGGCGACTCCTCGGTCTGGTGGTGATGCCAGCCGTGCTCGCAGCGCTGCTTGCGGTCGCCGCCGGATCCACCCTCCGAGCCGGACGGCCACCGCGAGCGGTCCACGTCGGGATCGTTGTCGGCGCGGTGGTGTTGTGGGTGATGGCGCTGGCGATGCTGTTCGTGACCATCCAGAGCGGGAGCCCAGCCATCGTCATGCCGAACGGACCCGGGCTGTGGTCCATCGTCGGCGCCCCGGCCTTCACCGTGCTGGCGACGAGGATCCGCGGTGCCTACCCGGCGACCGGCACGGGCCGGGACGCGGCCTGATCAACCGGTCTGCTCGCGGGCCGACCGGTCGGTCGTGGACGGAGTCTGCTCCGCCAGGGCCTTCAGCGTGATCAGTTGCTTGCGCATCATGATCAGGTCGCCCCAGCCCAGCAGCCAGCAGCGGATCTTCTGCCACCGGGTGACTGGCTCGTTGACGACCAACCGGACGACGAGGCGGCTGCTCTTGGCCGACCGCGATCGCACGCGGTACGTCAGAGCCGCCACTCCGAAGACGCGCGCAGCGGCTGGCATAGCCAGACCGGTGATGTGGTCACCGGGCGCGAAGTCGGCGATCCGGGCGATCAGCAGGCTCTGCCCGACGGCCAGTCGCTCGGCGCCGGGGGTCAGCACGCGGGGACTCCGCCGTCCCAGGTTGTCGATCCAGTCGTAGCTGTAGGGCGCAACCCGCAGTTGGCACAGCCACCGGAAAACGACGTCGGCCGGAGCATCGACGTCGATGCCGCGGGTCAGTCGCCGCACCGGGGTTCCGACGAGCCGATCGCAGGGATACGTTGCCGCGATCTCGGCGGCCGTGACGCCCCACTGCTCGGGCAGCCGCCCGCGGTCCTCGCACAGGTTGATCCGTAGTTGGGTCATGAGGAGATCCTCCACGTCACCTCGTGCGGCGGCATCGGCGATGCCACCGAGCCCGCCCGTACCGGTCGACGCCCGCCCCCGGTCATCAACGGCATCGGCGGCTTCACCGATGTCATGCCGGTCCGCCGAACCTAGCGTGAGGAACCTAAGTCCTCCAGTACCACCAAGAGCCGGTGCTCGCGCCGTCAGGCCGGCGACGCTCCTGCCAGCCGGACCTGCGTCACCCAGCACTCGCGTGGTTCGTCCAACCAGAAAGGTCTCGACAGATGAGGGAGTCAGTTCGCAATGACGTCGCACGCCCGTCCGAGGTGGTGGACCTCGGCACCAAGTTTCAGCTGGTCACCACCGATTGGTCGCCCAGGATCGTGGCTGAATCCAATGGCTGGGAGATCAAGCTGGTGCGGGCCCGCGGCGAGTTCGTCTGGCATCGGCACGAGGTGGACGAGGTGTTCCTGGTCTTCGCCGGCGAGCTCACGATCCAACTGGCCGGCGAACCGGAGGTCCACCTGCAGCCGGGCCAGCTCTACGTCGTCCGCCGTGGGATCGAACACCGTCCGCACAGCGCCGCCGGCTGCCACCTGGTGCTGCTGGAACCGGCCGGCGTGATCAACACCGGAAACACCAGCGGACCGCTGACCGCCGTCGACAGCTGGATCTGACGTGAAGCGTCCGAGTAACCCGTCTGCCAACCGGGACTCGCGAACCACCAGGGGCCTGCCGCCCGGCCAGCGCGCCGTGCAGGGACTGCCACGTTTCGGCATCGAGTCCCACGCGCCGCCGCGGATTCCGCACGACGCGATCATCGACGTCGCCGGCGCTCTGATCGGTCCGGTCTCCTTCAGCCCGGCCGAACTGGCCGGGCTGCCGCGCCGCACGATCGACGCCGACCTGCACTGCGTCGCAGGGTGGTCGGCCGTCGGGCTGCGCTGGGCCGGCGTCGCATTCGACGACGTGTACCGCCTGCTCATCCGGCCCCGGCTCGCGCCCGGCGCCCAGGTCAGCTACCTGGTTTTCGTCGGTTGGGACGGCTACCGGTCCATCGTCACCCTGGCCGATGCGCTCGCCGAGAATGTGCTGCTCGCCGACGAACTCGACGGCCGCCCGCTCCCTCCCGAGCATGGTGCCCCGCTCCGACTCGTCAGCCCCGACCAGTACGGTTTCATCAGCACCAAGCATCTTCGCCGGATCGAGTTGTATCCGTCCGAGCCGCCCGCCTTCTACCACCCGGTGGCCCGTATCCAGCGGGCTCTGAGAACAGTCCGACCGCATCCGCGGGCGCGGGTCTGGCGCGAGGAACGGCACCGCTTCGTGCCGTCGTGGCCGATCCGCCGGATCTACCGCTTGCTGGTCAGGCTGCCCGCCCCGCCGCTCGACCCAGCCGCCTCCGACGTCGCCGAGGGAACGCCGCGGTGGGCGGTGGCCTCCGCCTGGGCCACTGTTGCCTGCGTGCTGCCGTCCGCGGGCTGGCGGACCGCCGTCGGCCTGGGCGTACCCCTTGGCTGGAGCGAGGCACACCTGCGCATGGAGCACATTCCGGGCCTCGGCACGTTGTATGTGATCGGGCTCAGCGCCGCCTCCATCGCCGCGGCCGCACTGACCCTCGGCCTGGTGTACAGATGGGGCGAGCAGGTGCCGGCCGGCGTCCCGTTGCTGGGTGGACGGCCGATACCGGTATGGCCAGTCGTCGCTGCCGCGGTCGTCGGGGCACTGCTCGTCGCGGCCATCGTGTGGCTCAGTGTCACGCACTGGTCCGACGTCAGCGGCTTCAGCGACCGTCCGAGTTCCGGGTGGGCCTTGCTGATGATCGCCTGCTATGCCCCGGCGATGTTGTGGCCACCGTTGCTCCTCGCCACCACCTACGCCTACGTCCGGCGCCGCGCCGGACGGCGCCGGTAGCCCGGTCGCCACGTAGGACGAGCCGGGACGACCTCGTGGGACGCGCTACTCGCGTCTGGTGGCCTGCAGCCAGCGGTACCCGGCCGGACGCTTGGTCACGAACGTGGCCCACAGGTAGGCGAGCGCGCCCAGCTTGCCTCGTCCGAGGTAGCGAAGAATATCTATCGGCCGGGCAAGGTAGGGGACCACCCCGCCGGTGCCGGCCAGGATCACCCGCGAGCCGTCCAGCCGGGTCAGCCGCTGCAGCCAGTGTCCCTTGGCGCAGAACAGCACCGCGTCAAGGCGGCCATCGTCCAGCAGCGGGATCCCGTCGACCCGCGGTTCGAATCGGAGCAGGTCATCGCCTTCGGCCAGCGCGTCGAGAAGCGACTGATCGACGAAGTCCTCCTCGGCGGGCAGTCCGCCCAAGTCCAGCGGGACGCGGATGCCGGCCACGCCCCGGCTTCTGCACCGCCTCGACTCGGCGATCGAGAAGGCTGGTTGAAGCATGTCGACCACGGCCAGGTCGCCCGGCGGCAGGGAGTCGTTGTGCAGCACGATCCGCTGCCGCACGGTTGCGTGGTCGCCGTCCCAGAACCCACCGCCGAGCGGGCTCGATACCGGCTGGGGCCCGGTCGCGGCCGGAAAATCGGAGAGTGCCTTGACGACCGTGCGGGCCGCCGGCCGGTCCTCCCGAGCGAACAGGCGCACCGCGTTGTCGCGGAAGACTCCCTTGAGTTGAGCCTCGTCGAGGTTCAGCCGCTCGGCCGCCTTCGTGTAGGCCCGGGCGAGGATCCCGCCCGCGCTGCGCGCCGCCCACGGGAAGTCCGAACCGAAGGTGACCTGACCCGGGCCACCGAAGCCCACGATCGCCGGAATCTGCTCGTCGTAGGCCTTCGAAGCGGTGTCGAGAAAGACGTGTGGTCGCCACGTCTCGAGTTCGGCGTCGATGCCGGGCCGCAGCGCGCGGAGCCCGCGCAGCGCGTCGTCCAGGACCACCGGAAGCGGCCCGCCGCCGTGCGAGAGCACCCACCGGATCTGCGGAAACCGGACGTGCCCCCCACGGCTGATGAAGTCGAGCATGGTCTTGGCGGTGTCGTTCTGCCACAGGTAGAGCGGGTTCAGCAGACCCTGATCGTCTGTGCCCGGGCGTCCGTTCGGATGCACATACACCACGGCGCGGCGGGCGTCCAGAGCGGACCAGAGCGGGTCCAGATCGGGATGGCCGAAATGACGATCCGTCACGTTCGACATCAGCACCACTTCGTTCGCGTCAAGCCGGTCGATCTCCGCGATGGAGGCCGGGACGTCGGCTTGCGGCAGCGTGGCGAACCAACTGAACCGATCAGGACGCGCCGCGACGATCTCTGCCACGCCATCGTTGACCCTGCGGGCCAGTCCGGCCGCGTCCGGAACCCCCGGCAGGCAGACGCCGGGCGCCGACACCGACAGCCAAGCCCGCTCGATCTGCAACCCGTCCATCGCCCGCAGCGAACGCTCCGGCGTCCATCGGGGAAAACGAATGCCGCCGACGCTGGTCACTCCGGCCGATCGCATCGCCTCGACGTAGCCGTCGGGAACGGCGTGGTGGTGCAGGTCCCACTTCGGAAGGTTGTGCATGCTCGCCTCGCTTGTTCCTGATCCGATGAACTGCGGAAGGCCCACCGGACCCTCTGTCAAGACACCACGATCACCCGAAGCGATGCCTCGCCGCATCGGTGAGATCGCCGCTCATGGGGCCGCAGCCAGCCCCGCGCTGGAAACCCCGCGAAGTGGCCGGCAGTAAGCACTCGGCCCGCCGCCGCAGGCTTAGGTCATCCAGAGCCCGGGGTCTCGCCACGCTCGACCGACTGGCTCAGAAGATGTCGTCCAGGACGGTCGTTCCCCACGCCAGCAGGGGTAGGTCCACGATCGGTTGCCCGGCGATCGGCCGAGTCATCGGACGCGGGATCAGCACGTGCCCGGCCGCCCTCCGGATCTGCGATCCGGGGTAGAGGCGGTTCAGCCGCAGCTGCTTGGAGTCGGGCAGGTCGGCCGGCGAGAACCGGACGAAGTTGCCGGCCATGATGATCTCGGTGATGCCCTTGCTGC
>JBDHZN010000078.1:0-13896 GCA_039811845.1 Micropruina sp. | reverse complement strand
ATGTTTCTGAAACTGACAACACCAGGGTGGTTTCTGACAACACTGTGACAACACATTCATGTCGCCTGAATCGAGTCAAGGGCGCGCCGGCCCAAGGGTCTCGACAAGCTCGACCAACGGGTGGCTGAGTGGCCGGCTAAGTAACTCGGACAAAGATTCGGGGTGTGTCGATGTCGAGATCGCTCACTGATTTCGGGAAACGTGTTCGGATTTCGGGTTACAACACGAAACCGGCACATGTTTCCCGCCACCAGTCACCGATGTCGAGATCGCTGCCGGGCCGTCGCTCGCCCGTCGTCCCGCTGCCGCGCCGTCGCCCGCTGTTGCGCTATCGCTCGTCCGGCTCTCGCGCAGCCGCGCTCTCGCCTGTTCGCAGCCGCGCTCTCGCCCGTCCGCCGCCGCGCTCTCGCTCGTCCGCCTGCCGCGCTCTCGCCCGTCCGGCTGTTCTCCGCCGTGCCGCCGCCCGCCCGGTTGCCGCGTCGTCCGGTCGATAGAGAATCCCGGCCTCCTCAGCAAATGACGAGCGCCGATGCCCTCGACCAACGCCAGGTGTTCCGGACCCCGCAGATGGACCCAGCGCGGCCTTGGCAAGTTCGATCAACGGGTCCCGGCGGCGCCAACGCGTCCACCGAGGTCGAGAGTGCGAGCCAGCGATTCAGACATTGCCAAATACATGCCATAGGTATATAACTAAGGCATGGATGATTCGTCGGCTGCCGATGACTTGTTGCGGCTGGCTGGTGCTCTCTCGCGCTGGGCCAGTACGCAGGCAGGCCTCGACGTCCCTTCAGGGGTGCTGCGTCTGCTGGCCATCGTGGAAGAGCGGGGACCCATTCGCATCGGCGATCTGGCCCACGCCGATCAGACGAGTCAGCCCGCGGTCACGCGGCAGGCAAGTCGTCTGGAGGAGCTCGGCTGGGTCGAACGAATCGCCGACCCGGCGGATGCCAGGGCCACCCTGGTGAGCGTCACCGACGCCGGCCGATCAGCCCTTCTCAAAGCGCGACGTGCTCGCGGACGGGCCGTCGGTCGTCTCCTGGACGAAGCTGATCTACCCGTCCAGCGCATCCGTGAGACCACTCAATTACTCGAACAATTGCTGCAGGCCGCCCGTCGGGTGGCCGGAGAGGAATGACGCCGATGTTGCGTCAATCGCGGACCGTCTGGTCCGTCGCCTTCGCATGTGTCATCTCGTTCATGGGGATCGGCCTGGTCGACCCCATCCTGAAGCCGATCGCCGATGAGCTCGGTGCCGGCCCGTCCGAGGTGTCGTTGCTGTTCACCAGCTACATGGCCGTGATGGGCATAGCGATGCTCGGCACGGGCTGGGTGAGCAGCCGGATCGGCGCCAAATGGACGCTGCTTGCCGGCCTGGCATTGATCATCATCGGGTCCGCTGCCGCCGGCATGCAGGACGGCGTGGCCGGCATCGTCGCGTTCCGCGCCCTGTGGGGCTTGGGGAACGCATTGTTCATCGCCACCGCGCTGGCCACCATCGTGCGTGCCGCCACCGGTTCGGTGAGCCAGGCGATCATCCTCTACGAGGCGGCGTTGGGTGTGGGTATCGCCGCCGGTCCGCTGCTCGGCGGCTGGCTTGGCAGCATGTCCTGGCGGCTGCCGTTCTTCGGTGTCGCGGTGCTGATGGCTGTGGCCCTGGTCGCCACGCTGGTCAGCCTGCCGGCCGACCGTCCGAACGGAGCAGCGGGAACCTCACTGGGTGCCCCGCTGCGAGCGCTGCGTGACCGCGGCCTGCTGACCATCGGCATGACAGCACTGCTGTACAACTTCGGCTTCTTCACCCTGCTGGCCTTCACGCCGTTCCCGCTGGCCATGGGTGCACTGGCGATCGGCCTGATCTTCTTCGGCTGGGGCATCCTGCTCGCACTGTCCTCGGTGTTCCTGGCGCCCTGGGTGCAGCGTCGGATCGGTACCTTCGGCGGCATTGTCGCGGCGCTGACCGGCTTCGCGCTGGTGCTGGCCACCATGGCGCTGTTCACCGAGAACAAGGCCGTGCTGGCCACCGGCGTGGTCATCGCCGGTCTGTTCCTCGGTGTCAACAACACCCTGATCACCGAGGCTGTGATGAAGGTCTCGGACGCCGAGCGCAGCACCGCGTCCGCCGCCTACAGCTTCGTCCGATTCACCGGCGGCGCCGTCGCGCCCTGGCTGGCCGGCGTGCTCGGCGAGTTCTCGCTGCACCTGCCGTTCTGGGTCGGTGCCGTCGCGGTGGCCGCCGCGATCGGCGTTCTGTGCCTGGCCCGCGACCGGCTGCTGGTCGTGGATGCCGAGCCCGACCATGGCGCCGAGCCGGTTAACTCGGTCACCGAGGCCGAGGCGCTTTCCTACGGCGACTCCTGAGCCGCGGTCCCGACCCCTCCCACCACCTTCCGCTCGCCGGACTACTTGGGGCTCGCTGAACTCGGCGAGCCCCAAATAGTTCGGCGAGCGCGGGGACGGGGCATCGTCGGCTTGCCAGCAGTGTCCGTGACGTCCATTAGGCTGACGTCAGACCTCACGGTTTGAGCGAACCTCGAGCCGTAGCCCGCGTGGCCCATCGACCTCTTGGAGAATTCGTGTCCACTACCGACCAGGGGCGCGTCGCCGCCGTCGTCATCATGGCGGCCGGGGCGGGTACCCGGATGAAGTCGGCCACCGCGAAGGTGTTGCACCCGCTCGCCGGCCGTTCGATGCTCAGCTACGCCGTCGAGGCGGCCAGTGCGCTGGAGCCGGAGCACCTGGTGGTGGTGATCGGCCATCAACGCGAGCAGGTCCAGGCGCATCTGGACGAGATCGCCCCGCAGGTGATCACGGCCGTCCAAGAGCAGCCCCGCGGCACCGGCGACGCCGTCCGTTCCGGGCTCGCCGCCCTGGGCGAACTGACCGGCGAAGTGGTGGTGACCAGCGGCGACGTTCCGCTGCTCACCGGCGACACGCTGCGCGAGCTGATCCAGGCGCATCGCGCCGAGGGCAACACGGTGACCCTGCTGACCACGATCGTCGACGATCCGACCGGCTACGGACGCATCGTCCGCGAGGCCGGCGAGGTCGCCCGGATCGTCGAACAGCGCGATGCGTCCGACGACGAGCGGCGGATCACCGAGATCAACGCGGGAATCTACGTCTTCGACGCCGAGACCCTGCGCGCCGGCATCGCCGCGCTGAGCACCGACAACGCCCAGGGCGAGCTGTACCTCACCGATGTGATCGCCTTCGCCCGCAGCCGCGCCGGCCGGGTCGGTGGCACCGTGCTGACCGATTCGCTGCAGGCCGAGGGGGTCAACGACCGCGTCCAGCTGGCCGCGTTGAGCGCCGAGCTCAATCGGCGGATCCTGCGGCGCTGGATGACCGAGGGCGTCACCGTGCTCGACCCGGCGACCACCTGGGTGCACGATTCGGTCGACCTGGCCGGCGACGTCACGCTGCTGCCCGGCACGTCGCTGGAGGGCGCCACCTCGGTCGCCACCGGCGCGGTGATCGGCCCCGACACCACCCTGATCGATGTCGAGGTCGGTGCGGGCGCGCATGTCGTCCGCACCCACGCGACGCTGGCCGTGATCGGCGAGGGTGCCGAGGTCGGCCCGTTCTCCTACCTGCGCCCCGGAACGCAACTGGGTGTCAAGGGCAAGATCGGCGCCTTCGTCGAGACTAAGAACGCTGAGATCGGCGACGGCGCCAAGGTGCCGCACCTGACCTACTGCGGTGACGCCACCGTGGGTGAGGGTGCCAATATCGGCGCCGGCACGATCTTCGCCAACTACGACGGGGTGCATAAATCGCACACCACCGTCGGCAAGGGTTCGTTCGTGGGTAGCGACTCGGTGCTGGTCGCCCCGGTCGAGATCGCCGATGGTGTCTATGTCGCCGCCGGCTCGACGATCACCTCCGCGGTCGGCCCCGGCGAACTCGCCGTCGCCCGCGGTCAGCAACGCAACATCAGGGGCTGGGTGGCCCGAAAACGACCAGGAACCCGGACGGCGGCCGCGGCCGAAGCGGCCTTGGAGCAGGCGGCCGGTCAGGAGCGCGATCAGTGAGCGGGATCAAGCGACCCACCGAGAAGCACTTGATGCTCTGCACCGGACGGGCCTATCCAGAGCTCGCCGAAGAGGTCGCGGAACTGCTCGGCGTCGAGTTGGTGCCCACCCGGCAGGTCACCTATGCCAACTCCGAGATCTATGTGCGCTTCGAAGAGTCGGTGCGCGGCGCGGACGCCTTCGTCATCCAGAGTCACCCGGCGCCGGTCAACGAGTGGCTGATGGAGCAGCTGATCATGATCGACGCGCTCAAGCGCGCGTCGGCCAAGCGGATCACCGTGGTGTCGCCGTTCTACCCCTATGGACGCCAGGACAAGAAGCACGCCGGACGTGAGCCGATCTCGGCCCGGCTGATCGCCGACCTGTACAAGACGGCCGGCGCCAACCGGCTGATGAGCGTCGATCTGCACGCCTCGCAGATCCAGGGCTTCTTCGATGGCCCGGTCGACCACTTGTTCAGCATTCCCGTGCTCGCCGACTACGTGGCGGCGAACTACCCGCTCGACAACATGACCGTGGTCTCCCCGGACGCCGGACGGGTCAAGCTGGCCGACAACTGGTCCGACCGGCTCGGTCTGCCGCTAGCGATCATCCACAAGCGGCGCGACCCGAACAAGGCCAACGAGGTGGCCGTCGGCGAGGTGGTCGGCGACGTGAAGGGCCGGGTCTGCCTGCTGGTCGACGACATGATCGACACCGCCGGCACCATCTGCCAGGCCGCTGCCGCACTACGCGAGCACGGTGCCGCGCAGGTGATCGCCGCGGCCACCCACCCGATCCTGTCCGGTCCGGCGGCGAAGCGGCTCAACGCGTCCGCCTTCGAAGAGGTCATCGTCACCAACACACTGCCGATCCGCGACGACCTGCACATTCCGAAGCTGACGGTGTTGTCCATCGCGCCGTTGTTGGCGAAGGCCATTCAAGAGGTCTTCGTCGATGGCTCGGTGACCTCGCTGTTCGACGGGGTCGAGTAGCCGTTTCGGTCGAGGTTGCCGGCACCGTCGGTCGAGCTCGTCGAGACCCGTTGATTTCGACAAGCTCAATCAGCGGAGAAACAAGCTCAATCGGCAGAGAGACAGCTCGATCAACGGATCGACAAAGCTCAATCAGTGATGGCCCCTCCCGCAGGCACCATGACGGCATGAGCCGTCCGCCCCGCCTGACGATCGCCAATCCGATCGCGGTGCCGGCCCTGCTCTGGTGTGCGGCACTCTTCCTGGGCCTGATCACCTTGCCGCCTCAGGCACGTGTCGACGAGCATCCGTTGCTGTTCGTCCGCGGGCTGGTCTGCCTGGTCGGCTTCGCGGCGTCGCTGACGCTCGCGCTGCCCTGGCTCTGGGTGCGGGCCTATTCCGAGGGCGTCGGGGCCTCGGTGGGATTCTTCCTGTGGACTCACCGGATCGAGGGCTTCGGGCTGGTCGCCCGTCGGCTCGGACGGCTCCGGCTGTACGTGGTGACCTGCGAATACGAGGGTCGGACGGTGGTGTTGCGAGCCACCGCGTCCCGGCATTGGTGGCGCGCCGCCGCCCATCGGCATCGGCTGGAGCGATGGTGGGCCGAGGCTGTCGACGCCGGTCGAGCCTGCTGAGCGGGTTGCTCGTCAGCAGGGCCGATGTTAGGTTTGAGCCCGGCTGAAAGCGTTTAGCGAGATGCGTGTGCAGCCTGTCTTGCGGTCGTAGTGACGTCTTCACGTAATGGAGAGGCTGGCCCCGATGTTCGACCTACCCGAGGCGTGGGTGTGGGATTTCTGGATCGTGGACGATGGCGACCGGTTCCACATGTTCTTCCTGTACGCCTCGCGCGCGCTCAAGGATCCCGATGCCCGGCACTTCCGTGCCTCGATCGGTCACGCCGTGTCCACCGATCTGACCAACTGGACGCGGGTCACCGACGCCCTGGTGCGCTCCGACGCCCCGGCGATCGACGACATGGCCACCTGGACGGGCTCGGTGACCAAGGGCCCCGACGGCCGCTGGTACATGTTCTACACCGCGGTCACCGCCGCACCGGGTGGGCACAACGTCCAGACGATCACCTACGCCACCTCCGACGACTTGTACGAGTGGACGAAGGCGTCCGTGCCGGTACTCAAGGGCGATCCCCGCTGGTACGAGCCGCTGACCGACGACGAACAGTGGGGTGCCGAGGCCTTCCGAGACCCGTGGGTCTTCCCCGATCCGGACGGCGACGGCTGGCAGATGCTGGTCACCGCCCGCGCCAATCACGGCCCGGTCGACGACCGCGGCATCGTGGCCCACGCCACCTCGCCCGACCTGGTCAACTGGACGCTGCAACCGCCGCTGACCGAGCCGGGTCAGGGTTTCGGGCAACTGGAGGTGTGCCAGACCGTCGAACTGGACGGCGGCCACTACCTGTTGTTCAACTGCCTGGACACCGAACTGTCGGCCACCCGCCGGGCGTCGGGGGCGTCCGGGGGTGTCTGGCTGGCCCGCGCCGACTCGGCGCTCGGTCCCTATGACATCGCCGGCGCGCAGATGGTCACCGACCGCAGCCAGTATGTGGGCCGCATCCTGGCCGACCGTGCCGGGCAGTGGGTCTTCCTGGCCTTCCGCTACGACGCGCCCGACGGCCACTTCCTGGGTGGCATCACCGACCCGCGCCCGGTCGCGATCGAAGGTGGTCAGTTGGTGTTCCTCGACGAACTGGACGCCGCGAGCTGACCGGCGGCGTCCGCGATCGGCGCCGATTTCGTAGCGTCCGGCAGGGCGCGATAAGCTAGTCAGGTTGCCTCGGCGAGGGGCCCAGGGCCCGTGATCGACAAGGTGTGTGCGCGATGCGCGCGCCCTCCCTCGTCCGAGATTCGAGTTGCAAGACGAGGTATGAGGAGAAGCCATCCATGGCTGAAGTGAAGATTCCCGCGGTCGCACGGACCGAATTCGGTAAGGGCGCCGCCCGTCGGACGCGTCGCGCCGGCCTGGTTCCCGCAGTGCTCTACGGTCACGGCGCCGACCCGGTGCACGTGTCGCTGCCGGGCCACGAGACGCTGCTGGCGCTGCGCGTCGCGAACGCGCTGCTGTCGATCAGCGTCGACGGTGCCACCCCGCAGCTGGCGCTGCCGAAGCAGGTGCAGCGGAACCCGGTCAAGGGCACCATCGAGCACGTCGACCTGCTGATCGTGAAGCGCGGCGAGAAGGTCTCCGTCGAGGTGCCGCTGGTGGTGCTGGGCGCCGACGAGCGGGCCGACCGCATCGTCGTGATGGACCAGCAGACCATCGTGCTGGAGGCCGAAGCCACCCACATTCCGGCGTCCGTCGAGATCGACGTGACGAACCTGGAGATCGGCGATTCGATCGCCGCCAAGGACCTGAACCTGCCCGAGGGTGCGGTGTTCCCCGGCGAGCCGGACGACCTGATCCTGAGCATCACCGCTGCGAAGACCCAGGAGCAGTTGGACGCCGAGCTGGCCGGCTCCGGCGACGAGGCGGAGGCTGAGCCCGTGGAGGCTGCGGCCGAGGCCGAGTAACACGCACGAATGCCTGTTTGGCTGCTGGTCGGGCTCGGGAATCCGGGCCCGACCTACGCGTCTCACCGACACAACGCCGGTTTCATGGTGGCCGATGAGCTCGCTCGCCGGGCCGGGGCCGGTTTCACCGCTCCGCGCGGGATGCGCGGTGACATCTGCGAGACCCGGATCACCTCGCTCGGCATGGGTGCTGTCGGCGCCGACGCCCAGCGGGTCGTCCTGTTGAAGCCGCGCACCTACATGAACGACTCCGGCGCCGCCGTCGCCAAGGCCTGCGCCTACTACGGGATCAAGCCCGCCGAAGTGATCGCAGTCCACGACGAACTCGACCTCGATTTCGGACGCCTCCGGCTCAAGCGCGGCGGCGGAGACAACGGTCACAACGGCCTCAAATCCATCCGGTCGTCATTGGGCACCGGTGATTTCCTCCGCGTCCGGTTCGGTATCGGACGCCCGCCCGGCCGCCAAGCGCCGTCCGACTTTGTACTGTCGCCCTTCCCCGCCTCGCTGCGCGAGGAGTTGGCCCTGGAAGTCGATCGATCCGCGGACGCTGTCGAGACCCTCATCAACGGCGGCCTCGAAGCGGCACAGAACTCCTTCAACAGCTGAGACGTGTCGATCACCGCACCCACCCGTTGATTGAGAACGCACCCATCGCCGATTGGGAGCGCACCTATCGTTGATTGAGCTTGTCGAGATCCCTCGTAGCCTGCGAGGTCTCGACAAGTTCGACCAACGGTGATCAGCGCCTCAGGTCTCGACGACAACCCGCTGTCGAAGGGGGTTGGGGGCCAGTACTAAGGTTGCCCGGTGACTTTGTCGGGACTGGTTGAACTCGTCGCCTCCGACCCCACCATCGCTCGTGCCGTTGCGGACGCGCGCCTGGGGCGTCCGCGGGCCCTCGATCTGACCGCGCCCGAAGCGCTGCGCCCGGCGCTCGTCGCCGCACTCAGTGCCGGGACGGGCCGCACCAACCTGCTGATCACCTCGACTTACCGAGAGGCGGAGGCCGCGACCAGCTCGCTCCAGTCGCTGCTCGGTGACGAGGCCGTCGCCTACTACCCGGCCTGGGAGACGCTGCCGCACGAACGCCTGAGCCCCCGCTCGGACACCGTCGGACGCCGGCTCGAGGTGTTGCGCCGGCTGGCTGGCAACGACGAGCGGCCTGCGCCGCGGGTGGTGGTGGCGCCGGTGCGCTCGGTGCTGCAGCCGCAGGTCCGCGGCCTGGGCGAATTGCTGCCGGTGAGCCTGCGGACGGGGGACACCCACGACCTGAGCGATGTCGCCCGTGCCTTGGTCAACGCCGCCTACATCCGGGTCGACCTGGTCGAGCGGCGCGGCGAGTTCGCCGTCCGCGGCGGCATCCTGGACGTCTTCCCACCCACCGAGGAACACCCCGTCCGGGTCGACTTCTTCGGCGACGAGGTGGACGAGATCCGTACCTTCGCTGTCGCCGACCAGCGCTCCTTCGGCGATTCGCTCGCCGAGGTAGTCGCCTCACCTTGTCGCGAACTACTGATCACCGACGCCGTGAAGGCGCGCGCTGCCGAACTCGTCGACGCGACCAGCAGCATCGAGGGCAACCTGTCCGAGATGCTCGACAAGATCGCCCAGGGCCATGCCGTGGACGGTATGGAGGCGCTCTCCCCGGCGCTGGTCGACGGTCTCGAACTGCTGATCGACGTGCTGCCCGCCGATACCGTCGTGCTGGTCTCCGACCCCGACCGGGTCCGGGCCCGCTCCCGGGAGCTGGTCACCACCAGCCAGGAGTTCCTGCAGGCGTCCTGGGCGGCCGCGGCGTCCGGTGGCAAGGCGCCGATCGATCTGGCCGCCGGTGCCTATCGCGAATTGGCGGACGTCCGGAGCCGCGCCTTCGATCGCGGTCAGTTGTGGTGGTCGTTGTCACCCTGGGCCGCCGCACCCGACCCAATCTCCGCGCCCGTCGACGACTGGGACGAGCCGATCGAGCTGAGCGTCGGCGAGGCCGACCTGGCCGGGGTCGAGTCCCGCACCATCGAGGCCCGCGAGGGCGAGGTGTTCCGTGGCGATGCCGAAGCCGGCCTGGCTGCCGTCCGAGCCCGGGTGAACGCCGGCGACCGGGTGCTGCTGGTCGCCGACAGCCCGGGCCTGGCGACCCGGATGGGCGAGGTGCTGACCGAGGCCGGCGTCCCGGCCCGTGGTTCGCTCGACCTGGCGACGCCGCCCGAGCCCGGCGTGGCGACCGTGGTGGTCGCTGAACTGCGGCACGGCTTCACCCTGCCCGGTGTCGAACTCGCTGTGTTCACCGCGGCCGACCTGGCCGGCCAGCGCGAAGTCGACAAATCGGCCCGCCGGATGCCCGCCCGGCGCAAGAACACCATCGACCCACTGGAGCTGACCGCCGGCGACCCGGTGGTCCACGAGACCCACGGCGTCGGACGCTATATCGAGATGGTGCAGCGCACCGTGCAGGGAGCGACCCGGGAGTACCTGGTGCTCGAGTATGCGCCGTCCAAGCGTGGCCAGCCCGGCGACCGGCTGTTCGTCCCGATGGACCAGCTGCATCTGATCACCCGCTACATCGGCGGTGAGAACCCGACCCTGGACAAGATGGGCGGCTCCGACTGGTCGAAGCGGAAATCCCGCGCCCGCAAGGCCGTTCGTGAGATCGCCGCCGAACTGATCAAGCTCTACGCCGCGCGGCAGGCGTCCAAGGGGCACGCCTTCGGACCCGACACGGTCTGGCAGCGCGAGCTCGAGGACGCCTTCAGCTACGTCGAGACGCCCGACCAGCTGGCGGCGATCACCGAGGTGAAGGCCGACATGGAGCACCTCGTCCCGATGGACCGGCTGATTTGTGGCGACGTTGGCTACGGCAAGACCGAGATCGCCGTCCGAGCCGCATTCAAGGCGGTGATGGACGGCAAACAGGTGGCTGTCCTGGTGCCGACCACGCTGCTGGTGCAGCAGCACCACGCCACCTTCGCCGACCGTTACGCCGGCTTCCCGGTCACCGTGGCCGCGCTCAGCCGGTTCTCCACCGACGCCGAGCGGAAGAAGGTGATCGCCGGGCTGGCCGACGGCAGCGTCGACGTGGTGGTCGGCACCCACGGACTGTTCGCCAACAGTGTCCAGTTCAAGGATCTCGGCCTGGTGGTCGTCGATGAGGAGCAGCGTTTCGGCGTCGAGCACAAGGAGGCGCTGAAGAAGCTGCGGTTGAACGTCGACGTGCTGTCGATGAGCGCCACCCCGATCCCGCGGACGCTGGAGATGGCGATCACCGGCATCCGAGAGATGAGTGTGATCGCCACCCCGCCCGAGGAACGCCACCCGGTGCTCACCTTCGCCGGCCCCTGGGACGAAGCGCAGGTGCGGGCCGCGATCCGTCGCGAACTGGCCCGTGAGGGTCAGGTGTTCTACATCCACAACCGGGTCAACTCCATCGAGAAGACCGCGAAGCGGATCGCCGAGGCGGTGCCCGAGGCCCGCGTCGCGGTTGCCCACGGCCAGATGAACGAGCATGCCCTGGAACAGGTGATGGTCGACTTCTGGGAGCGCCGTGCCGACGTGCTCGTCTGCACCACGATCGTCGAGGCCGGCCTGGACATCTCCAGTGCTAACACGCTGCTGATCGAACGCGCCGACCTGCTCGGCCTGTCCCAGCTGCACCAGTTGCGCGGACGGGTGGGCCGCAGCCGCGAACGGGGCTACGCCTATTTCCTGTATCCGCCGGAGAAGCCGCTCACCGAGACCGCGCACGACCGGCTGGCGACCATGGCCGCGCACACCGATCTGGGTGCCGGCATGGCGATCGCGATGAAGGACCTGGAGATTCGCGGTGCCGGCAACCTGCTGGGTGGGGAACAGTCCGGGCACATCGCCGAAGTCGGCTTCGACCTGTATATCCGGCTGGTCGGCGAAGCGGTCGCCGACTTCCGTGGCGAGCAGGCCGAGCCCGAACCCGAGATGAAGATCGAGCTGCCGGTCGAGGCGCATCTGCCGGTCGACTACGTCGAATCGGAGCGGCTGCGGCTGGAGATGTACAAGCGGCTGGCGCTGGTCAACGACGAGGCCGGCATCTCCGAGGTGCGCGACGAACTGGTCGACCGCTACGGCCCGCTGCCGGAGTCGGCGGAGGCACTGCTGGCCGTCGCCCGGTTCCGGCTGCTGGCCAAGTCCAAGGGGATCACCGAGATCATCATGGCCGGCACCGCCGTCCGGTTCTCTCCGGCCGATCTGCCCGATTCCAAGCAGCTGCGGTTGAACCGGCTCTATCCCGGCTCGCAGATCCGCAAGGCCGCCGGGCATGTGCTGATCCCGCGTCCGATGACCCGGCCCATCGCCGGTCAGCCGATCGTCGACCTGCCCCTGCTCGAATGGGCCACCACCGTCCTGAACGACATCTTCTGACCACCTCCTCGTCATCCTGGGCTCGATCCGGGATCCCGGCGTGCGCCGGGATGACGTGGCTGTGGATAACGTGGCTCCTCGTCATCCCGGGCTCGATCCGGGATCTCGGGCGCCGCGCTGACATGGGCGGGTCTGGGTAACCGTCAGCCCTCACGGTGCCGAGCGGTTAGGATCGCTGGGGACTCTGGAGGGTGAATGAAGAGCGTGCGTTGGGTGCTGGCCCTGGTCGTGGCCGGCCTGCTGGTGTTGTCAGGGTGTTCGATCCCGGGGGCCAACGTGGCCGCCACGGTCAACGGGGTGGACATTCCGAGCTCTCGCATCGAGAGTGCGGTGGCAGCGATCGGCAGCAGCCCGGGCCAGTTGGCCGAGCCGCACGCCATCGTGCTGACCTGGGCGATCCGTGGCGAGGTGGCGCGGACGATCGCCGCCGAGCAGGGCATCCAGCTCACCGGTGAGCCGCGCACCGCGCTGATGAGCACCAACCAGAGCCTCGAGCAGTACGCGAAGGTGCCGCAGGCGGCGGACTTCGTCAACGACCTGATCGACGCGACGCTGGTGATCAACAAGGTGGGCGAGGCCCCCTTCGTGGCCAAGGTCGCCCAGACCGATGTGCAGGTCAACCCGCGCTTCGGTGCCTGGTCGGCCCAGACGGTCACGGTCGACCAGACCGGCGGCCAGCTCTCCGTGCCCTGGACGGCGCCGAGCACGCCGGCGCCCTGAGCACCATGCCGCACGCCGAGGTGGAACGCCTGATCGAGGTGATGCATACCTTGCGCCAGAAGTGCCCGTGGGACGCCGAGCAGACCCACGAGTCGCTGATGCCGTACCTGGTGGAGGAGACCCTCGAAGTCGTCGAGGCTGTCGAGGACGGTTCGGACGCCGCCCTGGTCGAGGAGCTCGGTGACCTGTTGCTGCAGGTCGCATTCCACGCCGAGATCGCCGCGCAACAGAGCCGTTTCGACATCGACGATGTGGCCAGGGGGATCGCGGACAAGCTGGTGGCGCGGCATCCGCACGTATTCGCGTCCGAACCGGTGCCCGACGACATGCTGTCGACCTGGGAGCAGCGCAAGCGGGCCGAGAAGGGCCGCACCTCGGCGCTGGACGGCATCCCGGGGCGGATGTCCGCACTGACCCGGGCCGCCAAGGTGATCGCCCGCAGCGAGCGGCACGGACTTGATGTCGCGCCGACCTCGGGCGGCGACGATCTCGGGCAGCGGATGCTCGCCCTGGTGGCCGAGGCGCACGCCGAAGGCTTGGACGCCGAACAGCTCACCCGGGCCGCCGTGCGTGACCTGGAGCGCCGCGTCGTCCAGGCCGAATCGAAGGGCTGACGGCGACCGGTCCGATTCCCCGGTGCGACCTTGCGAATGCCGATTGGTTTCGGTGGGAGATCGGTGGTTCGTTCCTCGTCATCCCCGGTCCGTTGCGGGGCGTTGACCGCTAGGGTGAGGAACGACGTTTCCACCACCCGAAAGGCACTGCATCGTGGCAAGCATCGAATTCGTCGACGCCCGCGAAATTCTCGATTCGCGCGGCAACCCCACCATCGAGGTTGAGGTCATCCTCGACGACGGCTCCCAGGGACGCGCCGCGGTCCCCTCCGGCGCCTCCACCGGCGCTTTCGAGGCCGCCGAACTGCGTGACGGCGACAAGGGCCGCTACGGCGGCAAGGGCGTGCTGAAGGCCGTGGAGAATGTGCAGCAGCAGCTCTCCGCCGAGATCACCAACGTCTTCGAGGCCGACGCCCAGCGCGCCATCGATCAGGCCATGATCGAGCTCGACGGCACCCCCAACAAGTCCAAGCTGGGTGCGAACGCCATTCTCGGCGTCTCGCTGGCCGTGGCGCACGCCGCCGCCGAGTCGGCCGGTCTGCCGCTCTACAAGTACCTGGGTGGCCCGACCGCCAACCTGCTGCCGGTGCCGATGATGAACATCCTCAACGGTGGGTCGCACGCCGACTCCAACGTCGACATCCAGGAGTTCATGATC
>JBDHZN010000077.1:0-13944 GCA_039811845.1 Micropruina sp. | reverse complement strand
GCGAGTTCATCACCGGTTGGAACCACCGCAAACACCCGTTCATCTGGACCAAACCAGCCGACCAGGTCCTCGCAAAGATCGAGCGAAAACGTAAACATGTCTCAACTACGAGCCACTAGCTTCCGCGTGGTCACCAATCCCAATGGTGGCGCGACTCTCAGCTACATCGCCGGCGGCCCGGTCAAGCTGCTGAAGATCAAATCGGGGAAGACGACCCTGGCCTTCAAGGACATGAATGCCAACGGCAAGCTGGACACCTGGGAGGACTGGCGCAAATCGGTCGACGAGCGCGCCAAGGCCCTCGCCCAGGAGGTGACGATCGAACAGATCGCCGGCCTGATGCTGTTCAGTTCGCACGAACGGAACCCGCAGGACGGCCTGACCGACGCGCAGCGGAAGTACATCAAAGAAGACCAGCTTCGCAATGTGTTGAACGCCGGTCCCAACGATGTCGAGGCCAATGTCACCTGGGTGAACGCGATGCAGAAGTTCGCCGAACAGCAGGCCGCGTCCGGGCTGCCGTACATTCCGGTGAACTTCTCTTCCGATCCACGTTCGACAGCGGCGCAGGACTCGGCCTACAACGCCGAGGGTGACGACATCTCGCGCTGGCCGTCGAATATCGGCCTGGCCGCGACGTTCTCCGAGAAGACCATGCTGAATTTCGCCAAGATCTCTTCAGCCGAATACCGGGCAATGGGCATCACCACCGCGCTGGGCCCCCAGATCGACCTGGCCACCGAACCGCGCTGGCTGCGCAACGACGGCACCTTCGGCGAGAACGTGGAACTGGCCAAGAAGATGGCCAAGGCCTACGTCGACGGCTCGCAGAACACCTACGACAAGCGTGGGCGCTCAACCGGCTGGGGTTCGGACTCGATCAACACGATGATCAAGCACTGGCCCGGCGACGGTGCCGGTGAGGGCGGTCGTGAATCGCACCTGAACGCCGGCAAGTACGCCGTCTATCCCGGCAATAATTGGGCCGAGCACACCAAGCCCTTCCTGGCCGCCAAGAACGCCACCGCGGTGATGAGCTCCTACTCGATCGCGATCGCCGGCAACGGCAAACCGCTGACCGGCAACCGGGTCGGATCGGCCTACGACAAGGTCAAGATCGATACCCTGCGCAACACCGGCTACGACGGCGTCATTTGTACCGACTGGGGTGTGACGACGGGTTACACCGATCCGAATTCGATCTTCGGCATGGCCTGGGGCATGGAGAAGGCGTCCGTCGAGGAGCGGCACTACGCCGTGCTGAAGGCCGGCGTCGACATGTACGGCGGCAACAACAACAAGGTTCCCGTCTTGGCGGCGCACCAGATGTGGCAGGACGACTTCAAAGCCGGCAAGAACAGCATCGACGCCGACACCCGGTTCCGCCAGTCCGGTGAACGCATCCTCCGCATGGTGATGTACCCGGGCCTGTTCGAGAATCCCTACCTCGACCTGGCCAACTCGCAGAAGGTCGTCGCCAGCGCCGATAAGGTGCAGGCCGGCATCGACGGACAGTTCGACTCGGTGGTCATGCTGAAGAATGCCCACCGGACGATCAAGCCGGCATCGCTGCGGAAGTTCAAGAACAAGACCGTCTATATTCCGAGTTCGATCGGGCACGGCTTCCCGAGCGTCTTCTCGCAGGCGACCGTCGATCGGGTCGGGCCGACACTCGACGCCGACCTGGCCAAGAACTACTTCAAGAAGGTGCTCACCGATACTCCGGTGAAGGACTCCAAGGGCAACGTGATCGACTACATCATGCCCGACCTGGCCAACGTCGATCTGGTGCTGCACGCGATGCGCAGCCCGGACAACGGTGACAACTTCACCGGTGCCGGACGCAACCCCGACAACACCTATTACCCGTTGTCGCTGCAGTGGAAGCCGTACACCGCGACCGGTCGGAACGTGCGCAAGAAGTCGATCGCCGGCGACATCCTGGACGACGGCAGCCAGGAGAACCGGTCCTACTTCGGCGCCACCTCCAAGATCGGCAACGAATACGACCTGAAAGCGCTCAACCGCACCGTCAAGGCCGTGAAGCAGGTCGAGCGCCGCACCGGGAGGAACATTCCGGTCATCGTCTCGGTCAAGGCCAAGAGTAGCTTCATCCCGAAGGAATTCGAGAAGAAGGTGGACGCGATCCTGGTCGGCTATTCGATCAACGACCGGGTGTTCATCGAGACCGCGCTCGGTCAGCACAACCCGCAGGGACGCCTGCCGCTGACCAGCCCGAAGAACATGAACGCGGTGGAGAAGCAGAAGGAGGACGTCGGCGAGGACATGAAGCCCTACGTCGACTCTCGCGGCAACGTCTACAAGTTCGGCTACGGCCTGAACTGGTACGGCCAGATCCGCGGGAAGCACCGGCGCTGATCTCTGCGTCGACGACGCTTGTCGAGTTCATCGGCCCCCGGTTTTCATCCGGGGGCCGATGCGTGCCAGATGGTCAGCCTCGCCGACTAGCGCGCTGGGGCTGGACACGAGCGCGACGCTCGCTGAGTGAGATCACTGGTGCCGATGTGGCGGCATCGTCACGACGGTGAAGCCAGTGCGCCACCAATGCCGGATCCGTGCCCACCGCGGTGGCGATGTCACGGGTCGATCGGTCACCGAACACCCGGGTCACCGCTTGTTCGAAGAGCATCGATTGCTCCGCAGGAATTTCGACCGGCTCATCGGTCCGCCACCCCTGTGAGGACATCTGGATCTGCAGGCTCCTAGCACGAGCCGCGCTGATCAAACCGAGATCGCGGGCACGCATCACGATCGCCGCCACGCTCATCCCGTACTCGGCCTTGATTCGCAGATAGCCGTGCAACGTCAACGATTCCGACACCTGCCGTTCGATGACATGATCGGGAAGGAGCAGGGCCGCAGCAAACACATATGCCCTCTTCTCCTCAGGGGATCGAGTGCCAGCGATTTGCCGCAACCTGGCCCGGTCCAGAATCAGGTGTCCAAGTTCATGAGCCACGGACATTCGTTGGACCGCACCAGGACACGTTGCGACCACGGCAACGAGCGGACGTCCTCGGGCGTCAGCTGGCCGACTGAGCGACACATGATCGCCGGTCGGCGACCGATATGGCTCGAGACCGACCAGGACCCCGACTCCCGCGCGCTCAAGCGCCCTGACGACATTGGGAATGGCTGCATTGCGCTCAATCCCAAGGCGAGAGCGCATGTCCTCAGCACACTGGGCGGGGTCGTTGCTCAAGTCTTCGGCGTCCGGCAGATCGGCCGCTCGATACCCCGATCGCTCCGAAACCAACGCGAACAGGCGTGCAGCCTCCTTGAAGGTCTGCACAACACGGGCCTCGACCCTGACCCCCGCCGATGCCTTCTTCCGGAAGGTGACCGGCGCCGCTTCAGTCGAACCCGGCTCGACCGAGAAGAAGGAACGGGGCAGATCGAATCGTTGGCCCGCCGCCAGTGCCAGATCCTCGCCGAAGACCCGTTCTGACCGCTCAACCAGGGACAAGAACGGCTGACTGACGCCCAGTTCGGCGGCCAAGGCACCTTGGGACAAACCGTGGAGATTTCGAAGCGCGGTCAGGCGCTCGCCGAGCAGCGGCGCCTCGTCCATCATGAGCCTCCCTGATCCTCAACCTCATCCACATCCACGAGAAAGAAGTTCTCTGGATCGTCCCCGCCACGGAACTGTAGGCGGCTGTGCAGCTCTCCGCCCGGCTTGATGTCGATGCTGAGATCGCACGGAACCGCTTGTCCGTAGACTCCCGGCGCGAGCGTGTGCACGACTCTCAACGTGTAGCCATCGTCGATCGTGTGCGAGTTCCGAAGATCCCACAACAGCAGCAGAGACGCGGTCGCCGGCGGTGACTTCACGACATCGGTGAAGACCGGCAGCGGCTCCTGCCAAGCCAGCCGACGCGCTGCGTTGTAGCCGGCTGTGGGGATACCACCGGGATACCCGTGTCGGCGTTCCTTCAGTACCCGAAGACAGAGGCCAGAGTCGTTGTCCTCCAACAGGAGCTGACCCATCTTGCTCTGGTCACCACCGATCAGCCATCCCGGCAGACCTGAGTTCATCAGGTACCGCCGAAGCTCGGCTCGCATCGTGAGCGACCTCAAGTGCAGTGCACCGTCTCGTACCAGGTCACCCACTCGCCGCTCGGCCTCCCCGAGCGCAAACGCGATGCCTTCATCGAGCCGAGCCCCGATCAGACTCATCCGTGCTTGGATCAGCGACACCATGTCATCTGCGGTCATGTCATAACTCCCTGGCGATTGAGAGTAATGATATTACTGTAATTGCAACATGATCCATCTGTCCGGGCGGCTGTGTCACTCTCCGCTAACCCAGTTGGTACACCCGCCGAGCGTTGCCGTTGCCGATCAGCTCGGCGATCCGGACGGCGTCCGCGGTCGAGGCGTGACCACCCTCGACCCACTCGTTGAGTGTTTCCGCGAGACCCTGGCGGAACAGCTGCGCGCCGACGTAGTAAAGCTCGGGTAGTCCGAAGGTGTCGGTGGAGAACAGCGCCTTGTGGAACGGAGTCAACTCCAGCGATTCGGCGATCACCGCCGCCGAGCGGGCCCCGGTGTAGTTGATCGCCAGCCCGACGTCGCAGTAGACGTGCGGGTACACCTGGGCCAGGTAGCCGGCCTCGCGGTGGTACGGGTAGCAGTGCAGCAGCATCACCGAGGCGCCGGACTCGCGGGTCGCTTTCAACCAGGCGGTCATCAGCAACGGGTTGCAGCGGACCAGGTCGACATCGGCGTCCCCGTAGCCGACATGGAACTGCAGCGGCAGCGCCAAGTCGACGCCGCACCAGATGCCGAACCGCAACAACACCGGGTCGGTGAGCCGGACGACGCCGGTGCGGCCGATCTCGTCCAGCCACACCGCCGCCCGTTCGGCCACCTCCGCCTCGCTGGGACGCTCCGGGGCGAAATCCAGGCCGTACCGGTAGGCGACGATGCTCTTCAGCCCCACCGCGTCCGCGGTCGCTGAGGACAGCGCGGCCCGGTACGCCTCGGGATAGGCCATCCCGGAACCGACCACCGCCGCCACTTGCTCGGCGACAGCCTCCAGCCGGACGATCTCGTGCGTCTCGGCACCGCTGACCTCGGCCATTCCGGGCACGTCGAGGATGTCATCGCCGCGGTAGCCGGTGTCCAGCAGCAGGGTGTGCAGACGGGCGGTGCCCAGCAGCCGACGGTTGACCTCGCTCGCCCCCAGCTCGGCGCGCCGGGTCAGGTAGTCCTCTGGGTCGCGGTCGGGCGAGAGGTCGAGGACAGGTGCACACCGGCGCCGGATCGCCAGACCGACCTGGCTGTCCCAGCCGGACGTCCCGGGCGGCGCCGGCCACGGCGACTCGGTCATCAGGTCCTCGAAGACGGCGGCCGTGGGGTTGCCGATGATCACCCCGTGGCAGTGGTGGTCGATCAGGTCGACCGCGTCGATCAGGTCGCGCAGTTCAGTAGACATCGCGGTAGTCGGCACAGATGTCAGCCTCGGAGCGCCCCTTGGCCCGGGCGATCTCCTCCCGCTTGATGGCCAGGAAGGTTTGCAGCATCTCGGCGTCGAACCAGCCGGCGACGACCTCGTCGGCCAGCAGCGCGTCCAAGGCCTCGGTGAGCGAGGCCGGCAACGTCCGGACGCCGGCCGCCTCACGCTCGTCGGGGGTCAGCGAGTCCACTTCGACGTCGAGTACCCGCGGCGCAGGCAGCTTGTTCCGGATGCCCTCCAGGCCGGCCCGGACGATGCAGCCGAGGTAGAGCCAGGGGTTGCTGGTGGCGTCGCCGGCGCGGTATTCAATGTTGTACTGTGCCGCGCGGTTCTTGCCGTCGACCTCGACCAGCGGGCAGATCCGCAGCATCGCTTCACGGTTCTGCTCGCCAAGGAAGGCGTGCCCGGCCGACCAGCGATGCGGGGTGAGCCGCTGGTACGAGACCACGCTGGACGCGGTCAGCGCGGTGATCGCCCGGCAGTGCCGCAGGATGCCGGCGGCGAACTGGCCGGCGACCTCGGACATCCGTCCCGGACGGGACGCGTCGAAGGTGGCCGGCACGCCGTCCCCGGTGCGCAGCGACACATGCAGGTGGACGCCGTTGCCGGAGCCGTCCGGGTCGAGCAACGGCGAGAAGGACGCCTGCTTGCCGTGCAGTTTCGAGTAGTGCCGGACCAGGTCGCGCAGCAGCACCGCACGGTCGGCGATCTCGACGTCGAGAGCCGGTGGAATGACCACCTCCCACTGGTTCGCGCCGTACTCCGGCAGCCAGTTCTCGGGTTCGATGCCGGCCTTGGTCAGCGCTGCCACCATGCCGGAGCCCCACGGCTCGCCGCCGAGCAGCGCGTCCAGGGAGAACGGTGCCGGCGGATCGTCGTCGGTGACCAGCATGAACTCGTGTTCGAAGGCGCCGTAGATGTGCAGCCCGGTCTCGGCGGCCAGGTCGGCCAGCGCGGTGCGCAGGAAGGTGCGCGGACAGGCGGCCCACGGCGTCAGGTCTATGTTCACCGTGTCGCCCAGCATCACGGTGACCGGCCGCCCGTCCGGCCCGGGCGGGAACTGGGTGCGGGTCGCCGGGTCGGGAATCAGCCGCAGATCGCCGGTGGAGCCGAACACCTCGCCGTCGGCGACAATGTGCCCGAACGGCCCGATGCCGAGGTTGGCCGGCACCCAGCCACAGCCGGTGTCCAGGGAGTCCTCGAGCCGGGCCAGCGGCATGGCCCGGCCGCGGGTGATGCCGACCAGGTCGTTCGTTCCGACGAAACCGAGTTCGCTGGTCATTTCAGGACTCCTTGCCGGCCGTGGTTCCGGCCTGGTCGGGCTCACCGAGCTCTTCGGTGAGGTGGGCGCCCACACGCTGGGCGATGGACGGCGCCAGGAAGATCACCAGCAGACCGACCACGCACCAGGCGCCGGCGATCCACGGGAAGAGGGTGTAGGGAAACTCGGTGCCCAGCTGCTGGCTGTACACGTACAGCAGGTAGCCGATGCCCAGCACCGGGATCACGATCTCCCACTTCGGAATGGTGTTGTTGCCCTTCAGGGTGAAGTAGATGACACCCGCCGAAGCCACCGAGTAGGCGACCAGCATGCACAACACGGCGATCGTCGCGTACCAGTAGTAGGCGTCGAAGGCGCCGACGCCGGCGAATCCGAGCCCGGCGCACAGGACGAACGACAGCACCACGACGGTGGTTACCGCATTGCCGGGCACCCCGTGCTTGCTCAGCACGCCGAGCTGCTTCGGGCCGAAGCCGTCCCTGGCCAGGGCGTAGAGCAGGCGTCCGGCCGCCGCGGTCGAACCGATGGTGGACGCCAGGGCGACGGCCAGCGCGCAGAACGCCAGGATCACGGCGAACCATTCCCCGACGTACATGGCGGCCAGGTCGCTGATGCTGGAGTTGGAGCCGGCGAACGCCTCGATGCCGGCAGCGTCGGTACCGAAGCCGACGCTCTGCGCGAACATCATCAGCACGTACAGCAGGCCGCCCAGGATGACCGCACCGGCGATGGCACGCGGAATGTTGCGGCGCGGGTTCTCGGTCTCTTCGCCGAGCGACGAACAGGATTCGAAGCCGGCCCAGGACAGGAACGCGAACACCGAGGCCGCCATCAGGGTGCCGATGTTGACGTCACCGGCGGTGAAGGTGCTGACCACGTCGATGGACTGTCCGCGCGGAGCGGTGCCGGACGCCGCCCGGCCGAAGATCACGGCGGCCAGCACCAGCATGGCGGCGATGCCGATGCCGCCGATCGCCAGCAGCACGTTGGCGGTGACCGTCGACTCGCGCAGGTTCAGCGCCAACACCAGCGCGGCCGCCAGCACCGCGACGATCAGCCAGTTCGGGGTGCCCGTGATGCCGAGTTGCTGCAGGAAGGCGTCGAAGAACACCCCGCAGGAGGCCATCGTGCAGGCCGCGAAGAAGACATAGGTGCCGAGCAGCGACCAGCCGCCGAAGAACCCGGCCCGCGGCCCGACGGTGATGCCGACCAGGCCGTAGATCGAGCCGGCGTGGTTGAAGTACGAGGTGAGCCGAACGAAGCCGTAGGCGACCGCACCCACGCCGGCGAACGCGATCACGAACACCAGTGGGACGCTCGCGCCCACCATGCCGGCCACCCCGATGCCGTTCAGCGACATCGCCAGCACCGGCGCCATGAAGCCCACCGAGATGGCGATCGCCTGCCAGAGTCTGAGCTTTCCGGTGGTGCTGTCCGACATGGGACTCCCTACGCTGGTGCCATCACAGCTCATGATGACTTCCCACAAAATGGTGCGTAGGTGTGGGTTCCGTCAAGCGGTACGGCGTCGCGCTGAGAACCCGTCATCGACGCGTAACCTTCGGTCATGAGCAATTCCGCCGAGGCCCGACGGATCCGGGCAGTGCTCACGATGTACGAGTTCGGCGTACGGATGTACCGCACCAAGCTGCGCCGGGAGTTCCCCGATGCGAGCGGCACCGAGATAGACGCGAAGGTCAACGCCTGGCGACTCGATCGGTCACCAGAGATGCTGGGCGACGCAGTGGGCCGGCTGTCCGACCGATTCGCATGAACGAACTGGAGGCCGCACTCCGACGCGTCGCCGAGGATCTTGCCGCGCACGGAGCGAACTGGGCCCTGATCGGCGGATTCGCGGTCTCCGCGAGAACAGAGCCGCGGTTCACCCGCGATGTCGACATCGCTGTCGCAGTCGACGACGACATCGCCGCGGAAGCCCTCGTCCGATCGCTGATGAGCGCCGGGTACCACCTCTTGGTCACCGTCGATCACGTCGTGGCCGAGCGCCTTGCGACGGTCCGAATGGCGTCGCCTACAGCAGGGGACACTGACGTGCTGGTCGATTTGCTGTTTGCCAGTTCCGGGATTGAACCCGAGATCGCGGCAGCGGCCGAGTTGGTCGAAATCGTGCCCGGACTGACAGTCCCGACCGCGACCACCGGACATCTCATCGCTTTGAAGCTGCTAGCCCGGGACGACCACCGGCCACAGGACGTCACTGACCTGCGGTTGCTTGCTGCCGCAGCCTCCGATACCGATCGAGATACCGCGCGTCAAGCCGTCCAACTGATCGAGGCACGAGGATTCAGTCGCGATCGTGACCTTCTCGCTGCCCTGGACGCCCTTGACGGTAGCGGCTGATAGGCGCTTGTCAGAACACGGACCGCTGCGCTATCAGAGTCGCCATGCTATCGTTTCCCGAACCACCCTCAATCACCGAAGGCCCCCGCCGTGATTCACAGACGACTCCCGGTAGCAATTCTCACCGTGCTACTCCTTCCCGGATCCGGAGCCCTTGCCAGTGCACAGAGTTCGGATCTCACAATTTCGGGCACCATCGCAGGGATGACGAGCGGCCAAGTGCTGGAATTATCGATTACCCCAGACCTTGATACCCCAGGCATGGTCAGGTCCCTCGCCCTGGGACGAACGACCGTATCGGCAGCCGGTAGGTACACCGCGTCTGTTTCGATCCCGGCCGGCGCAGTAACAAACAGTGACGGCCGATCGATCACGATCCAGCTGGCATCGCGGGACACTCGCTCACACGTCCTGCAGACAGTGCGGGCGCTGCGCGACGATCTTGGAAGATGGAAAATTGACGAGACGGCTTCACTTGGTACAGCGTTTCAAGCGAGGGATATTCGATCAGCCGCCCGTGGCTCGACACCAGACGCCGCCAATTGCATCGGAGGCTACGCGTGGGGGCTGGGTCCGGAGGCAAAGTACGTTTACGTGCCCTTACAGAAGGGCTTTACAGAGAAGAACTCTACAGTCCTCTATCAATGGAGCAACTCCAACTCGACAACCTTCGAGGCATTGGCTGGATATAGGGGCGCGAACTTTTACTCTCTCGGCCTCACCGGTTCGATCCAGAACGTCGCCGAAGCCGGAGTAAAGTTCACCATCAAGCCCAAACAACGGCGCGTCGCGTTGGTCGAATGGAAGTACCGCTTGAGCAAGGAGTACTGCTTCCTAATGAATAACATGGTTGCGGCTACCGGGAATCAGAAATGGCTGCCCTACAGCTTCGTCGGCGGGAACAAGAAGAAGAAGATAAAGAAGTCTTTCAAGTGTTCCGCACGAAATAAGAGTACGATATCGAGCTACACGTGGGTCGCGCGCGCATCGAGCAAGACCTATGGTGGCTACTACTCGCTGACGGGAATCAAAATCGATGCCCGCCAAACCAATAGCGAGTCGAATCGGATCTCCTACACCCCCAAGAAGGGCAAGAGGGTCACTCTATGCGGATCGAATGACAAGATCGTGTACGCCTCGATGGTGAAAGAAGTTTCCTGACATTGCGGTGGTTGCAGAATTCCGGACTAGCGACCGTGCTTGGGATGGTGCTAGTGGCCGGATGCACTCCATCAGTCCAGCCGGGAGCTCTCTTGGAAGTTCCACCTCCCCATGGCTGGGAGGCTCAGCAAAACGTCGGCTCGGTCTTCACTGACGCGTTCGAGACTTTAGACGTGGTGTCCCAGCCGATCACCCTGACCGACGTCCGATTCGAAGGTGGCGAACCGGGTATCGAGCTGATCGGCTACGAAATCGTGCCCCCTGGCAGGCATTACGCGACGTTGCAGCGACTGCCTGGCTTCCCACCGGTGTCCACTGATCTGCCGACGACGCGGGTACGCCCTGGCGACGAACTCGTTCCCGACCCCACCCGGCAAGGCTACGAACTCCTGCTCGGGGTCAAGGTGGCTGCTGAGGGTCGATGGGTACGGAGCGGCATCGTCGTCCACTATCGAAACGCCGGACGAGACTATGTGCAGACCCTTCCCGCCGAACTGGTTGTGTGCACACCGAGATACTGGCAACTCGACGGTCGGTGCTGACAGCCGCCTGTCGCTGGCGCGTGGCATGTGGTCGCGTCATGGCAGACGACGTTTTCGACCGGTTCTCCCCGGCCACCGCGAGCTGGTTCCGGGGCAGCTTCTCCGCGCCCACCGCGGCCCCGGCGGTGGCTGAGAACTCGTCATGGGCGGGTAACAACCGGCGATCAGGACAGTTGTGGCACGGCAGGGGACCCGGCTGACCTTGCCTCGTCGGTTTCGGCCATCAGGTCGCCCGAGGTGAAGGCCGCCGCATCGCCGGCCATCCGGCCGCTCGCATAGCCCGCCGAGTCGTAGCCACCGCGAACCCGTTCGGACGTGGTGCGGGTGAACCGGTCGGCCATGAACTCGTCGATGCGGGCGTCGCGCGAACGCAGCACGGGCAGGAAACCCTGTGCGTCGGTGCCGGCGTAGGCAAGCCTGCGGACCTCCTCCAGCCGCTCCCCGATCCGGCCGGTGAATCCGAGCAGGAAGGCGGAGCGGAACGCCTGGGACCGGGTGCGGGCCCCCGCCGGAGCCGTCGCACTCGCCTCAGCCAACGCACGTTGGGCCTGCACCAGCAGCGAGGTGAACAGCAGCTCGACCGCCTCCAGATCGTCGCTGTAGCCGATCACATGGGACAGCGCCAGCTCGGCGAGGAAGAGGGCTCGGCAGCGGGTGTTCTCGGCGATGGTCTGCAGCAACAGCGCCTTGGCGTCGGCGTAGGGCGGGTCGAGTGGAATCCGAATCATGCCCGGAGAGTTCTCGGCTGTGCCGGCCTCATCGACCATCGCTTGCTCGATGGCGTGCTTGGTCATCAGTTGCTGGGCTTTCGCGGTGAACGCCATCGCCTCGGACTCGTGCTCGGTCGACTCGGCCTTCGCCAGCAGCGCACGGACACGCTCGAGGATCGGGTTGGCGCTTGCGGCGGAGGCGGACCGGCCGACCAACGGACGTCGGACGCGAACGCCGGGCGGCGGAGCCAGAAGCTGTTCCAAGTCGGGAAGCCGACCCAGGACCGCCGCGAGCCTGAGGACGGTCACCAGAGCGTCGTCGGCCACCCGCCTGGCCCAGATCATCGCCCAGCCATGGCCCGGCAGCTGCCGGAGCATACCGGCGGCGGTCCACTGTCGGATCCACTGTGGATCGTCCAGCGTCGCGCCTTGTCGCGAGGCTCGCTCGGCGGCGACCGCGAAGCGGATCAGATCAGCACCGGCCGCCTTCGCCCGCGTCCGCGCGATGCGGATCAGCTCCGTTGGCTGCCAGCCGCTGCCGTACAGCTCGCGCACCCAGCCCACCAGGACCGGTTCGGCGTCGGCATAGAACCTGGCCGGTTCGACGGACCGCGCCTCGGTCAGGATCGGCATCATCGGCCTGCCGGCGCGGGCGTCCGCCAAGATCTCGATCGTGCCCCTTGGACGCGGATCCGGTTGTCGGGGCCGATGGAAGGCACTATCGAAGAACCTGCCGGCCTCTGCCGTGAAGGGGCTGGCCGGCCCGTTGGGCCGTGGCGGCTGCTGCTTCTCACGCGCCCGCTGCCGGGCCCGTTCCTTGGCTCGGGTGGCCCGCTTGGTCTGACTTCCGCGACTCATGACGCAGATCGTAAGGAGCGCCTCCGACAGAATCTGCGGGCGAGAGTTTGTGTCAGTGCGGCGTGGCATTGTGGTCGCGTCATGGTGAAGGACGTTCTCGACCGGTTCTCCCCGGCCACCGCGAGCTGGTTCCGGGGCAGCTTCTCCGCGCCCACCGCGGCCCAGGCGGGGGCGTGGGAATCGATCAGTTCCGGTCAGCACACCCTGGTGGTCGCCCCCACCGGCTCGGGCAAGACGCTGTCGGCGTTCCTCTGGGCGCTGGACCGGCTGGCCACCGAACCGACTCCTGAGAAGCTGAAACGCTGCCGCGTGCTGTACGTGTCGCCGCTGAAGGCGCTGGCTGTCGACGTCGAACGCAACCTGAGGTCGCCGCTGGTCGGGATCGGTCACGAGGCCGTCCGGATGGGGGTCGAACCACCGGCGATCACTGTCGCGGTGCGCTCCGGCGACACCCCCGCCGATCAACGTCGCAGCTTCGCGCGCGAGCCGTCCGACATTCTGATCACCACCCCGGAGTCGCTGTTCCTGCTGCTCACCTCGGCCGCCCGAGAGACCCTCGCCAATATCCAGACGGTGATCGTCGACGAGATCCACGCCCTGGCCGGCGGCAAGCGCGGCGCCCATCTGGCGCTGTCCCTGGAGCGCCTGGACGCCCTGCTGGAGCATCCCGCGCAGCGGATCGGGCTATCCGCGACGGTCCGCCCGATCGAGGAGGTGGGCCGATTCCTGGCCGGCGGACGCCCGGTGAGCATCGTCAACCCACCCAGCGAGAAGTCCTGGGAGCTGTCGGTTGTCGTTCCGGTGCCCGACCTGGGTGCACTCGGCGAGGTCACCGACGACCTCTCCGGCCCGGCGGCGGGTGATCCACGGCGCACCTCGATCTGGCCGCACGTCGAAGAGAAGATCGTCGACCTCATCGCCGCGCATCGTTCCACCCTGGTGTTCGCCAACTCACGCCGGCTGGCCGAGCGGCTGACCGCCCGGTTGAACGAGATCTGGGCCGAGCGGCAGGCTGCGTCGGTCGAGCTTGTCGAGACCAATTCCACGTTCGGACGGAATGCCCGGCCGCCGGCGGAGATCATGGCCCAGTCCGGGCAGTCCCACGGCGCGCCACCACTGCTGGCCCGCGCCCACCACGGCTCGGTCAGCAAGGAGCAACGAGCCCAGACCGAGGACGACCTGAAGGCCGGGCGATTGCCCGCCGTGGTGGCCACCTCATCCCTGGAACTGGGCATCGACATGGGCGCGGTCGATCTGGTGGTGCAGGTCGAGGCGCCGCCGTCGGTAGCGTCCGGGCTGCAACGGGTGGGACGCGCCGGCCACCAGGTGGGTGCGACCTCCCGCGGTGTGCTGTTCCCGAAGTTCCGCGGCGACCTGGTGCAGACCGCAGTGATCACCGAACGGATGCGGGCCGGAGCCATAGAAGAGTTGCGGGTGCCGTCCAACCCGCTGGATGTGCTGGCCCAGCAGATCGTCGCCATCTGCGCCCTCGATTCGATCACGGTGCCCGAACTGGAGGCCCTGGTCCGTCGCGCCGCACCGTTCAGCGGG
>JBDHZN010000076.1:0-14073 GCA_039811845.1 Micropruina sp. | reverse complement strand
TGCACGACGGCCACCGGCACGCCGTCCATGGCGATCACTACGACGAGCACTGAGTAACCACGCCGCCGGTTGAGCTTGTCGAAGACCTGGTCAGACTGGGTTTCGACAAGCTCAACCGGCGGTTCCGGCGGCCGCTAGCGGCCGCCGATCACCCCCTTCTCCACGGCCTTGGTGACGGCGTCGGCCTCGGCCTGGGTGAGGGTGCCGGCCTTGACGGCCTCGTCCAGCCGGCTCTTCAGCGCGGCGGCGCGGTCGGATTGCCGCTCGGCGCGGATCTCCTCCAGCGCCTTGGTCACGGTGGCCTCGGTGACGCCGAGCTTCTCGGCGAGTTGCTTGGCCAGCGTCGCGTCGCGGGTGGCCGGATCCGGCCGGTTGGGCCGTTCGGACGGACTGGCGCCGGTGGACGGCCGCGAAGTCGGCTTGTTCGCCTCGCGAACGGCCTGCAAAGCCTCGGTGACCTTGGCCTGGTCGACGCCGAGCTTCTCCGCCAGCTGCTTGGCCAGGTCGGAGTCGTGGGCACCGCGGCCCGGGCCGCCGCGACGGCCGTCCTTGCCGGTGCCCTGGGCGGACGGTGACGCGGATGGGCTGGACGACGGGGTGGTGGTCGGGTCGGCGGCCGCCTGGCCGGCGATGCTGAGGCCGCCGCCCAGGGCCAGCAGGCCGGCGGCGGTGGAGGCCACGGCGACTTTGGTCGAACGGGACACGATGAGAACTCCTCGGACTCGGTGATACGTGGGTTCGACCATCCCCGCGCTTTCTGGGGTTCCTCTGGCCCGAGGCTGTCGGGAGCCTGTCAATCGGTCGGCAGGACGGGTCTGGCAAGCTCGACCGGCGACAATGAGTCAGCTGAGTTCGTCGCCCCGCAGGTGCCGGACGGCGGAGAGCGCCAGCACCGCGCAGAAGGCGAACCAGAACGCATGATGAGTGATGAACAGGCCCTGGACACCGAACGTCCAGTGCCGGCACAGCAGCCAGCCGACCGGCAGGAAGACCAGGTATTCGGCGATCAGGCTGGCCCGCAGCGACGCCCGGGTGTCCTTGTGTGAACGACACACTCCGAGCAGCACGATCGAGCACAGGATCCAGCCCACCTGCGCCCAGGCCAGCAGCAGGATCGGCTGAGCGGTGCGCACCACGTCCGGTTCGAAGGTGGTCGCCAAGTACCAGCCGGTCAGTGTCGGTCCGGCTGTCAGCAGCACCGCCGCGACGACCGAGCCCAGCGCGATCATGGCGAGCACCCCGTGCCGGAACTCCTTGCGCCGTCCGGCCCCCAACGCCTGGGCCAGCAGGGACAACCCGGCCGTTCCGACGCCGTTGAGTGCCGTCCAACCAAGCGTGGTGGTTGCCTCCACCACGCGCGCTGCGGCCAGTTCGGACGGCGAACTCTCCGACAGCAGCACGGTGACCACCACGGCGGCGCCGCCGCTGAACACCCCCAGCAAGGCCTCGGGCCAGCCGATTCGCCACACTTCGGCGGAGGTCCGGTCGACCCGCACCAGCAGCGTCCGCCAGCGGGGGACCGGCTCGCCCGATCGATGCCGGAGCGCCGACCAGAAAGCCAACGTCAGCGTGGCGGACGCCATACCCGCCGCGCTGCCGATGCTCACCCCGAGCGGTCCGACACCGGCAGCCAGCAGGGTCACCGACGCCGCGATATCCACCGTGGCCGAGACGAGCGACGCCGTCATCACCACCCGGGTCTGCCCGATGCCGGTGGCGTAGCCGCGCAGCACCGCACCGAGTGCCGAGAACAGCACGCCCGGCAGGCAGATCCACAGCATCGCGGTCGCCAACTCGGCGTCGATGGCGGCGTCGCCGATCACCCGCAGCAGCCAGGGTGCGGCCAGACCGATGGACGCCAACAGCGGCAGCGCGATCGCCAGGATGAGCCGGAGCGCCCGCTCGGCGACCAGGCGCGCGGCGTCCGCGTCGCCCGCGCCCCAGGCCCGTGCCACCAGGATCTGACCCGCGGTGCCGCCCAGCCCGGCGAAGAACATCACCGCGACCATGGTCAGGCTGCCGGCGGCAGCCGCGGAGGTGATCGCGGTGGCGCCTGCCGTGCCGAGCAGCAGTGCGTCGTTGACGGCGACGAACACCTGCACCAGTCCGTACAGGGTCAATGGCGCGGCCATCCGGGCCAGCCGGCCACAGGTTGTCCGGAAGCCGGCCGGTGCCGTGACGCTCACGAGGCCCGGCGGGACGTCGACGCCCGCGGCGTGCAGTGCGGGCGTCCGGTGCCCGGGTCGAGTCGCACCGACGCCGCGACCCCGAACCGGCAGCGCAGCAGTTCCTCGGTGACCACCTGCTCGGGGGTTCCTTCGGCCACCACGGCGCCGCGGTCGAGCACCACCAGCTGGTCCGCGAAGGCCGCCGCCTGATTGATGTCGTGCAGCACGGTGATGACCGTCCAGTCCCGGCTGCGGCGCAGTTCCTGGACCAGCCGAGCAACTCGAACTGGTGGCCCAGGTCGAGGAACGTGGTGGGTTCGTCGAGCAGCACGATCGGTGCCGCCTGTGCGATGGTCAGCGCCATCCACGCCCGCTGCCGCTCACCGCCGGAGAGCTGCGCCACGTAGCGATCCTCGAAGCCACTCAACCCGACCAGGCGAATGGCGTCCGCGACCGCGCCGCGATCAGCCCGGTCGGAGAACTGCAGCACGCCGCGATGCGGGTAGCGGCCCTGGGTGACAAGTTCGTGCACCGTGATCCCGGCGGGTGGTGGCGGGCTCTGCGGCAGCAGGGCCAGCACCCGGGCCAGCTCCCGCGGGGTGTGCCTGGTAAGCGACCGCCCGGCGATCCGGACGTCGCCGCCGGTCAGGCGGACCTGCCCGGACAGTGCGCCGAGCAGCGTGGACTTGCCCGAGCCGTTCGGACCGATCAGGCCGAGCCAGGTGCCCCGCGGCACCTCAATGCTGACCTCGTGCAGCACCTGGCGGTCCCGGTAGCCGGCGCTGACCCTCCGCGCCTCGATCGCCGACTCCTTCATCGCGTCCTCCTCGCCAGCAATGTGAACAACACCGGGCCGCCGACGATCGCCGTAACGGCGCCCGCCGGCAGCGCCGTCCGGCCGCCCACCTCGGAGGCGGGCATCAGCAGCGACAGCGTCTGGGCCAGCAGATCGGCACCGACCAGCAACGCGCCGCCCACCAGCACCGCGGGCAGCAACACCCGGGCGGGCCGCTCGCCGACCAGCAGGCGAGCAATGTGCGGAGCCACCAATCCGATGAAACCGATGGCGCCGACCACGCTCACCGCCCCGGCGGTCAGCAGAGTGGCCACCGCCAACGCGGCGCCGCGCGCGGTCACCGGCCGGACGCCGGTGGCAGCCGCCACCTCGTCGCCCAGCCACAGCGCGTCCAGCAGCCGAGCGATCAGCAGCCCCAGCGGGACGGCGACCACCGCTACCGGCCACAGTGCCGCCCAGTCCTGCCAGACCCGCCCGTTGAGCGAGCCGACCACCCAGCGCAGCACGGTGCCGAACAGGGCGCCGTCCAGGATCAACAGCACCGACACCAACGCCGACAGCACCGCGCTGATCAGCACCCCGTCGAGCACCAGCCGCGCCGAGCGGGGTGACCCCTCCGACCACGACAGCAGCCAGATCAGCGCGCTCGCCCCGATGCCGCCGGCGAAGGCCAGCAGCGTCGACCAGGGTGCCGGTACGGCGTCCCACCCGGTGAAGAACAGCGTCGCCACCACCGCCAGCACGGCGCCGCCGCTCACCCCGACCAGCGACGGGTCGGCCAGGTCGTTGCGGGTGGCGCTCTGCAGCACCGTGCCGGCCAGCGCCAGCATGCCGCCGGCGACGATCGCGATCAGCGTGCGGGGCAGCCGCAGGCCGACCACGATGTGGGTCTGCGCGGTGGCCGGACCGTCGCCGCTGAGTGCCGCCCAAATCTGAGCCGGGGCGATCCAGGTGCTGCCCACCCCGACCGACAACACGGCCAGCACCACGACCAGTACGACGCCGATCACCACCACCAGTACCGGACGCCGGGCCAGCGGCGGCAGGTCGCTGAACCCGATGGCCGCCTCCACCCCGGTCATGGCTGCGCGCCGGGCAGCGCCCGTCTCGGGGTGCGCAGCAACACCAACAGGGCGGGTGCGCCGACCAGCACCGTCCAGACCCCGACCGCCACCTCGCGCGGCTGCACCGCGGCGCGTCCGAGAGTGTCGGCGGCAAGCAGCAGGACGGCGCCCACCACGCCCGCCAGTGGTACCACCCAGCGGGCATCGACCGTGCCCAGCGCCAGCCGGGTCAGATGCGGCGCCAACAGGGCGACGAATCCGATCGGTCCGGCCACCGCCACCACTCCGGCGGTCAGCAACCCGCCGAGGGCCAGGACGGCGTTGCGGACCAGCCCGACCCGCACGCCCAGCCCGGACGCCACCGCGTCGCCCAGCCGCATCGTGTTCAGCGACGGGGTCAGCGCGATCGCCAGCGGGAAGCCGACCACCACCAGCGGCAGCACGGTCCACACCGAATCCCAGCTGCGGTTGGCCAGGCTGCCGAGCAGGAACTGATAGAACAGCCCGACATCGCTGGGCCGGCCCAGGGTGACGATCGCGATCACGCAGCCGCTGAGAAAGGTCGAGGACGCCACCCCGACCAGCAGCAGGGTGGCTGGCTCGCGGGCACGCGCGGACGCCACCACCACGGCGAGCCCGATCGCGATGCCGCCGACGGTCGCCAGGAACGGCATGGTCGGCCGCGGAACCGGGGCGTGCAGCACGGTGATGGCGGCCACGATCAGCGCCGCCCCGCCGCTCACCCCGAGCAGTTCGGGGGTCGCCAGTGGGTTGCGCAGGCCGTCCTGGAGCAGTGCGCCAACGGTGTCGAGGGCGGCGCCGGCCAGCACCCCAACGATCACCCGGGTCAGCCGGATGTCGACCACGATCAGCCGCGTCGGGTCGTCCGGGTCGGCGCCGAAGGCCCGGACGACCTCGGCCGGCGACAGCCCCGGCGTCCCGCTGGTGAGGTGGAGCAGCAGCAGCGCCGCACCGGCGGCCACGGCGACCAGGCCGATCGTCGCCGCCCGCGCGCCGAGGCTGCTCACCTACCCAGCGGCAAGCCGCTCAGCGGCTTGGGGAACTCGTCGGGGTACATCACCGGCAGCACCGTGTCGAGCACGGCCTGCTGTCCGCGGGTGCCGGAGGTGGTGCCCCACCAGGCGCTGTCGGCGGCGTATACGTGGCCGTTCTTCACCGCGCTCAGCCGCTTCCACAATGGCTGGGCGGCCAGCTGTTCCAGCAGTGGCTTCTTCTTCGGGTCGAAGCCGAAGTCGAGCACCCAGATGTAGGCGGGGTCCTGTTTCAGGATGCTCTCCAGCCCGATCTCCAGGAAGCCGCTCTGGCCCTCGCCCGCGTTCGGCCACGGGTAGTTGGTGTAGCGGGCCAGCAGCCGTCCGGTGGCGGAATCGAGCGCGTCCACGCCGATGTCGTCGGTTGCGCCGCCATACATCGACAGCGCGCTGGTCGGACGCGAACCGGGCTGGTAAGCGGCCAGCGTGGCACGGTACTTCGCGATGGCCGCGTCGGCCTGCTCACGGCGTCCGGTCAGCTCGGCGATGTTGCGCAGGTTGTCGACGGCGGCCTCGTCGGTTGCGATCCGGTTGAGGTAGAGCGGGACGCCGCCCAGCGCCTTGCCCAGCTCGGCGTGCACGCCGCCGGAGCCGATCACCAGCTCGGGATTCGCGGCGACCACCCCCTCGATATCGGGCTCGAAGAAGGTGCCGCCAAGCTTGACCGTGCTCACCTCGGGGCCGAAGAACAGCGGCGAGGTCACCTGGTCCCACTGCACGGACGCCACTGGCTGCAGCCCGAGTTCGGCGAGCGCGTCGATGCAGGTGCCGTCCAGGCACACCACCCGGGTGGCCGGCTGCGGCACGCTCACCTCGCGTCCGGTCAGGTCGGTGACCGTGACGCCCTGGCCGGCACCGGATGCGCCGGTGGTCGCGCCGGTGCTGGCCGGGGTTCCCGCAGTGGGCGAGCAGGCGCCTAGGGACAGCAGCAGTGCGGCCGTGATCGCGGCGCGCAGGGTGGTTCGGAACGTGGTCATGGTGGCCTTCCTGGTGTCGGTCGCGGCAGTATATGGGAACGATTATCAATAACACTAAGTGGTTCCACGACGGCGCTGACAACCGACCTGCGCCTACCCGCGGAACCGCCGAGGACGTGGTGTCCGAAGGAGATTGCGGTGTTCGTCGACCCATATCTGTTGTCGCTCGCCCGGCTGGCTGGCCTGCGCGTGCTGCTCACCATCGCCGCCGGCGTGGCCGCGGCCGGCGCTTCGGTGGTGGCTGCGTTCGCCCTTGCCGCAGTGGTGCAGGGCTTCCTCACCACCAACGGCGCGGCGGCGCCGGTGGCTGCGTTGGCCATCGCGGCGTTGGCCGTGATGGCGCGGGGAGCGTTGCTGTGGCTGCGGGACGTCTCGGCGGTGGCCGCCGCGAACCGGGTGAAGAGCACGCTGCGCGCCCGGCTGCTGCGGCACGCGCTCGAGCTGGGGCCGGCGCATCGCTGGCGCCGCGGCCAGGGCGGTGTGCAGGCGACGCTGGTGGACGGTGTGGAACACCTGCAGGCCTGGGTCGGTCACTACCTGCCGCAGCTGGTCACCACGCTGCTGGTTCCGGCCGCCCTGGTCGTGGTGCTGGCCACCAAGGACCTCGGGGTGGCTGCTGTGGTCGCGGTCGGGATCGCGGTGGTGCCGACCGCGCAACGGCTCTGGTCACGGCTGCTCGGCGACCGGGCGGACAGCCATTGGGGTGCCTACGAGGGCTACGCGGCGCGGCTCGCCGACACCCTGCGCGGCATCACCACCCTGGTCGCCCTGGGTGCGGCGAACCGGCAGGCGGTCGAGCTGCGTACGGACGCCGAGGAGCTGCGCCGGGCGACCAGTGCCAGCCTAAGCGCCTCCCTCGCGGTGTCCGTGGTGACCACCGCGGCGATGGGACTGGGCACCGCGGGCGCCACCCTGCTGGCCGCCTGGCATGCCGCGGGCGGCACCCTCGCACCGGGCGATGTGCTGCTGGTGCTGTTCCTGGCCGTGGAGTGCTTCCGGCCGCTGCAGGAGTTGCAGACCTATTGGCATGAGGGCTTCTACGGCCAGGCGGCCTCCCGGGGCATCGTGGCGCTGCTGGACACCCCGGCCACGGTCACCGACGAACACGCCGACGCCAGCCTGCGCGTCCCGGCGGAGGCCGCCATCGAGTTCCGGGACGTCGGCTACCGCTACCCGGGTGCGACGACGGCTGCCGTGTCCGGGGTGTCGTTCCGGGTGCCGGCAGGCGCCACGCTGGCGATCGTCGGGCCGTCCGGTTCGGGCAAGTCGACCCTGGCCCGGCTGCTGCTGCGCGATCTGGACGCGGAGTCCGGGCAGGTGCTGCTCGGCGGCCGCGACGTCCGGCAGTACCCGCTGGCCGAGTTGCGTCGCGGTACCGCGCTGGTCGCCCAGCAGATCGTGCTGCTGGCCGGATCGATCCGCGACAACATCGCCGCCGCGGCCCCGGACGCCACCGAAGCGAGAGTGGTCGAGGCGATCGCCGCCGCCCGAGTGGACGAGTTCGCCACCGCGCTGCCGGGCGGAATGGGCGCCCCGGTCGGGGAGCGCGGCAACCTGCTGTCGGGCGGCCAGCGGCAGCGGATCGCGCTGGCGCGGGCGTTGCTGGCCGACACCCCTGTCCTGGTGCTCGACGAGGCCACCTCGGCCCTGGACGCCGAGAACGAGGCGATCATCACCGAGTCGCTGGCGAAGCTGCGCGGACGCCGGACGGTGCTGGTGATCGCGCACCGGCTGTCCACCGTGCTCGACGCCGACCTGGTCCTGGTGCTGCAGGACGGCCGGGTGGCCGAGTTCGGCCCGCCTGGCGACCTGGCGGTGGCCGACGGCCCGTGGTCACGCCTGCTCGCCGCCCATCGTCGCAATCTCGAAGGCGTCGGCTCGTGACCGCGCCGCTACCTCGACGCCTGCTCAGCCCGGCCGGGCTGCGGGCCGCCCTCGGCGCCGACCTGCCGCTCTATCTCTTCGTGATCGCCTGCAACGTGCTCGCCCAACTCGCCGCGGCAGGCGCCGCCGTCGCTTCGGCCTGGGCGGTCTCGGCAGCGCTGCTCGGACGCCCCGCGTCCGACCTGGGGGTGCCGGCGATCCTCACCCTGGTCGCGCTGGCGTTGCGCAGCCTGTTCTCCTGGCTGGAGTCATGGCTCGGCCACGACCTGAGTTTCCGGATGATGAGCACGCTGCGCGGCCGGATCTTCACCGCCATCGCCCGGCTCGCGCCGTTCGGTTTGGGCCGGCGCCGGATGGGTGACGTGGCGACGTCGGCGCTGACCGACTCCGAGGCGCTCGAGGTCTTCTACGCCCACTCGTCGATCTACATCGCCTCGGCGGTGGTCGCCACCCCGCTGCTCTGGGGGTGGCTGGCCTGGGTGAGTCCGGCGGCGGCGCTGGCCACGCTGCCGGTGCTCGCCGTGGCCGTCGGGGTGACGCTGACGATGCGCCGGAGCGCCCGCCGCACCGGGGCGGCGATTCGCGCCGTAGTCGCCGAGCTGGGTTCCGAGGTGGGGGAGAGCGTGGGAGCGATCCGCGAGATCACCGGCTTCGGACTGGTCGACGAACGGCTGGCCCGGGTCCGTGCGCTCGACGTCCGGCTCGCCGCGCTTCAGCAACGCAACATCCGCCGAGCCGGCATCGAGACCGCGGTGGGTGGTGTCGCCTCGGTGCTTTGCGCGTTGCTCACCGCCGCCGCGCTGGCCGGCAGTGCGGCGTCCTCACCTGAACAGCTGCTCTGGTTGGCGCCCGCGGTGACGTTGGCGGGCGCCGTCCCGGCCCCGATCCTGCAATGGATCGGGGTGACCAAGCACTACGGCACCGTCCGGGAGGCGGCCGGACGCATCGAGCGTCTGCTGCACACACCCTCGCCGGTGGATCGCTCAGGGCTGGAGTCGCTGACGTCGGCGACACCCGAGCTGGGGACCAATCGCGTGACCTTCCGCTGGAATCGCGAGCAGGACGCGCCCACGTTGGACGAGGTCAGCGTGCGAATCTCCGCCGGTGCTTCGCTCGCCATCGCCGGACGCTCCGGCGCCGGCAAGTCGACCCTGGCCGGGCTGCTCTCACACTTCGTCGAACCCGGCTCGGGGCAGGTGCTGCTCGACTGCACCCCGCTGCCGCAGATCGAGCCGGACGCCTTCGCGGACGCCGTCTGCACCGTCCCGCAGGACGCCTACGTGTTCGCCGGATCGATCCGGCAGAACCTGCAGCTGGCCACCGATCGCCGGCTCACCGACGACGCGCTGTGGGCGGCACTGGACGCCGCCGGCGCGGCCGCTGTGGTGCGCAACTTGCCCGGCGGCCTGGACGCCGCGGTCGGAGAGGGCGGGACGGGACTGTCCGGTGGGGAGGGCCAGCGGCTGGCCCTGGCCCGTGCCCTGGTCCGCGACCCGCGAGTGCTGATCCTCGACGAGGCGGTCAGCCAGCTGGACGTGCAGAGCGAGCACGAGGTGAGCGCCGCGGTCGCCGGACGTGAAGCCGGCCGCACCACGGTGGTGATCGCGCACCGGCTCTCCACCCTGCTCACCGCGCACGAGATCCTGGTACTGGACGCCGGACGGGTCGTCGCCCGTGGCCGCCACCCCGACCTGCTCGCCGAGTCCCCGCACTACCGCAACCTGGTCCGCAACCAGCTGCGAGATCGCTGATCGGCGCCACCGTTGATCGAGCTTGTCGAGATCAGCCGGGATCGACTCCCCTGCCTGTGCGCAGCCCGACCAGCCATGCCTCAAGGAGCTGATCGTGGGCTCCACGCCACGCCAGCCGTAACGCTGGCTGAATCTCGCTGGCACGTTGGATGAGCCGCTCGGCGCGGCCGGGCGTGAAGCAGGCGATTCCGCGACGTCCGAGTCGGTGCACGCCGGCCAACGTGTGGTCGTAATCGGTGGCCGTCAGAGCAACCTCGTCTTCCCAGACTTCATTGCCGTAGATGCCCTCGGATGAGGCGCGGAGGACCGTGAGGAGATCATCGGCGTCTTTGGTTTGGGCCGGCTGGCGATCCGCGAAGGCGACGAGCTTGAGTACAGCGATGAGTTCGAGAGGTGCAACGGGGAGAATCCGTCCCGACGGCAGCGTGATGTAGTCGGCGTGAGCCGCTGCTTCCGCGCAACCGAGCACGGTGAGACTGGACTCGTGGATAACGACGTCGCCGTCGCGCTCGAGGCCACCGAACGGCACCACGTCCACTTGTTGGCCCAAGAGTCGGCGGCGCTGCCACTCGCGGGTCGGTTGGCCCAGCTTCGCCAGCCTCGCGTCGAACTCCATAGCGTCGTGGGCGGCGATGGCGATGTCCACGTCGTTGGTCGCACGGCGGGGGAGGGTGACTCCTCCGAGATCCAGAGCAATGTCCCGGGCGGTCGCGCCGATGAGTACCCACGCGCCGGGCGAGCCGAGCGTATCGACGAGGGCATCCAGGAGTTCACCGGGAACGGGCAGCTTGCCGTCAGCCAAGGGTGCGAAGGTGCGCATCGGTCCTCCTGAGGTCGGTGGCGATGTCGAGCGAGCGGCCGTCGCCGTCTCGGAGAAGATCCCCATAGATCAACACCGAGGGCACCAAGCCTTGCTGTGACGAGGGCAAGCCGGCCCCCCAGAATCGCTCCCGCACCTCGACGTGGAACGGCGTGGGGGTGGGGGTGAGGTGCAACAGAGTGACGGCGGTGCCGAGCGTGGGGCTGTAGACGATCCCATCAGTAGCGCGGACCTGGTTGTTCAGGGCTGCAGCGGCGGCGATCCCGCCGAGGAGGGCCTTCTCTGGTTCGGCTCGGACCCCGTCAGACCAATGCTCGTCGGTGGCGTACAGGCCGTGTGTGGTGAGGGGACGGATGCTCAGCCTTCGGTAGGCGTCCGCCCACAGGTCGAGCAGGCGGCCGCTGTCGTGAAGTCTCCGGTCGAGCAGAAGCCCGGCCTCGGTGAGCTGCGCAAGTGTGTTGTGGACGGTGCCGATGGACGCCTTTGCAGCTGCAGCCAGCGCACGCACCGGGCTGCCGGCCAGATCGGGGTTGGACAGCAGTGCGAAGGCCACCTGATGGCTGGCCCGGCCCAGGGCCAGAACTCCTGCTGCCCGCTTCGCCGGCGCGAGCTTGCTCTCGACACGGCGCATCGTGGTGAGACCGGGCTGGCCGGCCCGCGTGAACAGGACGGTGTGGCCGTCCAGTGACAGATGGGCGTTGCCTTGCTCGTCCAGAAAGCTGACACCCGCATCAGCGAGTTGGCGGGCGGTGGTGCTGTCGAATTCGTCGCCGACCACAAGAGAGTGCCACCCCTGCTCTTCTTCGGGCCTCCGCGGATGTCGGCTGACCTGGTGCACATGAAATCGGTAGAGGGAGGGCCCGTGTCGCAGAATGAGCCGGCGGCCGGTAGCAGGCTGCACGGAGAGGGTGCTGAGGTCGTTCATCCCCGCACGCACAAGGCCTTGTTGGACGCGATATGCAAGCGCCTCACCTCGTGCGTTCAAAATATCCATGTGTTCAATATAGATGAACATACGGGTCTTTTGAACATGTGGAGCCCGGGGTCCGGTCCGGAATCAGCCGAGGGCCGCTGATAGAGCTCGTCGAGCTCCTTGTCCGGCGGTTTCGACAAGCTCAACCGGCGGTGGTCCCGATCGAAGTCGTCGAGACCTACCTCTTCCTGAGAATCAGTCTCATATAAGCTCGTCGCATGGACGAGGATTTCTACGGCAACAACGCCGAGTGGTACGCGGCTCTGGTGGCCGCCTGGCAAGAGCCGACCGAGGCGGCGATCCGCGCCCTCATCGCTTTTGAGCGGCGCTGAGGTGGTCGCCAGCGCAAGTCAGGCGTTATCTGGGGTCTGTCCCGCGCGCCACGGTCAGCTGATCGGCGACAGCACCCGGTAGGACGATGTCCATTCCAGCCGTCCATCGGGTTGGGCGAGGGCCCGCCAGCTGGAGGCCGGATCGACGAGTTCGCAGAGTCGTCGCCAGTCCTCTTCGGCCAGTTCGGGCGCGGCAAGGTTCCCGTGGAAGTCGGCGAAGTCCTGGAGCAGATACTCCTCGACGGCCTCAGGAACCGGGGTGTGGAACTCGACGGCCTCATCCCAGGAGTCGCGGTTCGACCAGCCCGGCACCTCCCCGGTGGGCGGAGCGGTGAAGGCGGATCCACCGCGCGAGGCCACCCAGCGGCTCAGCCCGGCCATGGTGGCGGCCTCCACCCGCTCTGCGAAGCCGGGCTCGATGGCCGGCGGTAGCCAGCTCATCCCGGTGGTGGCGCACAGCACCAGCCGTCCACTGGGTCGCAGCACGCGGCGAACCTCCGGCAGGATCTCGTCCCGCCAGAAGTCGCCGACCCACACGATGTCGAAGCACGCGTCGGGGAACGGCAGCGGGCCGGTCGCGTCGGCCGCTGTCACGGTGAGCAGCGGATGTGTGGGCAGGGCGCCGGCCGCGGCGATCATCGCCAGGGCGGAGTCGATGCCGTCCACTTGCCGGGCGTCGGCGGCCAGCAGAACCCGGCTCATCATCGCGGGGCCGCACGCCAGGTCGAGCACGCGGGCGCCGGCCACGCCGGCGCGAATAGCGGAAGCCCGCAGCGGCTCGGCGCAGGCGAGGGTGTGCAGCGCCAGCCGAGTCGGATAGGTGGCACTCCGAGTGGCCTCCCCGGCCGCCGGGTCGGTGTCTCTCGACGACGCCGCCCGGGCGATCACCTCATCGGAGGGGACGAAGGTCAGTGCGGCCCTGAGCTGGCTGAGCGTGGGGATCGGGGACGCCGCCACGGAGGTCTGCTCTCGATGATCGAGCTTGTCGAAGCCCCTTGTCAGAGCGGGCGTCGCGAACGCGGTCCGCACCGACGTGTGCCGCACCGGCGCCAGGCGCTGGTCGGCCGGCCCCAGCGCCAGTCCCGCGGCGCGCAGCTCGTCGCGCAACTCGTCCCGGGACGGCATCGCCCAGGATGAGGTGAACGATGCGGACCGGATCAGCCGCTCACCGTCGAAGATCTGGTACTCGGCGACCGATCCGCCGGGGAGGCCGGTCGGCAGCAGACGCTCGACGTACCGATGCCGCCCGATCCGGCACTCCTCGGTGACGATGTCGGTCTGGGGCGCGGCCTGCGGGGAGACGGTGATCAGCCCGACGCCGTCCGGACGGAGCAGGGCGGCCAGTCGCTCGAAGGTTGCCCTGCGCTCGCCGGCGCTGAGATGGCCCAGCATGTGCGCGCAGAGGAAGCCGTCGAGGGGCTCGTCGATCTCGTCGAGTATCGCGGGTGCCGCGCCGGCGTAGACACTGACCCGCTCGGACAGCTCGTGATCGTCCGCGACCCGGGCGAGCAGCACGGACCGCATGGTCAGCGACGGTTCGACGGCCACGATCCGGGCCCGGGTCGCATGACCCAGCCGGACGGTGCCGACGCCACTGCCCGCGCCGAGATCGAGGATGGTCGCCTCCGGTCCGAGATCGCCGAAGGTGGTCGCCAGCGTCCCCACCAGCGGATCCCAGACGTCCGGCATGAAGAGGTCGTGCAACTCGCCGAGCTCGGCGTAATGGTCGGTCATGGGTGTGTCTCCGCTCTGCTCATTCGGGAATGATCACGTGACGCCCGGGGGGTGCTGAGGAACGATGCCCCGACTCCCCACACCTGGGCGATGAGGTCTCCGGTCAGCACGGTCCGAGGCTTCCCGTCGGCGACCACTCGTCCGTGATCGAGGACGAGAACACGACGGCACATCGACAGGGCCAGGTTCAGGTCGTGCAGCACCACGATCGTGGTGACGTCCAGGCCGGCGATCAGCCGGGCCAGTTGCAGCTGGTGACGAAGGTCGAGGTGATTGGTCGGTTCGTCCAGCAGCAGCACCTCGGGCTCGGCGGCCAGCGCACGAGCCAACTGGACGCGCTGCCGCTCGCCGCCCGAGAGCGAGCCGTACCGACGGTAGCGCGATGACCATAGCTAATAATAAGGATCATTATCAATTAGGTGTCGAGCGTCGGGCTGAAGACGCGGTTGCCTGTGGGGAGCGCTGATCAACGCAACCACCCGCCGGTTGAGCTTGTCGAAACCTGGTCAGAAGGGTCTCGAC
>JBDHZN010000075.1:0-14094 GCA_039811845.1 Micropruina sp. | reverse complement strand
TCAGCGGTTTCGGCAGCTCAGGCGTCCATTGGGCGAGGTCGAGCGTCGACCAGTAGTTGACCTCCAGCTTGGCCGCGCCGGCGGTCAGGCTGCGCTTCAGGGAGCCGCGGGCCAGATCGTTACTGGCCGACGGTGCCGGGGTAGCGGACGCCGTGACGGTGGGGGTGGGGGAGGTGCTGGCCTGCCAGGGTGGGGTGCCGCAGCCGGCGGCGGCGAGTGCCAGGCCCAGGGCTGCCCCGGCGGTCGCCATTCGTCCTCGACGTGAATTCATGGGCTGAAGTCAATCAGTATCGCCAGAGTTTCGCCGCACCATTTCGAATGGTTGTCGAGGTGAGGCTCCTTGCCGATATTTAGTGCAGTTAGGAATAGCGGCGGGCGACGTCCAGGGCCTGGGCGCGGTACCCGCCGCCGAACAGCTCCGCATGCACCAATAGCGGGTGCAATTGATGCAATCCGATCAACTCGTCCCAGCCGTCGGGAAGCTGGTCGGACGCCTCCGCGTAGGCGGCCTGGATGCGGCCCAGGTGCGGGGTGCCGAACAGTGCCAGCATCGCCAGATCGGTGAGCCGGTGACCGCCGTGCGCCGCCGGATCGATCAGCACCACACCCTCGGGCGACCACAGCACGTTCCCCGACCACAGGTCGCCGTGGATCCGCGCCGGTGGCGCGTCGTCGTCGAAATCCCCCGATGCCAGCCGCTCGACCACCCGGTCCAGCGCCGGGTCGGCGATGTCTGCTCGGTGGGCGTGGAACAGCAGCCGATCCTCGGCGTACCAGGCGCCCCAGGACGCCGGCGCCACGGTGCGCAGCGGCAGGGCAGCGTCCCCGATCCAGCCGACGCCGGGACCGCCGTCCGGGCCGATGCCGAAGAAGGTGGCCCCGGCGTCGTGGGTGGCGGCGAGACGGCGTCCGAACTCCTCGGCGGCGGCGAGGGTAGGGCTGCCGGTCGGCACCCGGTCAATGGTGAGGGATGTCCGCGCCACGGCATGGACGCCGGCGACCGGGACGCCGTCCGGCACGCTCAGCCAGCGCAGGCCGGCGGCTTCGGCGGCGAAGAAGCCCGCGGGGGCGTCCCGACGCGTCTTGACGTAGGTATGCGGCATGCCACGAGCCTACGGAGGCGAGGACCCCTCCGCCGGTCGAGCTTGTCGAGACCCCTGTCGGTAGGCGCTCGCTGAGTGGTTTCGACGTAGCTCAACCAGCGGTGGGTTGCGTTGGTCCAGCTTGTCGAGGTCCTTATCGGATAAGCGTTGTCGACTAGGCTCTCGAGAAGCGAGTGGATTGCCTACTCCACTCAATCCGAGACGATCCGAGAAGCGGGGTGGCCATGGGGCGCGAATCGCTGGTCGACCAGCTGATCTCGGAACTTCTCGACGATGTCGTGGCCGGACGTCTCGTCCCCGGCGAGCCGCTGCCGGCGGAGGCCGAGCTGGCCACCCGGTTCGACGTGAACCGGCTGACGATCAGGGAAGCGATCCGCAAGCTGCAGGCGCAGGGCATCGTCCGCACCGTGCCGGGACGGCGCAGCGAACTCAACCCGGTGGGGCGCTGGACCGACATCGGCGCCGCGCTGCAGGTGGCCGAGGAGCAGATCGGACGGGCCGACTCGTCGATCCAGCTGCTGCAGTTGCGCCGGATGATCGAAACCGGCGCCTGCGCCCTCGCCGCGACCCGGATGGGATCCGACGACCTGGACCAGATGGAGCGGGAACTGGACGGCATGCGGGCCGCCTCGGTGGCCAACGACGTGGAGGCGTTCGTGGTGCACGACATCGCCTTCCACGACGTCATCCTGGACTCCTGCGGCAACCGCTTCGTCCGCACCCTGTTCGACCCGCTGCAGGCGCTGCTGAAGCAGCGCCGCACTGACACGTCCCGGGTTCCGGCGGTGCAGGAACACGCGATCGAGATGCACAACGCCGTCCTCGACGCGTTGCGCACCCAGGACGCCGACCTGGCGGCCGCCGCGATGGCGGCGCACATGGACCAGACCGAGCGCGACCTGATCCGCTACGTGCTCTGACGAAGCCCGCGCCCGCTCCGGCAGGGGTCTCGACAAGCTCGACCAACGGTGATCGTCGATGACCTCTTGACGGCTGCGCCATCCATGACGGAAGATCAGATGTCTGATACCCGATATGTTCATCGATGAGCGAAGGTGAGGCCCCGCGCATCCTTGATCCGACAACGAACAACCCATATGCGAAGGAGCAGCAGTGTTCGTCCATCTCTCACACATCCTCGATCCGAAGGACAACGCCTACCCGGGCGAGCCGGTGGTCACCTTCGAGCCCGACTCGGTCATCGGTAAGGACGGCAAGCCGTTCAACTCGGCGATGATCCACCTGCCCAACCACTTCGGCACCCACATGGACGCCCCGCACCACTTCAACCCCGACGGCATCGACATGATCGACCTGCCGGACGACATCTGGGGCTACGAGGGCGACGAGGTGCTGGTGATCGACCTGCCTGCGAAGAACAAGCCGAAGTCGGTCATCGAGGTTTCCGACGTCGAGCCCTACGCCGAGCAACTGCAGGGCAAGCGGCTGGTGCTGTTCCGCACCGGTTTCGAGGCGAACAAGTTCAGCGACCCGCACACCTACGAGCACGAGGGCCTCTCCTTCCACCCGGACACCTGCCGCTGGCTGATCGAGAACACCGACAAGGTGCAGTGCATCGGCATGGACTGGCTCTCCATCGCCAGCCCGTCCAACGGCTACGGCAAGGACGCCCACCAGTGGCTGCTGGGCAACCACGTCGACCGCTACATCGTCGGCATCGAGGACATGACGCTGGCGCCGCTGGGCGACAAGAAGATCGAGTTCGTCACCCTGGGCCCGCTGCGCGTCCGGGGTGTGGACGGCGCCCAGGTCAACGTGATGGCGAAGCTCGCCGACTGACCTCCTGCTGGTCACTGATCTGGCCGGCTCGCTGCTGCGAGCCGGCCATTTCGTTGTCTCGGGCCACCGTTGGCCGGGCTTGTCGAGACCCCTCGTAACCCGCTTTCGACAAGCTCAATCGGCGCGGCTGATCGAGATCCCGGCGTTCGCCGGGATGACGGATGAGCTCAGATGAGGTGGTTCTCATCATCGTCTCCGCGACTGCTCACAACCGCTTGGTTCAGTAGTGGGCAAGCCAGAGGAGAGGAACGACATCATGATGAGGATTCAGAAGACCACCACCGCTTGGGTGGCCACCGGGGCGCTCGGACTGAGCGTGATGGCCAGTGCGGCCTACGCGTTCGCCGGCCAGGAAAGCTCCGCGCTGCCCACCGAGCAGAGCATCGCGGCGTCCGCCGTCGCCGGCGAGCAGGTCACCACCACCGGGGCGCACGAGGCCGCTCCGAAGGCGTTCACGGCACCGTCCACCGCGACCGCGAACACCCCCGCCTCGCCGCGCACCGCCAACACCGCGAAGACCCCGGCGTCGCCGCGCACCGCCGTGTCGGCGAAGTCCCCGGTCTCCCCGAAGTCTCCGGTTTCGGCCAAGTCGCCGGTATCGCCGAAGTCGCCGGTGTCGGCGAAGTCCCCGGTGTCCCCGCGGACCCCGAATTCACCGAAGAGCGCCCCCTCGGCGCGCAGCAACGACTGATGCGTTGAGCGGTGCCGCCCACAGCGGGTGGACAGATGCCCCGGCACGAGTCAGGAGGAGGCTCGTGTCGGGGCATCGGCGTGTTCGGGGGCCGTGCGTGCGGAACGCACCTTCCGGCGATATGCCCGGCCGCCGGCATCCGGCATGCTTGGGGTGAGTTCGAGGAGGGCACGGGTGACGATCGACCGGGCAATGGCGCTGATGACCTCGCCGGAGGCGGGTTCGGTGCTGCAGCTGGCGCTGACCGGTGACCCTGCCGTCGAACTCCCCGGCTTCCGGTTCGAACTCGACCGTGTGCACCATCGTCCCGGTGCCGACGTGAGCGCCATCTACCAGATCTGGTACGACCTGCCGTCGGCGCAGACCCCGACCGAGGAGTGGCTCGGCCTGACCACGGTCGATGTGACCGAGGGTGTGGCCACGCTGGTCCACAACGACCTGGTGCTGCGTGCCTGGCGGCATCCCGCGGACCCGCGGCTGCCCGGCCTGCCCGCCGCCTGCGACACCGACACGGTCGCCGCGTGGCTGGGTGCCGCGGTCGAGTTGGAGATGCTGGCCTACCGTCCGCTGCGCCGGGCCGTGCTCGCCGCCCGCGGTGAACGGCCCGCCTTCGTGAAGGTGCTGCGGCCCGGCAAATCGACCGGCCTGGCGCAGCGTCAACAGTTGCTGCACGACGCCGGCATCGCCCCCGCCGTCCTCGCCGAGCCGGTGCCGGGCGTGGTGGTCAGTGCCGCGGCGGAGGGCATCTCGCTGGCGCAGGCGCTGGTGGCCTGGCCCGATCATCCCGAGCAGCTGCCGTCGGCGACGTCCCTGACGGCGCTGCTGGACGCGCTGCCGGCCCAGACCGTCCGGTTCCCCCGTCGTGACTCCTGGAGCGATCGGATCGACTTCCACGCCGCCGGTGCCGCGGCCGTCCTGCCCGACCAGGCGGACGAGATCCACGCCCTGGCCGGCGAGATCAGCAGGCTGCTGGCGCTGGCGCCGTCCGGGCCGTTGGTGCCCACCCATGGCGATTACTACGAGGCGAACATCTTCACCCGCGACGGGCGGGCCAGTTCGGTGATCGATCTCGATTCGTTGGGCCCCGGACGCCGCGACGACGACCTGGCCTGCCTGCTCGGCCACGTCTCGGTGCTGCCCAACCTCTCACCGGAGCACTACCCACGGGTGGCCGAGATCGTCGAGACCTGGCGTGCCGAGTTCGAACGTGCGGTGCATCCGGCCTCGCTGCGCGCCCGGACCGGCGCCGTCATTCTCAGCCTGGTCTCGGGTGCCGACGTGCCCACGGCGCTGGCCAGACTCGACCTGGCCCGTGCCTGGCTGGTGCGGGCCCGCCAGGCGCTGAGCTGAGGCTCAGCCAGTCGCCGCGGCCTTGATGAGAACTCTCTCATCGGCCGCTCCCACCCGGTTCATCGACCGCTGATGAACTGGCTGACATGGATGCTCCGACTCGTGCCGGACGATGGCTGGTCAGTGGTGCTCTCGGCCTCGCCGTGCTGGGCGCCGGTGGTTGTGCCACTCAGACCCAGCCCGACATCAAGCAGGCCGGACCTGCGGTCGTGGTGAACGCGGGTGTCGACGTCGGACCGGTGAGGCCGCCCGTGGCGGTCGCGCCCGGTGCCAAGAGTGCCGGGGCCATCCAGGGCAAGGGGACGGACACCGGCACGACCACCACGAAGGCCGAGCCCGACGGTCAGGCCAAGAAGGTTCCGGCCGCCAAGCCCCGTCCGCTCAACGACTCGCCGGCCAGCCCCAAGTCGCCGCTGTCCGCCCGCTCTCCACGGTCGGCGAACACGCCCTAAGGATGCACTGAATCAAAGCCCCATCTATCGTCATCCCGGACTTGATCCGGGATCTCTCCGGGATCTCTCCCGCCTGAGATCCCGGGCCTGAGATCCCGGGTCGGAGCCCGGGATGACGTGAATGATCAGCGCTTCTCCGAGTCTGGGGAGGAGGCGACCTTGGTTTGCGTGAGCGACCTCACACCAGCCGGTAACCCATGCCGCGCACGGTCTCGAACCTTTCGGCGCCCAGCTTGCGACGCAGATAGCGCACATAGACGTCCACCACGTTCGAGCCGGGGTCGAAGTCGTAGCCCCACACGCTGGAGAGCAGTTGTTCACGGCTGAGCACCTGCCCGGGGTTAGTCAGGAAGGCCTCGGCGAGGGTGAATTCGCGGGCCGACAGATCCACCTCGCGGCCGGCGACGGTGGCCCGCCGGGTGCGCAGGTCGAGGCTCAGATCGCGATGGGTCAGGGTCGTCGCGGACGCCGCCGTGGCCGGGTCGGGCCGCAGCCTCAGCCGCACCCGGGCCAGCAACTCCTCGAAACTGAACGGCTTCGCCATGTAGTCGTCGGCGCCACCCTCCAGGCCGGCGACGGTGTCGGTCACCGACGAGCGGGCGGTGAGCATGATCACCGGCACCCCGACACCCTGGCCGCGCAGCCGGTTCAGCACCTCGAAGCCGTCGATGTCAGGCAGGCCGACGTCGAGGATGACCAGGTCGAAGTCGTCCGACACCGCGAGCTGGGCGCCGATGATGCCACTGCTCTCGATGTGGGTGCTGTAGCCGGCGGCACGTAGCCCCTTGGCCACGAACGCGGCGATACGGGGTTCGTCCTCGATGATCAGGATCTGGCTCACAGGGCTGCCTCCAGGGCGGGAGTGGCGGATTGCAAGGGGAGGACCAGAGCGATGGTGCTGCCCTGGCCGAGGGTTGACTCGATGTCGACCCGGCCGCCGTGGCCGGTGACGATCTTGTCGACGATGGCGAGCCCGAGTCCGGCGCCGTCGGCGCGCAGCGGGGCATTGGCGCCGCGTCCGAAACGGGCCAGCACCAGTTCGCGTTCCTCGGGCGAGATGCCGACGCCCCGATCGCGGACCCACAGCCACAGTTCCCGATCGCGCACCGTGCTGCCGAGCGCGATCGGGGTGTCGTCGGGGGAGTACTTGACCGCGTTGGACGCCAGTTGCAGCCAGGCCTGGGTGACCCGCTGCGGGTCGAGGACCGCCTCGACGTCGGCCAGCTCGTCGAGCAGCCAGCGTCGGGGGGCCAGGCCGCGCGCCTTCTCCAGGGTCTCGTCGGTCAGGCGTCCGATGTCTGTCGGCTGGGGCTGGATGAAGTCGCTGCGTTCCGCCTTGGCCAGGGTGAGCAGGTCGTCGACCAGGCGGCCCATCCGGTCCAGCTCGTCCAGGGCCAGTGCCCGGGTGGTGCGGACGTCGTCGGCGTCCTCGACGTCCATCAACTCCAGGTGACCGCGGACGATGGTGACCGGCGTCCGCAGTTCGTGACCGACGTCGTCCAGCAGCTGTCGCTGGCTGCCCATGGCGGCGTTCAGCCGGTCGAGCATGGCGTTGACCGTGCGGGTGAGTGCCGACAGGTCGTCGTTGCCATGGACCGGGATACGGCGGCTCAGGTCGTGTTCGGTGATGTCCTCGGCGGTGGTGCGCAGCAGCCGGATCGGCTGCAGCAGGCGTCCGACCAGCAGCCAGATCAGAAAGCCGACCATGGCCAGCGACCCCACCGCGACCAGGGCGTAGGTGAAGTAGGTGGCGCGCAGCATGGCGAACTCGGCGCGCATGTCGAAGGTCTGCACCAGGGCGCCGCTCTGGTTGGGGAAGCGGACCGGGGTGACGGCGTAGAAGTAGTCGGCCATCGGGGTGGCCAGCCGGCCACGGGTGACGTGGTCGAGTTCGCTCAGCGGCACGACTGTGTTCACGAACTCCGGATCCTGCTCGGGCCGGAAGGTGACCCCCTCGGGGGCCGTCCAGACCACCTTCCCGTTGACGATGCCGAGTTCGCTCTCGTTGGCCGCCAGCACCTGGCTCTGCATGGCGACCCGGATCAGGTCGGTGGGGCTGGCGAACGGACGCCCGGTGGTCGGGTCGATGCCCGGGGCACAGTCGGCGCTCTGCCCGCAGGCGAGGACCCGGAACTCGTCGACCGCCCGCTCCAGGTAGCCCTCGACACGACGCTCGGCCATCGCCCGCTCGAGGCTGTAGGCGGTCAGGCCGGCGATGGTCAGCGCCAACGTCGTGAGCGCCAAGACGGCGGCGATGACCCGGGCCCGTACGGTCACCGGACGCGGGAACCGGTCGATCAGACCCGGGAACCGGGCGCGGAGCCGAGCGAATCGCCCGGTGAACAGCCGGCCTCGTCCGAGGCGACGCTGTGCCGGGACCGATCGCGTCGCAGAGGCCATGCCTCATTGTGGCAAGGCGTCCGGAGTTGTTGGGTGAGCGAGCGGTGAGAGAGTTCTCATTGCTGCACTGAATCGCTGAACTGAAAAACGCCCCGGGTTTCCCCGGGGCGTCTCGATGTGGCCAGGACCGGGATCGAACCGGTGACCTTTCACTTTTCAGGCGAACGCTGCTACCAGCTGAGCTACCTGGCCCCTGAGTGATGACCACTCAAGCGACCCCGACGGGACTCGAACCCGCGACCTCCGCCGTGACAGGGCGGCGCGCTAACCAACTGCGCCACGGGGCCTTTACAGGCCTCACCGGTCGTTCCCGACCGGCTCCGAAACTATAACAGCCCCTAGCGGTGGCGTGGAAATCGGCAAGTGCTCCAAGACTGAAGGCCGGGCGCGGGGCTCCCGCGACCGGGATCGGCCGACCCGTTGTGACGGTTCTGTTCCCGGCCCCTTGGCCTCGTCGCGGACGGCTGGAGGCTTGCTCGAACAGTGGAAATCAGCTCGTGACGAGGGTCTGCGCTGGCCGAATGTGGACCACGAGCCGGCCGGGGTATGGAGCGACCCTAGTCGGAACCATGGCCGGACTAGGGTCGATACCTGGCATCCCCAACGGGATTCGAACCCGCGCTGCCGCCTTGAAAGGGCGGTGTCCTAGGCCGCTAGACGATGGGGACCTGACCGAAGAACCATACCGGGCCGACGATGGTGCGCCCAAACGCGGGCCGCGCGTCGCCTGAGATGAGCTGGTCAAGGTCGCCGGGCCTCGATCAGATGGCGGCTGGAGTGTGCGACGAACGATCCGTCGCGCTGGATCAGATCGTGCAGCTCGCGGAGCCGGTCGTGGTACTTCTCCACCGTGAACCCGGGTACCCACCAGATCACCTTGCGGAGCAGGTAGACCACGGCGGCGACGTCGTAGATCTCGATCCGTAGCGTCGCCGTCTGCAAGTCGACGATCTCGAGGCCGGCCGCGCGTGCGGCGTCCGACTCGTCCTCGGGATGTCGACCGCGCCGCGCTGCCGGCTGCGGGCCGAGGAAGAACTCGATCAGCTCGAAGCCGCTGGCCGGCCCGACGTGCTGGGCGAAGTAGCTGCCGCCATGTCGTAGCACCCTGGCGATCTCATCCCACCAGATGGTGGCCGGGTGCCGGCTGGTGACCAGGTCGAACGCCTCGTCGCCGAACGGCAACGGTGGTTCGTCCGGATCGGCGACGACCGCTACACCGCGCGGATGCAGTAGCCGGGTCGCGCGCTGCACATTCGGCGGCCACGACTCGGTCGCCACCGCGACGGGTGGATAGCACTCGGCCTGCGCCAACACCTCGCCACCGCCGGTCTGAATGTCGAGCGAGGCGGACGCCGTCCGCAGCCGCTCGGCGAGCTGCCGGGCATAGCCCCAGGGTGGACGCTCCTCGGTGGCATGGCCGTCCAGCCAGGAGAAGCCCCAGCCGGTGACGTCGGCCGACGCCCCGAGCCGGATCAGTTCGTCGAACGTGGCGCTCATCTGCTGATTATCGTCGGTCGAATCTGCCGAGGCTCGGACGATGTCCGGGGAGCAGGGACTCCCGTCGGTCGAGCTTGTCGAGACCTCGGACAGCCACCGCACTAGAACCGATGACGCAAGATGTATGCGAATCGCATATGATTAGCTTCATGACAGCATCTCTCGAGGCAGTGATCAACGAGTGGCACGCGGCGGTGAACGCGGGTGATCTTGACCGGTCGGCGCGTGCGGTGAGCAATCCGGTCGTCGTGCTGGGGCCCAAGGGTGCGGGTCCGATCACCTGCGACGAGTTCGCGCAGTGGGTGCAGCGCTCGGGAATCAGACTGGTCCCGCGGTCCTGGCATCCGGTCAGCGAGCGGCTGATGGTTGTCGAAGAGGACGCGACCTGGCCCGGCAACACGGTCTCCACCAGGGTTGCGACCGTATTCCGGGTCGCCGGCGGCAAAGTGACGGCGTCGCTTCGCCTGCCCGATCTACGCTCGGCGCTCGATCTCGCCTCCATCTGCCGCGAGATGGCAGCCACGGAATGACCGAGTCCGGCACCGGACAGCTGCTCTTCGGCTTCGTCCGGCACTGGTCGCGCCGCGCTGCCGAAGGGGACGCGGCGACCGCTGAGCAGGGCAGATTGGTGCAGGTTGTCGAGGCGGTGCATGCGCTGACCGGCCGCGGGGAGCCGGCGACCGTCAACGCGGTCGCCGCCGAGATTGGCATCGACCAGAGCGGGGCTTCCCGGTTGGTCAGGGACGCGGCGCGGGCGGGCCACCTTGACATCACCATCTCGTCAACCGACGGACGCCGCCGCCAGCTGACGCTGACCGACGCCGGCCAGACGCTGTTGATGCAGGCTCACGCCTGGCAGGAGCAGGTCTTTGGCCAGCTGACCCAAGGGTGGAGCCAGCGGCGCCGCGACGAGTTCCACCGGGCGATGGCCGACTTGATCGCCCGGTCGTATGCGCTCGATCGCTAGGAAAGTGCTGATGATCGTTCGTTCGGCGGTCTTGCCGCATTGTCAGAGGCGCCGGGCATGATGAGGGACGCCTGAGCGACGCTCAGCAGTGAGGAGGATGTTCCAATGGCCGATGATCTGGTGGTTGCCGCGGACGGGGCGCCACGCTGCGCCTGGAGCGCGATGGCTCCGGAGTTCCCCAGCTATCACGACACCGAGTGGGGCTTCCCTGTCGCCGACGACGTCCGGCTGTTCGAGAAACTGTGCCTGGAGGGCTTTCAGTCGGGGCTGAGTTGGCGGACGATCCTGGTCAAGCGAGAAGCATTCCGTGCCGCGTTCGCAGGCTTCGACATCGCCAGTGTCGCCGCTTTCGGTCAGGCCGACATCGAACGGCTCCTCGCCGATGCGGGCATCGTTCGGCACCGCGGCAAGATCGAGGCTGCCATCAACAACGCGCAACGGGCCGGCGAACTCATCGACAGCAGGGGATCGTTGGCCGCCTACCTGTGGAGCTTCGAGCCGGACGAGGCCGAAGTCAGCGAGCCGCAGACGATGTCCACCTCACCGACATCGATTGCGCTGTCGAAGGACCTGAAGAAGCGCGGTTGGAAGTTCGTCGGACCCACCACCGTGTTCGCGTTCATGCAGGCGATGGGGCTGGTCAACGACCACGCGCGTGGCTGCGTCACTCGGGGTGAGGTCGAGACGGCGCGCGCCGCATTCGTCCGGCCCAAGTAGCGGAGCATTTCCACGAGGTCACGCTGGGCCCTCGTGGAAAGCGACGACCCCGGGGGCCCTCGACGCTAGTTCGCGTAGACCGATACGTGCACGTGATCGTAGTGATTGGCGGTGGCGCCGCCTCGGTCCTCCATCTTTCGCCAGCCTTTGGTGAAGTCGAGATTCCGCTCGACATTCCAGTTGCGCTGCCGCCAGATCAGGTAGTGCACGTGCAGCTTCTTGTAGTTCTCTTGCAGGTAGCGGGCGATCTTGTCGCCCAGCGCCTTGCCGGACGCCGTGGAGTACTTGGGAATCATGATGTCGAGGGCCAGCCCGTTGGGATGGTCGGAGGAGTAGCTGCTCGACATCCGCCAGCCGTACATGGTCTTGATCGCGGGGAACTCGGTGCGGATCAGCCGAACGATCGCCTTCACATGGGCGTGGGTGCGGTCGAGGCTTTCGCTGCCCAGGCTGCCGCCGCCGTCCGTAGAGCCGGGCTTGGTCTTCGTCAGGTAGCTCGTGTAGGCCCACCGCGCCGCGCCGTCGAAAATCACCTGTGTGCGGCTCGTCGCCGTCTTGCCCGTGATCGACAACACCATGCCTTGGGTCGCCGCGCCCACCACTTTGCCGTCGGCGGCCGAGCTGGCGCGAATATTCACCTCGTCGACATTGACGTAACGCTTTCCGGTGGCCTTCGGCAGCGAGGGTGCACCCTTTCCGATCGTCGCCAGATAGCCGGTGAGCACCCAGTAGTTGCCGTCTTTGCGGACGATCTGTGAATAGCTGCCCGAATGAGTGCCGGTGAGAGAGACCTCGGTGCCGGACTTCAGGTTGCCCGCCGACTTCGCCTCGATCTTGGCGGCTGTCCGCATCGCCAGGACGGCGGTCGTCTTGGCCCGATAGGCGATCGTGGGTTGCGGATCGGGGTCGGGCTTTGGGTCGGGATCGGACGCCGGGGCGAGGTAGTTGCCGGAGATCCAATTCCTCGCGCCGTCCACGATGACTTCGACGAACCGCTCCGACGTGCGGCCGGTCGTGGTCACCAAGGTGGCCTTGGGCAGCACCTTGACGACCGCCGAATCGAGGCTGGGCTCGGTGCGAAGGTTGAGGTCGGCGGTGGTCACCATCGTGGCGACGGTTTCGCCATCGGGGTCGGGCGCCGGCTCGGCGGTGACGGTCAGGTAGTTGGCTGACACATAGGCCGTCTTGCCGCGGTAGTCCAGCTTCACCCATCCGCCGGACGCCGTCGCGCCGTTGACGGCTTCCCCGGCGGCGAGCACGCCGAGGACCGGGTAGGAGGTGCCAGGCCCGGAGCGGACGTTGACTGCGCCAGTCGTCACATAGGCCGTTGCCGCGGCCGCGCTGGGCGAGAAGACGAGCCCGCCCAGGGTCAGCGTGAGGCTGGTCATCGCGGCCACCGCAACTCGTATGGCGACGTTGGTCCGGGTAGCCATGGCGTCCTCTCGCTTGACGGTCGGGGATCCCGCAGCGGGTCGAGCGGCGCCACTCGTTGCGCCGTCAGTTGCCTGAGATTTCGCAGGACTCTAGCCAGACCCGGCCCTGATCCGACAGTCGAACGACGAACTGAGTAGCGTTCTACAAATCGACGCGCCGATACTTGGCGAATCGTTAGAGAGTGAGTCCTGGTTGATTCGGCGTCTCTACAGTGGGCTGATGCCGGTGGAGATGAGCGAGGAGCGGTTCGGAGAACTCGTGGACGCGGCGCTCGACCTGATCCCCGAGCGGCTGGCCTCCATGGTGCAGAACTGTGTCGTCGTCATCGAGGACCGCGCCCCCGAGCCGGACGTCGACCTGCTCGGCTACTACGACGGAATCCCGTTGTCAGAGCGTGATTCGTGGTACTCAGGCGTGCTGCCCGACCGGATCGTCATCTTCCGGGACGCCATCCTCGACATCTGTGCTGACGAGAATGAGGTGGTCGAAGAGGTCCGAATCACGGTCTGGCACGAGGTGGCCCATTACTTCGGCATCGACGACGAGCATCTCGATGAGCTGGGCTATGCCTGAGAAATGGTTGTGCCCTCTGCCGCATGAGTCTGGTGAATCCTGAAGACACCTTGAGTGCAGGTTGAGAGATCGCCGTCGTCCCGTTGGTCGAGCTGTCGGGACCCAAGTTCAGCGACACCGCCGGTCGAGCTTGTCGAGACCCAAGCTCATCCACCGCCGGTCGAGCTTGTCGAGACCCTAGGCCCGCCTCACTCGGCCTGCACCAGCCAGGAGCGGTTCCGGCTCGATACCCACGTCTCAGCAGTGCCGAGTGACTCGTCCGACACCCAGCCCGCCTGCAGATCGGCGCGTGCCAGGGGCGTGGCCAGTGTGTACTCGGTGAGTTGAGCGGCCTGATCGGCCGTGACTTTCACCGGTATGCATTGCACCTTGCCACGCACCGTATTCGCGGCCAACGTGTCGATCACTTCCGCCCCGAAGCCAGGTGCGGCGAGGGCGAGCGGACGCCCCGCGCGTTGCGCCTTCTCCAGCAGCGGGAGCGCCTCGCGCATCGTGGCCAGCGGTTCGGCGCACAGCGCCACCACGGGATCGGACGCTACCGCCCAGCCGGTGGCGGAGTCCGTGACGAAACGGTCATCGGGGACGCCGGCCTTGATGCTGGGAGATGAATCCACGGCAGCCTTGAGATCGGCACGCTGCTGATCGGAGAGGTCGGAGCCCGGCAAACCGCCCGGACGCGTCCGGGCTTCGAGTTCGGTCAGATATTGCGGCGGTTCGGTGGTGGGCTCGAAGCGGGGAATGTCCCGGTTCGGCGGTGCGGCCATGGCGGCATCGCGCTCATGGGTCTTGCGGCGGTCGTCCAAAGCGCCGTAGACCACCACAGCGATCCCGGCGACGAGGATCAACGCGATGCCCCACCAGTCCATGGGGCCAGTGTGCCCGGCCGTCGTGGTGGTCATGGGTGCGGCGGTCGCCCACCGGCTGCGGCGTGGTCGGTCGTGGCGATCCGCGGGCGGCGCGGACGGTAGAGTGAGCACGCGCCACGGCGCGGGCCTATAGCTCAATTGGCAGAGCAGCGGACTTTTAATCCGCGGGTTCTGGGTTCGATTCCCAGTGGGCCCACCAGCACTTTCAGGCTAGTGACTAGGCCAAACACCGAAATCGTTCAGA
>JBDHZN010000074.1:0-14207 GCA_039811845.1 Micropruina sp. | reverse complement strand
AGTTCCTCGGCGGCACCCTCGGCGTTCAGCTCGGTCCGCTCGCCACTGGCCCGATCGCGCACCTCGATCAGCCCGGACGCCAGCCCGCGCCCGACCACCACGGTGGTGGGCATGCCCAGCATCTCGGCATCGGTGAACTTCACCCCGGGACTGGCCTTGCGGTCGTCCAGCAGCACCTCAATGCCGGCGGCGGACAGCTCCATCGCCAACCGCTCGGCGTAGTCGAACATCGCTGCGTCCTTGCCGGCCGGCACGATCTGGACGTCGTAGGGCGCCAGCGTCCGGGGCCAGGCCAGGCCGCGCTCGTCGCAGTGCGACTCGGCGACCGCGGCCACGGCGCGGGAGACCCCAACGCCGTAGGAGCCCATGGTGACAGTGACCAGCTTGCCGTTGGAGTTGAGCACCTTCAGGCCCAGTGCCTCGGCGTACTTGCGGCCGAGCTGGAAGATGTGACCCATCTCGATGCCGCGCGCCAGGCTCAGCGGCCCCGAACCGTCCGGAGCCGGGTCGCCCTCACGGATCTCGGCGACATCAAGGACGCCGTCGGAACTGAAGTCGCGCTCGCAGACCAGGTCGTAGACGTGACGACCGGCCTCATTGGCGCCGGTGATCCAGCGGGTGCCGGCCACCACCGCGGGGTCAGTGAGGTACATCACCTTGCCGGCGGGCAGTTCGTCGCCCTCGAACTCGCCGACGCCCAGCGCGGCCGGGCCGATGTAGCCCTTCACCAGGTCGGGGTAGGCCTCGAAGTCGGCCTCACCGAACGGCTCCACGTCGGCGGGCGCGACCGCGGCCTCGAGTCGCTTCATGTCCACCTCGCGGTCGCCGGGCAGGCCGATCGCCAGCGGCGTCCGGGTGCCGTCCGGGTTGCGCAGCATGAACAGCACGTTCTTGAGCGTGTCGGACGCCTGCCAGGCCCGATCGTCACGGGGGAAGCGGGCGTTGCTCAGCGCCACCAGAGATTCGATGGTGGGGCTGTCCGGGGTGTCCTCGACGTGCGCGGCGGGCACATCGGAGGCGTCCTGCACCTCGGCGAGCGGACGGGCCACCGCCTCGACGTTGGCGGCGTAGCCGCCGGGGGAACGGACGAAGGTGTCCTCGCCCGACTCGGCCACCGCCAGGAACTCCTCGGACGCCGAACCGCCCATCGCACCGGAGGTCGCCTGGACGATCACGAACTTCAGCCCGAGCCGGTTCATGATCGCGATGTAGGCCGCCCGGTGCGCCTGGTAGGACGCCTCCAGTCCGGCGTCGTCGATGTCGAAGGAGTAGGAGTCCTTCATCACGAACTCGCGGCCGCGCAGGATGCCGGCCCGGGGCCGGGCCTCGTCGCGGTACTTGGTCTGGATCTGGTACAGGCTCAGCGGCAGGTCCTTGTACGAGCTGTACAGGTCCTTCACCAGCAGGGTGAACATCTCCTCGTGGGTCGGCCCGAGCAGGTAGTCGCCGCCCTTGCGGTCGGCGAGCCGGAACAGGTTGGGGCCGTACTCGGTCCACCGGTTCGTCGCCTCATAGGGCTCCCGGGGCAGCAGCGCCGGGAAGCGCACCTCCTGGGCGCCGATCGCGTCCATCTCTTCGCGGACGATCGCCTCGACCTTGGCCAGCACCTTCAGGCCCAGCGGCAGCCAGCTGTAGATGCCCGGGGCGACGCGCCGGATGTAGCCGGCGCGGACCAGCCAACGGTGGCTGGCGACCTCGGCATCGGCTGGGTCGTCGCGCAGCGTGCGGACGAACAACTGGGACAAGCGGGTGATCACGGCGATCAGCCTAATGGTTCCCGCACCGCTCCCCTCGCCCGAGGAGCGTCGGCGGATGCCGGTGCCCGAGCAGGGCCCGGCATGGTGAGATATCCGCGAGCATCGAACCACCGGAGGACGCCCATGGAAATTCTGTTGCTGGTGGTGGGCTGCGTCAGTACCGTGCTGGCGGCGTCCTGGGTGTCTCAGCGGGTGCCCGTGCCGGCGCCGCTGCTGCTGCTGGTGATCGGCGCCGTCGGATCGTACGAGCCGTGGTTCCCGCTGCCCGAGCTGACCGCCGAAATGGCGCTGTTCGGCTTCCTGCCGCCGCTGCTCTACGCCGCCGCGGTGAACACCTCGCTAGTCGACTTCCGCACCAACCTGGCCGCCATCGGGTACCTGTCGATCGGGTTCGTGCTGTTCTGTGCGCTCGGCGTCGCCCTGGTGATCACCGGGATGCTGCCGGTGCCGTTCGCCGCCGCGTTCGCGGTGGGCGCCATCGTCGCTCCCCCGGACGCCGTCGCGGCCGTCGCTGTCGCCCGACAAGCCGGCCTGCCACGCCGGGTGGTCACCATCCTGGAGGGCGAATCGCTGCTCAACGACGCCACTGCCCTGGTCAGCCTGCGCACCGCCGTCGCCGCGCTCGGGGCGTCCGTCACTCTGACCGAGGTGGGCGCCGATCTGGCGCTCGCCGTCTTCGTCGGCCCGCTGGCCGGGTTCGTGGTCGCCAAGATCTCCATCTGGCTGTTCGGGATCTTCACCGACGCGATCACCAGCACCACGCTGACCTTCCTGATCCCGTTCGCCGCGTACGCGCTGGCCGAGAGCTTCCACGCCTCCGGTGTGCTGGCCGTGGTGGTCGCCGGGTTGATGGTGGGGCACGTCACACCCGTGGTCCGCTCGGCACCCGCCCGGCTGTCCACCTGGATGAACTGGTCCACGATCCAGTACGTCCTGGAACACACGGTGTTCCTGCTGATCGGGCTGCACACCCACCAGATCCTGGACGCCGCCGCCCAGTACCCGGTGTCGAACCTGACCATCGCCGGGGCGTCCTTGGCGGTGCTGGCGGCGGTCATCGGCTCGCGGATCGTCTACCTGATGGCGGTCCGCCCGTTCCTCGACCGCAAGCATCGCGCCTTGTCATGGCAGGAGGCCCTGATCGTTTCGTGGGCGGGAATGCGTGGCGTCGTGACGCTGGCGGCCGCACTGACCCTGCCCGTCGAGACGCCGCTGCGGCCGGTGTTGCTGCTGATCGCCCTGGTCACCGTGGCCGGCACGCTGCTGATCCACGGCCTCACCCTGCCGATGCTGGCGCGCAGCCTCGGCGTCCACGGCCCCGATCCGCGCGAGGACGCTCTGCAGGAGGCGATGGTGACCCAACGCTCGGTGATCGCCGGGGTGGCGGCGATGAAGGCCGCCGCCGATCCCGCGGACGCCGAGGTGGTGCGCGGGCTCAAGGAGTCGGCCAAACGCCGGGTCGACCTGCAGTGGGAGCGGCTCGGCATGGCCCGCGACGGGCAGAAGACGGAAAGCCGGGCGATGGCCTATCGACGGCTCAGGCTGGTCGGGCTGAACGCCGAGCGGGCCAAGCTTCTGGAGATCCGCGACCGCGGCTTCGCCGACCACGAGGTGCTGAGTTCGTTGCTGTCCGAACTGGACGTCGAGGAGGCCACCCTGCTGTCGCGGGAGCACCGGGAGCGCGAGGTCCGGGCGGCGGGCCCGCGTCCGGCCGGTGAGGCTCCGTGCGTCCATCTGGACGCGGCGCCGGCCGAGGTCGACTTCGAGGCGCACGGCGACTGCCTCGACTGCGTCGCCGCCGACCAGGATCCGGTCGAGCTGCGGATGTGCCTCAGCTGCGGGCACATCGCCTGCTGCGATTCCTCACCCGGCAAGCACGCCACCCTGCACTTCCGGCAGACCGGCCACCCGGTGATGCGCTCCATCGAGCCCGGCGAGCACTGGCGGTGGTGCTACATCGACCAGCTGCACGACGAGGGCCCCGACGATCAGTAGACGGCACCACCGCTGGTCGAGCTTGTCGAAACCCCTTGTCAGGTCTCGACAAGCTCGACCGCCCGCTTGAGGATCAGTAGAAGGTGACGGTGATCTTCGACCCGGAGAGCTTGGCCTGGAAACCGGTCAACTTGATGTCCTTGTACCAGTACCGGCCCGAGACCCGGGCGTCACGCGCATAGAAGTGCACGGTCGCCTTCATCTTCGCCTCGGCCCAGCCCGCCGACGAGCTCAGCTTCGGCTTGGCCGAACTCACCTTGCCGCCGGCCCGCGTCGTCCAGCGGATGGTGCCGGTCTGCAGCTTCACGCCGCTGGGCACCCGGATACCGAACCCGCACCCGGACGGCCGGACCGTCTTCTGCTTCAGGCACCACGAGTACTTCGTCTTGGCCGCCTTGAGGATCGCCGACTTCCCCGCTGAACTGAGCGCCAGCTTGGCGCTGCCCGCGGTCTGCGCCTCCAGGCTGCCGACGGTGATCTTCACCGAGCCGACGGAGAGGTTCCGGTTGGTCGCGGTGACCGGATAGACGCCGGGAAACAGCGACACGAACGCGGCCTTGGCCTGCACCCCGGCCAGGCTGACCTCGGTGGAGCGTCGCAGCATCGAGATGTCGACCTTGGCGGCGATCTGTGCGAGCCGGAACTGGTCACCCACCCGGGTCACCTGGAAAGACGCCGACACCGGCTTGCCGTCGAGGCTGTAGCTGGCCGCGACGCTGGTGGCGTTCGGATCGGTGACCTCGGTGATCGACACGTCGGCCACCTTGCCGGCGGTGGCCTTGGCCAGGACGGCGTTGGTCAGGAAGGTGGTGTCGCCGGTCGGCGCGGACGCCGCCAAGCTCATCGCGGTGGTGGCGTCACCGGTGCCGAGTGCGCGCAGGTAGGCGGCGACGGCGTCCGATGCCTTCGGGGTGGGCACCTGGGGCTGGGTCGACTGCTGACCCGGGCCTGGCGGCGTCGAGACGCCCGGGCTGGGATCGGCGGAGTTGCCGTTGTTGCGGACAACCCAGACGACTCCCGCGATCAGCGCCAGGACGACGGCGGCGCCGATCAGTCCGAACAGCAGCCGCTTGGACCGGTCGGGCGAGTTCGACGGCGGTGGCGGCGCCCCCCAGGACTGCTGGGGCGGCTGCCCGCCGTACTGCCCCGGAGGGGGACCGTATTGCCCGTAGCCGCCCGGCTGCTGCGGCTGGCCGGGCGGCTGCGCCCAACCACCGGGCTGCCCGCCGGCCGAAGGCCAGTTCTGGGGCGCGGGTTGACCGGGAACCGGTTGCCCGGAAGCAGGCTGACCGGGAGCGGGCTGGCCGGGAGCGGGCTGGCCGGGAGCGGGCTGGCCGGGAACTGGTTGACCGCCCCAGCCCGCACCCGGTCCACCTGATGTGCCGGGTACACCCTGCCCACCGGGTCCGCTGGATCCACCAGGAGGTGGGTATCCCTGCCCGCCTTGCCACGCGCCGGGGTCTGGGCCGCTGCCTCCCGGGGGAAAAGGTCCGTTCTGACTCACCTGCGTGTCCTTTCCGATGAGGCGACAGTGTACGGTTCAGCGGGCCGGAGACGACACGGCACCCCGACGCTATTCTCAGCGGCATGCAGCACGAGGAATCAGGGGGCCGCTGGCCGACGTCGGTCTACGGGGTCGGCGACGAGCCCGATCCCCGATTCAGCCTGGCCAATGAGCGCACCTTCCTCGCCTGGATCCGCACCGGCCTGGCCTTCGTCACCGCGGGCCTCGGCGTCGCCGCACTGGCCCATTTCGCCCCGGCGACGGGCAGCCGGTTCATCATCGCCGGCGTGGTGATGCTGAGTTGTGGCGTGCTGTGCGGTTTCACCGGCTTCACCCGCTGGGCCCGCAACGAGCGCGCGATGCGGCTCGGGACGCCGCTGACCCGGCCGTCGGTGCTGCCGATGCTGTCCGTGATCCTGTTGCTCATCGCCGGTCTGGCCGCCTTCAGTCTGCTCAGCTGATGGACGGGCCGATCGAACGCCCCACCGGAGTGTGGGATCCCGGTCTCCAGCCGGAACGGACGTCGCTGGCCTGGCAGCGGGTCAATCTGGCCGGACTGGGAGCGAGCCTGGTCAGCGCCCGGCTGGTCGCCGAGGTGGCACCCGCGATCGGTTACACCCTGGCCGCGCTGAGCGCGACGATCGCGGGGGCGGTCACCTTCATCCACAGCCGCCGGCTGGCCAGCACCCTGCGGGCGCTGTTCGTGGGTCACCGGCTGCCGGACGCCCGGGTGTTCGCGTTGCTGGTGCTGCTGCTCGTGCTGATCGCGTTGGGCGGGCTGCTCTTCGTGATCGGAGGCAAGGTTCTCTAGGTGTTCCGCTGATCGAAGCCCACCACCGTCATCCCGGACTTGATCCGGGATCTCCCCCACCTGAGAGCCGGGGATGAGATCCCGGGTCGGAGCCCGGGATGACGATGGAGGGGCACCGTTGGTTGAGCTTGTCGAAACCCTCTTTCCCGGCGTTCTGGAACCTGGGGTCTCGACAAGCTCGACCAGCGAGAAGCGGCGCTTCTCCGACCCGATTCGAGGAAAGTACTTTCTAAGATGGAAAGTACTTGCTAGATTGGCGACATGGAACCGACGAACTACCAGCTCGCGCTCGACCAGGTCGACGAACTGGCGCTGCGTGCCCACCGCTCGGCGCGCTGGCTGGCTCGCTACTACCTGATCTTCGGCGTCGCGTCGTTGCTGATCGCACCGGCCTTCGGCGTCCTGCACGGCATGGCCTGGACGATCGTGCTGACCGGGCTATGGGCGGCGCTGATCCTCGGGATCAGCCTCTACGCGGCAAAGCAGCGGACGATGGTGCGTGGCGGCGCCCGGATTCACGGCTGGGTGATGGCGGTCTGGACGCTGGTCTGGGTCGCCACCGTCGTGCTCGGCAGCAGCTATGAACTGGCCTGGCCGTGGTGGGTTGCCGGCGGCGTCGCGATGCTGGTCACCTGCTTCATCGGCGCCCGGGCGGTGCTGCGTCGGACGAGGCTCCGGTCATGATCGACGAGCAGTTCCATTCCCCCGTCCGGTTCTCGATCATGGCCTCCCTGGTCGGCCTCGACCGGGCCGAGTTCGCCTTCGTCCGCGACGCCATCGGAGCCTCCGACTCGACGCTGTCGAAGCAGGCCGCCGCGCTGGAGGCGTCCGGCTATCTGAAGATCACCAAGGGCCACGTCGGCAAGAGACCACGCACCTGGTACTCACTCACCGATCAGGGCCGGACGGCGTTCCGCGGCCATCTGGACGCGCTGCGTTCCCTTGCCGAAGCCGCCGCCGAGTACACCGCTCCGGGTTCCGGCTGACGCTCGTTCCCGATCCACTGCCTTAGTCAGTCGAGCTCATCGGCGCTCACAGGTCGACTGACCTCCGTTGGTCGAGCTTGTCGAGACCCTCGGACTGTGGCGCCACAAGGGGTTTCGACAAGCTCAACCAACGGCCGGAAGAAGCTCGACCGACCGCCGCCGACAGCGCTGATCTCCTCCTCTTCCGGGCCGTCGGCCCGGCCCACCTCACTACCCCGGCACCGCCGTGCCCGAAACACGGCCCACCCACACCGAAGGAATCGTCATGCCCATTTCCGTCACCCAATTGCTCGCGATCATCGTCGAACTGGCCCTGATGCTGGTGCTGCCCGTCGTGGCGGCGGTCTGGTGGTGCCGGCGCCGGCGGGTGCCCGGCTCGGTGCCGCTGATCGCCGCCGGCTGCTACCTGCTGAACCTGGTGGTCAACGTGCCGTTGGTGGCCGTGGTGTACCCGACGCTCGGGCTGCCGCCGCTGGCCACCCTGGCGCTCACCGCACTGACCTACGGGGTCTGCGAAGAACTGGCCCGGTGGCTGTCGTTCCGGATCGGCCCACTGCGCCGGCACCGCGACGGCGACGGCGCCATCGCGGCCGGCATCGGGCACGGCGGCACTGAGGCGATCATGTTCGGGCTGCCCTACCTGCTCGGCACCCTCAGCCTGCTGCTGGCGCCGTCGTTCCTGCCGCCGGAGACCGTTGCTCAGCTGAGCGCCGCCGACCCGTGGCTGTTCATCGGGACCGGGCTCGACCGGCTGCCGGCGATGGCGGGCCACCTGGTCTTCGCGCTACTGATCGTGCTCGCCTACCGGAAGGGCGCGCGATACCTGCTGCTGGCGATCGGCGCGCACGCGGCCCTCGATTTCACCATGTTCGTCCTGCGCGACTACGCACCGATGCCGCTCTTCATCGCGATCTGGGCTCTGGTCGGAGTGGTGGCGCTGCTGCTGGCCGTCCGGCTGTGGCGCCGGACGCCGGCAGCCGCGGTGTAGGCTCCGCGGGCCGGAGCGGACATGCCGGCCAGGCGGAGCAGAGTGACGCGGAGCGAATGACACAGAACACCCGGGAGCATCCGGAGCCGGGCCGATCGAAGGCCGTCCCGACGGGCGGGTTGTCGGTCGGGCAGGGTGCGGCGCTGAGCATCGGCGCGGTGCTCGGCACCGGCGTTTTGACCCTGCCGGCGCTGGCCGCCGAGATCGCCGGACCAGCCAGCCTGCTGTCCTGGCTGGCGCTGATCCTGTTGTCGGTGCCGCTGGCCGGCACCTTCGCCGCGCTGGGTGCCCGCTACCCGGACGCCGGCGGTGTCGCCACCTACGTCCGGCGCGCCTTCGGCGACCGGACGGCGGCGATGATCGGTTGGTGCTTCTACACCGCGGTGCCGGCGGCGGCGCCCGCGGCGGCGATGATGGCGGGCCGCTATGTGGCCGATGCGATCGGTGGCGGTCGGAGCACCGAGATAGCCACCGCCGCGGTCCTGATCGTGATCGTCTGGGCTTTGAACGCGGTCGGGCTGCGACTGTCCGGACCCGTCCAACTCGGGTTGGCGGCCGTCCTGGCCGCGCTGATGGTGCTCACCGTCGTCGTCGCGCTGCCACATGTCCGCCCGGACGCCGTCGGCCCACTGCTGCCGCACGGCTGGGGATCGGTGGCGACCGCGGCCGGCCTGCTGGTCTGGGCGTTCGCCGGCTGGGAGGCGATGTCGTCGCTGGCCGCCGAATACCGCAATCCGGCACGCAGCGTGCCGCAGGCGACCACGATCGCACTGATCGCCGTCGGCGTGCTGTATCTGGCGCTGGCCGCCACCACCATCCTCGTGCTCGGTCAGCAGGCCGGGGCCAGCGTCGCCCCGCTGTCCGATCTGATGGCGCTGGGCATCGGACCGGTGGCCCGTCCGGCCACCGCGATGGTCGCGGTGCTGCTCACCATCGGCACGATGAACACCTTCTTCGCCGGGGCTGCCAAGCTGGGCGCCGCGCTGGCCCGGGACGGCGCGCTGCCGGTCTGGTTCGCCCAGGGCAGCAGTGCCGGCGCGGTGCCGCGGCGCAGCCTGCTGATCGTCGGCGGCGGCGCCCTGCTGTCGCTGCTGGTGACCGGCGTGGCCGGGCTGGACCTGACGACCGTGATGCTGCTGGCCACCAGTTCGTTCACCGCGGTCTACCTGGTCGGCAGCGCCGCGGCCGTCCGGCTGCTGCCGCCCGGTTGGGCGCGGCGCGGGTCGTTCATCGCGACCGCCGCATCGCTGGCGCTCGCGGTCAGCATCGGCGCTCCGATGCTGTGGCCGGTCGGGGTATCGGTGGCCGCTGCGCTCTACCTGGCGTCCCGGCGTCGGGGCTAGGGGTCGCTGAAGAGTCAGGCGGGAGGCGACCCCCGCGCCCAGCACAGAGTTGGGCTATCGGGCCTTGTCGGCGCGGATAAAGGCACTGGCGACGGCACCAGCCAGGCCGGTCACCGCGTCCGCCACCGTGAGGCCGTCCGGTAGCGCGTCCTCGACGGCGCCGGCGAGGTCGTGGAGATCCTCGTCGGTGTATTCGCGGGTGAGTTGCACGGTGGCGTTGTCGAAGCCCGCGTTGCGCAGCTTCGCCTGGTAGTCCTCGGTGGTGAGCGCGCCGGAGAGGCAACCGGTCCACAGCCCGACCACGGTCATCAGGCGCGGCTCAAGATCACGCAGCAGCACGATATCGGCGACGGCGAACCGGCCGCCCGGGCGCAGCACCCGGAACGCCTCGGCCAGCACCCGGTCCTTGTCGGTGGAGAGGTTGATCACGCAGTTCGAGATCACCACGTCGACGCTGCCGTCCGGCAATGGCAAGTCTTCGATGGTGCCGCGCAGGAAGCGGGCGTTCTCGATACCCGCCTCAGCACGGTTCTGTTCGGCCAGCCGCAGCATCTCCTCGGTCATGTCGACGCCGTAGGCGGTGCCGTCCGGGGCCACCCGGCGGGCGGACAGCAGCACGTCCAGACCGCCACCAGAACCGAGGTCGAGCACGTCCTGCCCGGGCGCCAGGTCGATCAACGCGGTCGGATTCCCGCACCCCAGGGACGCCCCCAGCGCGGTTTCGAAGGGTGCCGCGTCCGCGTCGTAGAGGCCGGCGGTGATCGGATCGGCTGACGGGTCGCCGCAACTCGACGGGCCGCAACATGATCCGGGTTCACCGGCCAGGGTCAGTTGGGCGGCAGCGACATAGCGCTGCCGCACCGCTTCACGCAGCTGGGTCGCATCCTGCAGTTCGATCGCGTCAGCCATCGCACGCCCCTCTGAATCGATAGTCGTCGAACACCATTCTGCGTGCCGTCGCAGGGGTTGCCACAGTCGGGCAGTCAGCGGGTGGCGGCATCCTCGGGCAGCACGCAGCCCACCTGACGGCGCAACTCGTCCAGCACCTCCATGACGGCGATGCTGTCATCCAGGGTGAGCCGCGGGCTCTCGGTCAGCCCTTCGCGCAGGCAGCGTTCCACCTCGAGCGCCTGGAAGTGCATGCCGCGTGAGGTGCGGTGCGGCTCGAAGACCTCGGCGAGCTCCTGGCGTCCGGTGTAGCGGCGCACCGTCGTCCAGTTGTAGAAGGCGCCGTCGAGTTCGAGGAAGCCGTCGGTGCCGATCACCGCCCCGCGGGACGGTCCGGCGCTCAGCATGGTGGTGTGGCTCTCCGACAGGGCTCCGCCGGCGTGGGTCAGGGTCATCGCGACCTCGGCGTCCACACCGGTGGCGGCGAGGCTGCCGCGGGCCACGATGTCGGACGGGACGCCGAGCAGGTCGAGCGCGAACGAGACGTTGTAGACGCCGAGGTCGAGCAGGGCGCCGCCGGCCAGCTGCGGGTTGTGCAGGCGTCCATTGGGGTCGGGGTTCAGCTTCTGGCTGTGATCGGTGATCACCGCGCGCACCTCGCCCAGCGAACCGTCGGCGATCCGAGCCCGGACGAAGTCGGTGGACGGCAGGAAGCGCGTCCACATCGCTTCCATCGCGAAGACGCCGGCCGCGCGGGCGGCGTCCGCCACCTGCCGGGCCTGCGCCGCGGTGACCGTGAACGCCTTCTCGACCAGCACCGGCTTGCCAGCCTCGATCGCCAGCAGCGCGTGCTCGGCGTGGAAGTTGTGGGTGGTATTGACGTAGATCGCGTCCACCTCAGGATCGGCGACCAGCGCCTCATACCCGGCGTGCGCCGTCGGAATCGCGAACCGGTCCGCGAACGCCTGCGCCTTGGCCCCGTCCCGAGCGGCCACCGCCTGCAGGTGCAGCCCCTCGGTGCGCAGGTTCTCGGCGAAGACCCCAGCGATGCCCCCGGCCCCCAACAAACCCCAGCGGATGCGGTCCGTCATCGGTTCTCCTTCGATCGGCTTCGGTCGAGTCTTTCAGATCGCCCGGGTGGCACGCAGGGACGGTTCTTTTCGTTCCACCGGCGATGCAATCCGTGCACCGACAAGACGGCACCGATCCGGGAGCCATCCCGCGGTGCCACAGAAGGAAGCATCTCCTGCGCCCGCGCCAGATGCACAGGCGATGTCGAGATCGCTCGCCGATCGACGCAAACCTGTTCGGTTTCGTGTTCTGACGCGAAACCGGAGAGCTTTCCCTCTATCGGACGGCGATGTCGAGATCGCTGCCCGGCCAAGGGAGCGCGTCGCCGCCCACCAAGGGGGCACGTCGCCGCCCACCAAGGGGGCACGTCGCCGTCCGATGGGAAGAAGAGAGCCTCTCGACTTTCCGAGTGACCGAAAGGCTCGTCCCGTCGGTTCCGTGGTTCGGTCCGGTCCACGCGGAGCACCAAGTGGAACGAAAAGAACCGTCCCCCAGCGTTCGAAAATCGCACGTGGGAGAACCGTCCCCAGGTGTGCGAGGTCACATGGGAGAACCGTCCCCGGGTGTGCGAGGTCAGTAGAGGACGGTGGCGAACTGGCCGGCGATGGTGAAGCCGGTACGCAGGTAGGTACGGACGGCCCGGGTGTTGAAGTCGTTGACGTACAGCGACACCACCTCGTGATCTTCGAGGATGTGCCGGGTGGCGGCGGCCATCGCGGGGGCGGCGAGTCCGCGTCCGCGCAACCGTGGGTCGAGCCACACTCCCTGGACCTGGGCGATGCCGCCGCAGCTGATGCCGACGTCGGCCTTGAACACGACGGCGCCGGTGTCGTCGACGACGCCCCAGGCGCGTCCGCTCTCGACGGTGCTCTGGCAGTGGATCCGGTAGCCGTTGCGGCCACCACCGGCGGTCGGGTCGACGCCTACCTCCTCGGTGTACATCGCGATCGCCGCGGCGTGATACGAGGGGAACTCGGCCATGGTGATCCGCCGCACCGGGACGTCCATCGGCAGCGACGCCACCCGGCGGGTGACCATCAACGGTTGTCGGGGGCGGATCTCACGCTGCCCCGCATAGCTACGGCTCCGGACGGCGAGCGCACGATGCAGCGCCAGCGCCGTCCCGCTCTCCCCCACGATCGACTGGCACCAGCGGTGCTGTCCGAGTGCATCGGCGAAGGCCGCGAGTGCGGCGTCCCGCTCGTCGGGCTCGCAGTAGGCGAACGCCGGCACCAGATTCGAGCCGGCGTGCAGCAGGTGTCGGGGTGCCTCCGCGGGCCAACCGTAGAGGGTGGCCGGCGAACCGTGCCTCAGCACGCCGGCGTCCACCCGGGACGCGATGAACAGGTTCCCGACCGGATCGGCGGAGACCAGGCGCCGCACCAGGGCGTCGTCGCACGCGTCCAGCACCCGCGCGCGTTTCATTCCCTGGATTCCCGGTTCAGCTGACGGACACCATCGGTGCGCCCGCAGGCGCCCCTTCCGGGGCCTCCTCGGCGATCCGGTTGGCTTCGGCGATCAGGGTCTCGACGATCTGGTCCTCGGGGACGGTCTTGATCACCTTGCCCTTGACGAAGATCTGGCCCTTGCCGTTGCCGGACGCCACCCCCAGGTCGGCCTCGCGGGCCTCACCCGGACCGTTCACCACGCAGCCCATCACGGCCACCCGCAGCGGCATCTGCAGGCCCTCCAGACCCTTGGTGACCTCTTCGGCGAGGGTGTAGACGTCGACCTGGGCGCGTCCGCAGGAGGGACAGGAAACGATCTCGAGGTGCCGCGGCCGCAGGTTCAGCGACTCCAGAATCTTGATCCCGACCTTCACCTCTTCGGCCGGCGGGGCCGACAGCGACACTCGGATGGTGTCACCGATGCCCTTGGCGAGCAGCGCGCCGAACGCCACCGAGGACTTGATGGTGCCCTGGAAGGCCGGCCCGGCCTCGGTCACACCGAGGTGCAGCGGGTAGTCGCAGGCGTCGGACAGCAGTTCGTAGGCGCGCACCATCACCACCGGATCGTGGTGCTTGACCGAGATCTTGAAATCGCGGAAGTCGTGCTCTTCGAACAGCGACGCCTCCCACAGCGCCGATTCGACCAGCGCCTCCGGCGTGGGCGCGCCGTATTTGGCAAGCAGCCGCTTGTCGAGCGAACCGGCGTTGACACCGATCCGGATCGACACTCCCGCCTCGGACGCCGCCCGCGCGATCTGCTTCACCTGGTCGTCGAACTGGCGGATGTTGCCCGGGTTCACCCGGACGGCGGCACAGCCGGCGTCGATCGCGGCGTACACGTACTTGGGCTGGAAGTGGATGTCGGCGATGACCGGGATCTGGCTCTTCTTGGCGATGATGTGCAGCACGTCGGCGTCATCCTGGCTGGGCACCGCGACCCGGACGATGTCGCAGCCGGTCGCGGTCAGCTCGGCGATCTGCTGCAGGGTGCCGTTGATGTCGGTGGTCTTGGTGGTGGTCATCGACTGCACCGAGATCGGCGCGTCGCCACCGACCAGAACCTTGCCGACCCGGATCTGCCGGGTGGGCCGGCGCGGGGCCAAGACGGGCGGCGGCGTGGCGGGCATGCCCAGGTTGACGGTCATGGACTCCTCGTTCGACAGGCGGCGGCCGACGGCCGCCGCGAGACAGCCTACTCGGGCGCCGCCGTCCGCACCCGAGTGCGCTGTGGGCCTAGCCTCGATCCACCGATCTGCGCAGCACGTCGGTGAGTTGAGGCTCAGCTCCGCTGGGTCTCCAGGAACTCGGCGATCCGGCCGATCGCCTCGGTGAGCACCTCGGCGTCCGGCAGGGTGACCAGCCGGAAGTGGTCGGGTTCGGGCCAGTTGAACCCGGTGCCGTGGGTGACCAGGATCT
>JBDHZN010000073.1:0-14253 GCA_039811845.1 Micropruina sp. | reverse complement strand
CGCTCTACTCGAGCAAGTCGGGTCGCTTCTGCGAACCTAGGCTGTAGGAAACCACGCGGGCTCGGGCAGCACTCGCCCATGGTGGAACCTAGAGCGTCCGTTCACTCAGGTGAGGTCGTCGTCTGGTGGGGGAGTGTCGTCTACGTGCTGGGCACCTTTGTTGGCGCCCCTACAGCGAGGGCGGCCTCTTCGGGTTCTCTCTGTCGATCGCCGTGCTGGCCTGGGCGAGGACGTCTGTTTTGGTCGATCTGCATACCCAGCCGCCTACCATGACGACCCTCCGCTCCTTGGTTTGCCCTAGTGGCATTAATAACGAGCGCCGCTGCCATAGTCGGAGCTGTCAAGATCATCGCCAAGGCGATCCCGTTTCGGATGCTGCGCAGCGGGCGCTGGGATAGAACGTGACCTCCCGTTAACGATCGTTTGTGTGCCGATCCACCGGCACTGACGACACGCCGACGACACGCCGGGAGGGAGCGGTCCAAAAACCCGTCTCGAAACTTTCATCGACCCAGAAGGCCTTCCGACCGTTTGTGGGCCGCGAGGGCTACCGTCAACGTCAGCGAACCAGGAGGAAGGAGAACACCGTGGCCCTGATCGGATACGGCCGGGTCAGCACCCGGGACCAGTCCCCGGCATCCCAGGAAGCCGAGCTGATCGAGGCGGGTTGTGAGCGGGTCTTCATCGACCATGGCGCGAGCAGCCGCACTGCAGATCGCCCGCAATGGGTCGCGTGTCTCGACTACCTCCGGGCCGGTGACACTCTGGTCGTGCGAGCGCTCGATCGAATCGCCGGCACCGAGGTGATGGCCATCGAGATCCTGCACGAGCTGGGACGCCGCGGTATCAACCTGCGTAGCCTGTCGGAGCCGGCGCTCAGCGTGGACGTCTCGACACCGATGGGCCAGGCCATCATGTCGATCCTGGCCGCGTTGGCCGAGCTGCGGGTCAACACGATCCGAGACAACACCCGCCGCGGCCTCGAGTACGCCCGGTCGCAGGGCCGCATCGGAGGCCGGCCCACGGTGATGACGGTCGAATCGCTCGCGATCGCTCAACACCTGCGTCATGAGGACGGGAGGAGCCTGTCGTACATTGCCCGCGCGATCGGTGTCAGTAAATCGACCGTGGGCAGAGCCCTCGACGCCCTCAACCCGCACACTGGGGTACGTGAACTAGAGAAGGAGTCAGCATGAAAACGACGACGATCGCCATCACTGCGGCCGAGTCTCGCCGGCGCGCCGCGGCGTACGACCGGATCAAGCACAGCACCGAGATGGAGGGCGGCGAGGTGCCCGCCGACGCCGAGCCCATCATCCGCGAGTTCGTCACGGGCTCCATCGATGAGCCCGAGATGATGCGTCGGATTGCTGCGCGATTCAGCGGCGATGGGCAGCGCTGAGTTCGTCGACGTCGACCGTGGGCGGCTGGTGACGATCGGGTCTGACGATCCGGCCGGCGAGCTGTGGTTTGCTACCTGGCGACCCTGGCCACCGGCAGCTGCTCCTGACGATCCCGTGGTCGAGGCCATTGGCTCCCTGGACGCCGTAGTTGCCCAGCTGGAGCGCGATCAGGGCTTGGTTCTGCCGATCGAGGTACGTCAGGTTCTCACGCTGCCCGAGGTGCGACTTGGCGATCAGGACGCCAAGCTGTGGGCGCCGCACATGATTGGTGCGCCACCCTGGGAAGTAGGGACCGAGTCGCAGCGCTGGGCCGGTTACCTGGACCAGCAGCACTTCGATCCCAGCGTCGGGCAGGGTGTCCTACGCAATCTGGTTGGTGCGATCACCTACGACCAGTTGCGCGTCCGCGAGGACGCTTTCGTTGCCGCCCGCGGCACCTCACTTCATACTCACGGCTTACCGGCCACCTACGACCTGGCCGGCCTGCAGAGCATCCACCACCACTTGTTCCAGGACGTCTACCAGTGGGCCGGCGAACTACGCACCGTGGACATGTCCAAGGGCGGCACCGGTCCTGGCTTCGTCAGCTTCGACGCCATTCGTCCGACGTTCGATCAGATCACTGATCTGCTGCGCGACACCGAGCTGCTGCGCCGGATCCCGACTGCGATGTACCCAGCGGCCCTGGCACGCGTCTACGACGCGCTCAACACCGTGCATCCGTTCCGCGAGGGAAACGGGCGTACGCAGCGTGAGTTCGTGACCGCTCTGGCGTGGCAGGCCGGCTACAGCATCGACTGGCGATCGGTCCAGGCCGTTGTCAACGATCGGGCCTCAGAAGCGGCGCTGATGGGCGATCTCGCACCGATGACCACCATGTTCGAGCGGATCGTGCGGCGAGGGCCGGCGGCGATCGGGCACTCGTCGACGACGCTGCCCGGGGCTGTCGCAGCGGCGTACCCAGGGCCCTCCCAGGGCGCAACCCGTGAACCACCCATGAGTCCACAAGTGCGGCCTCCACGACGGGACGAACGCGGACCGGACAACGGGCTGTCCCGCTGATCACGCCTAGACCGTAGTTTTCCCCCGTCCCCTCTTAACTGCCCCCCCACCCGACCAGCGCCGGGGTCAACCCGTTAGGGCAGCGGCGGAGGAAGTTTCGGGGCGAAATAAGCGCAGGGAGGAACGACCGGAGCGCGCCCCGAAAGTTCCGGGGGAGCTGGCGCGGAGCGCTTGACGCCGGCGCTGGTCGGGTGACGATGGGGTGGTGAGGGGCCGGGACACCCAACCCCTATTGGCCGGGGCCTGTCTCCTGCTGTGCCTGCGTCTTGGTGGCGGCCCGACGGCGGTTCACCCGCGCCTTCTTGGCCGGCTCACCAATGCCCAGTTCTCGTAGCTCATCGGCCGTCCAGCCATCCCGGAGGGCGGCCCTGTAGAGCGTGACGTCCTCACGCTCGGCATCCGCGAGCTGCTGCTGCAACTCACTGAGCTGTTGACGGGCAGTGACTAGCGAGCGGATGGAGGCGATGCGCCGATTGAGGAGTTCACGAGCGCGAGATTCTGTGCCGGCGAGGTCGGGAGTGGCCATGCGGAGAAGCATAGAGGAGCGCGGGTGTCTCAACAGCTACGTAATCGAGTAAGGCGCAGCCGCAGGCGGCTGCGAAGGAGTCCCGGACGGAGCAAGCTATACGATTAGCGGGGCTAATCGGCTCCAAACCTCGACAGTGGTCTCGGCCTGGGGCACACTGAGGTGTGCGGTCCCCGCGAAGCGGGTTCGCTGCGCTGGCAGAAGGGAGCCGGGCCATGTCGGAGCCGGGCGAGGCGCGCCGTGCCATACGGCGCCGGCGCCGGGCGAACGTGCCCGGGGGTCGACGTCATTCGCATGAGGTGAAAGTCACGCCGGAGGAAGAGGCTCTGCTGGTGCAGCGGGCCGAGGAACAACGGGTGACTGTTTCTCGGCTGCTGGTCGAATCGGCGCTCGCCCCACAGGGTGAGACCCCCACGCAGAGGCGAGAGTTGATAGCGGCGCTGTTCGGCGTCAGCCGTCTGTTGGGCACCATCGCCAACAACGTGAACCAGATCGCCAAAGCGACCAATTCGACGGGGGAGTGGCAGCCGGAAACGTCGGCCACGCTCGATGCTGTGCGGCGCACGGCCACCCGTATCGAGGAGACGATCGACGGCCTCGCCATCGGAGGTGGCCGGCGGTGATTCCGAACGTCGTGCGAGGGGACCGGATGGGTGGCCTGATGGTCTACCTGGCAGGGCCGGGTCGAAGCAACGAGCACACCGAGCCCCACCTCGTCGCGGGTGACCCCGCGATGCTGGCCTGGCATGACGATGCCGAGCTGGGCCGTGACTCAGCGCTCGCGATCGCGCGGCACCTGGACAGACCGAGGACAGCATTCGACGTCGAGGTCGCGGGTGGTCACGTGTGGCACTGTTCGCTCTCGCTGCGTGCTGAGGAGGGCCAGCTGACTGACCAGAAATGGGCTGAGCTGGCTGACTCATTCATCGAGAAGATGGGATTCGACGACGCCGGAGGTACCAAGGCACCCACGCGGTGGGTTGCTGTTCGCCATGGGCTCTCGAAGGCAGGCAACGACCACGTGCACCTGGTCGTCCAGCTGGTGCGGGAGGATGGTACGAAGGCGAGCATCCACCTCGATCATGTCCGTGCGCAGAAGGCGTGCCGGGAACTGGAGGTTGAGCACGGCTTGCAGCGAGTCGATGGCGCCGAACGTGGTCGAGCCAGCCGTGGGTACGATCCGGCCGAACGCGAAGCAGATGCTCGACGCCGAGCGCGCGGACGCTTCGAAGCTGCGCGCCGGGCGGGCACTGAGACGCGGAGCTGGATGAGCCTGAGCACGCTCGACCGCGAGACTCTTGTCGACGCCCAGCGCCGCGTCGATCAGCCGCGCTGGGCGCTCGCACGCACGATTCGTGCATGCGCTACTGCGTCAGCTGATGAAGCTGAGTTCGTGCGGCGGCTGCGAAGGCAGGGTGTGCTCGTCCGAGCCCGTTACGCGGACGGCACTCAGGACGTCATTACCGGCTACAGCGTGGCCGCCGCGCCGGCCAAGGGCGAGCGGCCGATCTGGTACGGCGGCGGGCACCTGGCGCGAGATCTTGCGCTGCCCCGACTGCGGGCGGAGTGGCCCGATACACCGGAGGGCGCGATCGCCGCGGCCGCCGAGTGGACGGCGGCAAAACGGGGTCGGCGGCCGGTGGCTCCTGGTCGGGAGATGCGTGAGCCGGACCCGGCTCTCTGGGGTCAGGTCGAGGCGGACCTCCAGCAGCTGCGCGAACAGCTGCGCAGTGTGCCCGTGGAGGATCGAGAGACATGGGCACAGGTGGCCCGTGAGACCGCGGGTGCGTTCGCCGCATGGTCGGCGCGAGTCGAGTTGGTTCCGGGGCCGTTGGCGGCTACCGCAGATGCGCTGGCGCGGAGCGCGGAGCTTCGCCAGCGGCCGGCGAAGGTTAAGCGCGCCGGCCGCGTCTCAGCGGCCGGCGCAGCGCTGCTACTCATTTCAGCTGCACGCGGTGGCCGCGGGGCAGTGGGCCAGGCGGTGCTTCTGCGCCAGCTCGCGAATCTGGCGAAGGCGCTGCATGACATGCACCGGGCGGACCAGGACTTCCGGCGCGCAGCCGCGATTGAGCGAGCGATCCGTGGAGAGCTGGCCACTGTGGCGGCTCAGCTACCGAGTCCTGGGCCGACTGGATCGGGGACGGGAGTGGACGCCGTGCGTACTGCTCAGCAGGCGCAGAGCGCGCCACAGCGGCTGCCTGGATCGCCTGTGCCGAATCGGCTGGAGCCAGCGCGTCGGAAGCCGACCGCGCCGGCGCGCGGGCCAGGTCGCGGCGGAGAAGTCGAGAAGTAAGGGAAGGGGAGTTCCATGGAGAGTGACGGAATCGACGAGGCCCTGGCTGGGGTCACCCAGCTTGCGTTGACTGCGGCCGCCCGGGTGGGTGAGCAGCTGGCTCGCGCGAGGGAGCAGGACCTCCGCGCTGCCCAGGCGCGGAGTGCGGAAGCCGCCCAACTGCTCGGAGAGCGACACGCGGTTGAGCGGGCGGCAGCGCGGGCAACGCTCGCGGTTGTGCATCGGCCCGAATGGTGGGCCAGCGCACGCCCGGAGCAGATCGCGGCCGCCTACCAGGACGCTCGGTCCTGGAGCCATGTCGACGCGGAGGCGGCCCGAGCTGAGCGGCGCATCGCTGAGGAGGTGGGAGCGCGTCACGGTGTGACGCTCGACGATGAGCGGACCAGGCTTACCCTCGACGAGGCCAAGGCCATGGCCGAGGAGCACGCACCGAGCTTCTATCGACGCCATGACCCGGAGCGACTCTGGAAGAAGGAGTTCGTGAATGAAGCTGACCGGTGGGTGGCGGCGCCGGCTGCCCAGTCGGCGCTGATTGCTGACTGGGAGTATTGGCGGGAGCACGGGCATCTGCCCGAGGATTCGCTGATCCTAGAGAAGGCGATCGCCGAGGGGCATGCCGACCGTCTGCAGGAAGCGTCCCGAAAGGCTGTCGACGAGTGGAAGCAGCAGTTCCCGACGAGGGACAGCGGGCTCGGGGTGGTCTACGCCGTCGTCCCGGAGGAGCGCCGCGACGAGCGTGAAGCGGTTGCTGCGGCGGCCAGAGTCGCTGAGGCGCGTCGGCTCAGCGGCGACGCTGATGCGCTACGGGGAGCGGCGCGTGACGATCGAGCCGAAGCTCTTGGCCTGCTCGCCGGCGCCGACGCAGTGGATCGGGCAGCTGAAGCAGACTTCGCTGCGGGTCGCGACTCAGAGCCGGCCCGAGCCGACGCAGCACAGCTGCTGGACGCCGCCGCTGAGGCCTACGACAGCGCGGAGCGACGCCAGGCCCTCGCGGAGTCGCTCGGCCACGTAGGGAACCAGGCAGCTGTAGATGCCCGCGTGCAGTCTGACGTCGCCCAGGGCCGGCCCGCCACGGACGCGGTGACCTCTGCTCCCAGGCGAGCCCCGAAGGCCCGCAGGGGGCGCTCCAAGGGTCAGGGAGCGCAGAAGATTCAGCAGCGAGGCCGCTGAGAATCGCGGTGAGCGGATTGCAGCTGCCCGAGAGCGTCGATGGTCACTGAGGCCTCGGCGCTCTCGGCGCTCCGGGCCTGGTCGGAGAAGGCGCCCGCACGTCTGGGAACAGGCCATCTGGCGGAGCTTCGTACGGCAGGGGTTCATCTGGCCCGGCGGAGTCCTTGGATCGTGCCCAGGGACCTCCTGAGCCCATCAGGACGCCGAGGTGATGATCTGCGTGGTCGCGCAGCCAGACCGACATTCCAGTTGCGGGATCGAGCCGCAGATGTTCCCATGCCCGCCACATCGCTTCCAGGCGAATGATGGCTTCGGCCGACTCCCACCAGCGCGCCGACCAGCGATATTCGCTCCGGCCGGCTACGCCCACGGGGCGCCGGAAGACCGGGCATACGAACTCCCTCACGAACTCGTCGACGCTGCCGTAGTAGAGCGTTGGCGATCCGTCGTCATCGTCGTCGTCCTGCTGCTGCTGGGGAGGATTGAGTTCTGCCTCGGCTGCTTTCACGGCCGCAACACGGAGCGTTTCGAGACGCTCTGGGGTCAGTACCTCGGCCACGGCGGCCGTGACCACGGGAGTTACTTCCCGCTGAATCTGGCGGTGAATCTCAGATGAGACTGTTGCAGATACGAGTCCGCCGGCGATCGCGTCGACGTCGAGCCCGGCGACCGCCGCAGCCACCTTGTCAGCGACTGGTGGTTGTTGAACGACGTCGACGCTGGGCTGCTCGCCGCCCGCCGCCGCCGGCGGGGTGTCGTCCCACTCTCCTAGGCTGCTCATCGTTGAGCCGCGGGGCTATCGAGGCTGGCCAAGGAACGATCGACGTCCGCCAGCTGGTGCTCGGCCTGGGCGAGGGTCGAGGGGGCGCCTGGATCATGTGCGGCTATCGACGCCTTCACCGCCGCGGCGTGCGGGCCGTTCATCCACGGCTGGGTCGTGATGAGGGTAGGGCGGGCGCCGGACGCCAGGACGATTGCGCGGCCCTTCGGCATCGCCTGGAGGTCCGCGACGTCCAGAATGCGCTCACGGGTGAGCTGCTCGTTCACTGTGCGCTGTCCTCGGCCTGTCGCCACTGAACGCACTTGCTTGTCGAAGTCCCCGATGAGGGCCGACAGCATTTCGAGGAACTCCTTCTCTTTGACTCCGCCGCCGTAGACGGCGACGTTCGCAGCGGACCAGAGCTTTCGCATCCCCGATTGGCCCCAGACGTCGACGCCCTGTGACCAGCTCTGCAGGATCGTCATGAGGACGATGCCCCGCGAGCCGTAGTGGCTGTAGAGGTTCGGCAGCTCCCTCCACCGACAGACGTTGGCGGCCTCGTCGAGGACGCCGAGCATCGGGCGCGGGAGGCGGCCGCCGGCGGAGGACGCTGCAAGTTCCTCCGCTGCCTCGACGACGGCGACGGTGAGGGCAGTGACGAGAGGTCCCGCGGTCCCGCGGCCCTCCTTCGACAGCGAATAGAGCGTCCCTGTGGAATGGACGAACTCGGCGGGAGAAAAGTGCCGGCGGCCGGGCGATCCCGGCGTGACCCAGCGGGCGATCTGACGGTTGGTGAGGCAAGAGGCCATCTGCTGAGCGGTGCCGAATACCCCGCCCCGCTGCTTCTCAGGCGAGTAGATAACGCCGGCAACCTGCTCGGCCGTGAGGTCGTACTCGCTCCGTCCCAGGATTTCGGCCGGCTCCTCGTCGTCTGGGTGCGCGAGCCAGCGATAGACGTCCGTGATTGGTCGATCAGCGAGCGCGGCTGCGAGCAGGAGACCGGCGAGCAGGTCCTGCGCGGCAGGGTCGAAGAAGGCGTCCGTTCGCGCGCCTGGATCACGGGAGCCGGCGGCGAAGTGCTCCGCCAGCTTGGCGGCCCGAACCTCGTCGGTGACATAGCTGAGCGGGTTCCACCACCAGTCGGTTGGCTCCTCGCCCGCCACGGACTGCGGATCGAACACCCAGACGTCGCCCTTGGATGCTCGCGGGTCGCGCGTGGCGTCGACGACGTCCCGCTTGTTCGAGGTCACGAGGACCGCTCCAGGGGCGTCGAGGATGGCCGGAATCGCGCGTGAGGTGGTCTTACCGGTGCGAGGTCCCCAGATGTCGATATGCATGTCCTCCCACGAGCCGAACAACGGCGTCGCGGTGGCCACGGTGCGACCGATCGGTACGCCGGGCGACTCCTTGACACCGAGTCGGGATGCGGTGGTCTGAGCCGCCTGGCGCGTCAGCGATTCAACGTCGCGACCCCGCCCCATGTATCGAGCCGCTGGGTCGACGCGCGACGACCGCCCTCGGTGGCGGCGGAGCAGACGGCCGATCACGAGGCCGACCGCCACCAACACTACGAGCGCCGCGCCGGCGATGACGGTGGACGCCATCGGCCACTGCACCTTGCCTCGGATCACGCCGGCGAGGGTCTCCCAGGGGTCTCTCGGAGCAGGAGGGAGGCCGGTCAGCTGGTGGCCGACGTGCACCGCGAGGTAGACCGTGGCAACGATCACGACGACGAGGGCGGCGCAGACAAAGAGAGCGAGTGTTTCGGTGCTCATCCGACCCGGCTGGGGCCGACGGTTATTGGTGGTGCTCACTGAGGCCTGTCCTCTCGTAGGGGGTCACCCTAGAGTAACTTACCGTTAAGCGGTTCGTTAGTGGTCTCCTCCGCAGCCGCGAAAGCCTTTCGAAGGCCCACGCGTGCTCTGTGCGCCAGGACCGCGGCCGCAGCCGGGGTCAGACCGAACGCGGCCGCGACCTTCGCTAGAGGCCAGTCCTCCACCACGGTCAGCCACAGGACGTGCTGCCACCGCTCAGGCAGGGACCCGAAGGCGGATCTCACGACCGCCGCCTCGACGAGCGTAACCTCGATGCCGTCTGTGTGCGCCGGCGTCGTGAGGGCCGGTGCCTCGGGGGCACGGTCTCGCCAGACCCGCATGGCACCGTGGCGCACGCTCCGAGCGAGATAGCCCCCTGGCGAGGAGTCGGGCCCATGGCCGGTGCTCAGGGCACCCATGAGGCCCACGAACGCCTCTGAGACCAGGTCTTCGTGGTCCGAGGGAACCAGGCGGCGGGCGACGCCCAGGAGGCGGCGATGGTGCAGACGGTAGAGGGTCTCGACTTGGCTGCTGACATTGCTCTGCGCCGGGCGGGGACGCCGGGAGGGGTTGTGCATGGGGGTCGTAACTTGCCTTGCATCTTGGGGGTGGGGGCGAGAGCTTTCGCCGGCCCCCGACCCCCAAGAGGTTTTGTGGGTCGGGCCCCCGCTCAGCTCAGAGGCAGAGTAACCGGGGCCGGGGCCGAAACGTCGTCGTCCCGGCGACCGATCCGTGAGGGCCCGTGCCACCGCTTGTTTGTGTCGTTGACTTCCCTCTCGCGGTTGACGAGCTGCACCTCAACGGGGATTCCGGGTCGAGTCCCAACCTTGACCAAGAACCGTCCGCGACCTGGCGGGGCAGCCTCACCCTCCCCCAGCGGGTCGTACGGGGCGTGATCCGACCAGGACGCCAGCATGTCCTGCTCGACACGGGAGAGGCGCACAACCTGCGTCAGCTGCGGCATTTCTGCGGGCGGCAGACCGCCCAGGACAAGCATTCCTGCCCGCTCGATGAAGCCACGGGCCTTCGCTCTGTCCTCGGCGGTCGGCAGCGAATCGAGGTCCTTCATCGTGTGAGTCACGAAGATCATGCCGACGCCGAGCTTCCTGTTCAATCGAGTAAGAGTGTCGACCCGATCGACCATGCCTGGCCCGGCCCGCAGGCCTCGATGCAGCTCGTCGAGCACGACGCAGTAGTTTCGCTGCGGCTCGAGGCCGGACGCAGCCAGCTCATTGGCGACGTTGATGGTTCCGAACCCCGCTGACCAGCACGCGAGCAGCACCGCGGCCTGCATGGAGGCGTCGGTGTCGGGGATACTTGAGACGTCGAAGACCGCGGGGCGATCGCGCCGCAGCGGCTCGGTTGTTGGCCGGCTGAATACTCGTCCGAACTTACCCGAGCCGACCAGACCCATCAGGGACGCCTCCAGCTCCTCGGTGATGCGTCCGTAGCGCTTCGAATCGCCTCGGTCCAAGGCAGCGGCCCGAAGCTCCGGAGGAGCGGACCTGATCATTTCCAGAAGATCGCTCAGCAGAGGGGCTCGGTCGCCACGGCGATCGAACGATTCGATCGCCGCAGTCACGATGTTCATTTCCCTGTCGGTAGGAGCGCTCCGCCGGGCAATCGTGATCAGCGACTCGACCATGGTCAGTCGTCGAGCGAGCGAGTCGCCCAAGATCGCGTCACGAGCGTCACCGTCGAGGAGTTCGGCGGCCTCGTGCGCCTCAGTGGCATCGAGTGGATTCAGGCTGCCGTGGCCATGCCCGAGCTTGACCACCTGGGCCCCGAGCTGGCGTCCCAGGTCCACATAGTCGGGACGCAGGTCTCCGAACACCATGGGGAGCGACCCCATCGCCGCCAGCCCGATGAGCATCCGCCGCGTTGCGCTCGACTTCCCGATACCGGGAATGCCGAGAAACATGGCGCTCGGATTGTTGATCAGGCGTGCCTGTTGAAACCAGGAGATCGGGTCGGCGCACACCGGTTCACCTGTAGTCAAATGACGGCCTAGCGGCACTCCGACCAGAGGCGCAGATGTACCCACCGCAAATGGCCACAGCCCGCACACCTGAACTGAGGTACCACGCCATTCTCCCGGCGTAGCGACCACGGTGGCGCGTCCGCCACCGCGGCCCGGCCAGCCCTTCGGTCCGGGTCGCCGCGGTGGTGGCGGGACGTCCTTCGTCCTATTTCGCTTGGTTTTCATGGCTGTTGCGCCTCTCCTCGCCGCGATCTGTACTTGGCCGCTTCTCCTGGAACTCAGTCAGGTGGCGGCCAGCCACCGCGGCGAGCTTCCCGAGCGCGGCAACATCTTGAAGGTCGATCCGAACGTCCGGCCGATGCCGGGCCCGGTCCCTGCTCACAGCTTCTCCCGGACGTCGCTCGGCAGAGCGAGCAAGTCCGACAGGACGATGCCGAGTGGTAGTGCGGCCGCAAAAGCGCTGTCCTGCGCCCCGTACACCGGCCGGAGACGAAGGCGAGCCGACGCCCTCAGCGTCGTCTCGACCGCCGCTCTAGCGCGGGCGAGGTCCTCCTCGGCCTGCACGGTGGCGGTCACCAGTAGGCCGAAGTTCACCAGGCCGGCGCCGCTCGCTTCTTCCATGGCCGTTTTCCTTGCACGCTGCACCGCCAGGCTCGCCCGGGCCGTTGCACGGCCGGCCGAGTTGTGACGGAACTCGGCGGCGTCCAGGTCGTCCTCAACGGCCCGCTCAGCTCGGCTGGCGTCGATCGGGCGGTAGAGCAGGGTCACGCGCTTCCGAGGTACGTCGCGGTGCGGTGACAGCAGGCGTGCGAGCACCTGCGCACGAACCGCGCCGCGAGGCGCCTCGGTCATTTCCCACGTGACGCTAAGACCTGAGTCATGGCGGTAGTGATCCCACCACGCCGAGTGAGCCACCGGCCCGACGTCGCTCCACCCGAGTTCGGGCGGTTCCCCGTCGACCAGGGCCTGATCGAGCGTGGGTGTAGCTGCGGGGTCGTACGCGACTCGCACCAGCCGGCACACGTCGTCGGCCGTGCAGGGGCGTGTGACGCCTGCTCCGCACGACTCCAGTTCACGAGTCAGGTGTGGAAGCCGGGTAGCGATTTCCCGACCCACGACATCTGGCTTTGCGCCTCTCCCGTCGTAGGTGAGGGTTATCCATGCTCGCACGGTGTGTGTGCCCTCCGGGTAGTCCCGGACCACGTCGACCATAACCTCCCGCGCGAACGCGGGAGCGTCCGGGTCGAGACGCTGAATTACTCGCCGTTCAAGCTCAGTAGTTGAAAACGGTCCCGATTCGATGGTCACGGCGGCCGCGACTAGTCCTGGCTCATCGGCCAGCCCGCTCAGCCAGTGGCCGTAGTGAGCGACCCACTCGTCTATCTGCTCACGATCGACCGCGGCCGCCCCATCGGGTGATCCGGCGATCACCACGGAGTAGCGGCCACGTGCGAGGTGCAGTAGCGCGAACCTACGGTGGTACGAGTCCGTGCACTCCGACAGCTCGGTCGCGGCGAGGACGCCGGGCAGCTGGTGCTTGCCGCGGGTGTGTCTGGCTAGTGGTCCCGAGCGGTACAGATGGCTTCCCGCCCGGCGGGCGGCCATCCATCCGACACGCTCGTTCACGCGGGTGAGTGCGCTTTTGCCGTGCTTATCCTTCGCGATTAGGAGCAGGATCAGTAGGCCGGCGACGGCAGCCACTATGAGCCCATCAATCGGCCCCCGAGTGATCATTACGATTGCCGACAGCCCAAGGGCCATAAGTAGGCACATCGTGCCGATGGTGCCGAGCCCCTTCAACCCTCGGCTATCCGGCCTCCGCCAGTTCCCGTACAGGCGTACTTCGTCCGTCTCTGCACTCATTCCGCACCTCCGGCGGCGTCTCGACTGATCTTCTTCGCACCCTGAGCGGCCGCGCCTGCTGCTGCCACGCCCACTCCTACGGGGCCTGCGGCGGCCGCTGCGCCACCACCCGCAGCGGTTGCTGCGCCGCCCCCGGCCGAGGACGGCAGCACCGCGGCCGAACCACCGGAGGGCCGGCCGGCGCCTGTCGGCCCGATGCTCCCACCCGGAGCTGAGGACGGGCCTGGTGCTGGCGCCGCTCCCCCGCTGCCATTCGGAGGCCGGTCCGCACCGCCGGCGGTCGCCGGCGCGCTGGGCGGCGCGGACGAGCCGCTTCCGCCGGCGACTCCCTGACCTTTGAGCTTGACCGCGCCCTGGGCAACACCGGTCATCGCCATGCCGGCGGCCGCCGCGCCCGCGCCGCTGCCGCCCGTGACCGCTGCGGTCATCGGCGCGACGAACCGGAGCAGGGCGGGCAGGGCGACCGCACTAGCGACCATCAGGGATAGGCCCGACACTGCGGACCAGATGCCGCTGTTGTCTTTGCCGAGGCTGCCGGACAACTGAAACCCCGCGGCGTAGATGATCGCCGCGGCCGGCTTGTACAGCGCCCACGCGATGAGCCAGCCCAGCGACCTCTGGAACCATTGACGGCCCATCTCCGTGGTAGTTGCCGACGCCGTGAGAGGGAGGACGCCCACGAGCACGATTAGCATCCCGCCCCGCACGATCATCAGCAGCATCTGGATGAAAGAGATGAGCAAGCCCAGAATGCCGAAGACGATCGCGAGGATCACTCCGCCAGTAGGGGCGCCTGCGGTAGTAGTGTTCGCAACCTTCATCAGCTCGATCAGGGTCGCTCCGAAGCAGTTCGCACTTGTGACACTGCAATCCAGCGAATTGTTAATGATTCTGATTGATAGTTCGTCCATCGCTCCGACGAGAGCCTGGCCAATCGTGGCCGAGGCCGCCGACACGAGGAGAAGCGTGGCCATCCCCTCCAGCCAGCTGACGCCAGCCTTGGCGTTTCCGCGGATCAGCCGGATTCCCGCGATGATCGTGGCCAGCACTGCTGCCCACAGTGTCAGGCTCACCAGTTCGCCCCGCAGGAACGCGACCGTCGCTGAGCTGCGTTCGCTGGCCCCGCCGACGAGCGCACCCACCAGGGAACTCGCGGAGCCTACGAACATCACGCCGCCGGCAATCAGAGCAAGCTTGGGGAACAGAGCTTCGCCCAGGTCGGATCGCGTGCGCCAGCCCAGAAGAGCACCTAGGGCGATGAGACCGAGCACCGCGGTGATCAGCCCGATCCACTGGACGTAGCCCAGGACGTCGACGAGCTGCGCAGGTAGCGGGGAGCCGCCCCCCTGCGAGCTGTCGCCATCGAGGCGCGGGGTCGGTG
>JBDHZN010000072.1:0-14549 GCA_039811845.1 Micropruina sp. | reverse complement strand
AGGGCACCGAAGAACACGACGGTGACGATGGAGATCAGTGCTGCGACGACCGCGCCCCAGGTGCTGAGCAGTGCCTGGCCCTTGTAGGCGGGCAGGCTGGCCACATAGGCGAGCAGCAGCGCGGAGTAGATCGAGGAGTTGCCGTTCTCACCCATCCGCAGCCCGATGCCGATCAGGATGTTGCGTCGTGAGGTGGCGATCGCCTGGCCAACGGTCTGCTTCACGTGTTCGCCCTGCTTGGCCTCGGCCTCTTCCAGCGCCTCGAAGGCGGGGGATTCCTTGAGCCGCATCCGAATGACGACGGCGACGATGATCAGTACGGCGCCGAGCAGGAAGGGCACTCGCCAGAGCCAGCCGAACAGGACGTCGCGGCTGGCCAGTGCCAGCAGTGCGAAGGTGCCGGCGCCGAGCAGGGTGCCGACCTGGATGCCGACGAAGGGCAGCGCAGCGAAGAAGCCGCGGCGTTTGCGTGGTGCGAACTCCGAGATCAGCACGGTGGCACCGGCCTGTTCGGCCCCGGCGCCGAGGCCCTGGGCGATCCGCAGCGCGACCAGCAGGATGGCGCCCCAGATGCCGACGGAGTCGTACGTCGGCAGCATGCCGATCAGCATCGACGAGCCGCCCATCAGGGCGATGGTGATGATCAGGACGACCTTGCGCCCGATCTTGTCGCCCATGGCGCCGAACACCAGGCCGCCGATCGGGCGGGCCGCGAAGCCCACCGCGTAGGTGCCCAGTGCGGCGATGGTGGCGCCGGCGGGGCCGAGCGGCTTGAAGAACAGTTCGCCGAAAATCAGTGCGCTGGCGAGGCCGTAGATGTAGAAGTCGTAGTACTCCAGGGCGGAGCCGACGGACGAGGCGAGGGTGGCCCGACGGAGTTGGACGGGATCGACGATGTCCTGCTCTTCGGCGGGTGGAGAGGCGTATTGCTCGGACATGAGAGCTCCTTTGTTCTCGATGCAAGTACGCTCAGTCTGCCCTATAGGCCGAACGATGGTCAATAGATCGAACGAAGTTGCTTCCAGCTGTCGCCCAGGGCGACACGCGACGAGAAGGGGCCGGCAAACCCGATCGGGGAGCTGTCCGTACGGAGGGACGGTTCTTTTCGTACCGCTTCGGTGTCGGGCGTGGGACGAAGAGAACGTCCCCGCGTACCACTCAGCCGGTGGCCATCGGGTTGCCGAGCAGGGTGGCCACCCGCTGCAGTTCAGCGACCATGGTGTCGCGAACCTCGTCGCTCCACTCCGACTTGTGCTTGGTCACGCTGATCGCCAGGATCGGGGCTCGGACGCCGCGGGTGGGGACGACGACGGCGACGCCGACCACGCTGTCGGCCGACTCCTCGTCGTCGATGGCGTAGCCGCGGGCGCGCGCCAGGCGAATGTCCTTGAGCAGTCTGGGGACGGTGCGCCGGGACCGGCCGGTGAGCCGCGGCAACTCGTCGATGCCGTAATAGAGCCGCTCGATCTCCGAGTCGTCCAACCTGGCCAGCAGCGCCTTGCCTTGGGCGCAGGACGACGCCGGCAGCCGGTCGCCGATGTTCGTGGTGAGCCGGATCGCCGGGTGACCCTCGTAACGGGCCAGGCACAGCGTGTCGATGCCGGCGGCGGTAGACAGCCGCAGCGTCTCGCCGCGCAGGATGTCCGACTCCAGGCAGGCGCGATGGAACTCGCTCACCTGGTCGAGGCGGGAGAGGTACGAGCCGCCCAGTTCGACCAGTTTGCGGCCCAGCGAGTAGCCCAGGTCGTCGCGACGGATCAGCCCGCCCAGCTCCAGTGCGGTGCAGATCGTGCTGGTGGACGACTTGGGGACGCCCAGATCGCGGCTGAGGTCGGACAGGGTCATGCTGCCGGACTCGCTCGCGGCGATCGCGTCCAGGACGGCGACGGCCCGGCTCACCGCGGGTGCGGCACCGGGCGGGGTGACATCGGTTCCACCACGAACGGGAGACATGGCCGAAACCCTAGCGTTCGTTCAACTGATTGAACATAGGCCAGTGAACTGAATGCCGATTCCGTCGTGGGTTCGCTGGTTGGCCGCAATTGATGCGCCCGGCGTCCGAGGTGGGCCATACTCCCGGCCATGGGCCGGGACATCGAAGCCAGGACGTACACCAGGGAACAACGGCAGCGGTACCGCGAGAAGGTGCAGCACTGTCTGGACGTGTTCGAGCAGATGCTGGCCGCGGACAGCTTCGATTTCGACGAGCCGATGACCGGCATGGAGATCGAGCTCAACCTGATCGGTGCCGATTATCGGCCGAAGATGGACAACGCCGACGTGCTGGCCGCGATCGCCGACCCCGAGTACCAGACCGAACTCGGCCGGTTCAACATCGAATTCAACGTGCCCCCGGGCCGGTTGGCCGGCGACGAGCTGGCCCGCCTCGAGGAGTCGTTGCGGACGTCGATGAACGAGGCCGAGCGGCGGTCGGCGGCGCTGGGTACGCACATCCTGATGACCGGCATCCTGCCCACGGTGATGCCGGAGACCTTCGAGGGTGACTGGATGAGCGAGAACATCCGGTATGCCGCGATCAACGACGCGGTGCTGGCCGCGCGCGGCGAGGACATCAACATCGACATCGAAGGTCCGGGCGGCGAAACCCTGATTCGCTACATCGACTCCGTCGCGCCCGAATCGGCCTGCACCTCGATGCAGTTGCACCTGCAGGTGCGCCCCGAGGAATTCGCCGACAACTGGAATGCCGCGCAGGTGCTCAGCGGCCCGCAGTTGGCGCTGGCTGCCAATTCGCCTTTCCTGATGGGCCGGCAGTTATGGGCCGAAACCCGCATCGTGTTGTTCGAACAGGCCACCGATACCCGTCCGATCGAATACGCCAACCAGGGGGTGCGGCCCCGGGTCTGGTTCGGTGAGCGCTGGATCACCTCGATCTTCGACCTGTTCGAGGAGAACGCGCGCTGGTTCCCGGCGCTGCTGCCCGAACTGGATCCGGAGGACCCCCAGGCCGTGTTCAATGCCGGCGGCGTGCCGCAGTTGTCCGAGATGCGGCTGCACAACGGCACCATCTACCGCTGGAACCGGCCGATCTACGACGTTGCCGGCGGGGCGCCGCACCTGCGGCTGGAGAATCGGGTGCTTCCCGCTGGGCCGACGATCGTCGACACGCTGGCCAACGCGGCCTTCTACTACGGCACCTTGCGGACGCTGGCCGCGGAAGATCGCCCGGTGTGGTCGCGGATGGCGTTCTCGACGGCGGAGGCGAACTTCGTCCAGGGCGCGCGGCACGGCATCGACGCCGACCTGTTCTGGCCCGGGGTGGGGGAGATGCCCGCCTCGGAACTGATCCTGCGACATCTGCTGCCGCTGGCGCACCAGGGGCTGGACGCCTGGGGCGTCGACCCGCAGATCCGCGACCGCCTACTCGGCGTGGTGGAGGGCCGCTGCAAGACCGGCATCAATGGTGCGCAATGGCAGGTGGAAGCCGTCCGTGCATTGGAGGCATCGGGAATTCCCCGGGTGGAGGCATTGCGTCGAATGGTGGCCGCCTATGCGGAACGCATGCACACCAATACCCCCGTCCATACCTGGGAAAAGATCTAAGCCTCGATCCACCGATTTGCGCCTACTGCGCGACCCCAGCTGGGCACACTGGCTGCGCCGGCCACGCTCGCCGTACGACTAAGAGGTTCCGGAGAAAAATTCAGAGAGGGTATCTGATCGGCACGTCTGTCTGACTTCCTTGTTAAGCTCCGCGGATTGGTTGCGAGGAAAGTTGGGGGGAACATGGCCACGCCACCAGAAGACACCGCGCGCGACGACGCCCGAGAGGCGCGTCGAGCCGACGAGACAACACCGGCACCACACCATCGACGACCGCGCCGCACAATGCGTGGGGGACTGCCCTTGCGGGCCTATTTGCTGAACGCCGCGGCGATCGGGATCGCGGTGCTGCTGATTCCGGCGCTGAGCAGGTCGACCGTGACGTCCGCGGTACCCAGGACGGCTCCGGTGATCACGCCGGTCCCGACCGCACCGAGCCCGACCGCCACGACCACACCGACTCCGAGCGCCACCGCGTCGCGGTTCGCCAACGGGCTGCCCACGCTGCCGCCCGACGGCCAGGCGAGCCAGGACGGGATCGACCATGACGACAGCGTGCCCGCGCCGCCACCGGCCACGCTGGTCGCCACCAACGGCAGCGCCTTCGTCTCGCCGGTGCCTGGCGCCATCACGGGTGCGTTCGGGCAGCGGTTCCACCCGATCCTGCACTACTGGCGCATGCACAACGGCGCCGATATGCACGCTGCCTGCGGCACCGTGGTCGTCGCGGCCTACCGCGGCCGGGTGATCGAGGCGGGCCGCAACGGCGGCTACGGCAACCTGGTGGTCGTCGACCACGGCCGCTACACGGGCAAGCACGTGATCAGCAAGTACGCCCACCTGTCCCGGATCGGGGTGCGGGTCGGTGATCGGGTCGACACCGGTCAGGGCATCGCGCTGTCCGGGACGACCGGGTTGTCGACCGGCTGCCACCTGCATTTCGAGATCAAGGAGAACGGCGTCTACGTCGATCCGGCGCCGTATCTGACCGGCAAGAAGTCGCCGCGTCCGGACGGCCCGATCAAGGACCTGGGTCCGACCACGCCGCCCAGCCCGTCGCCGTCGGCCAGCGCCAGCCCGAAGCCCAGCACGAGCCCGAAGCCCAGCACGAGCCCCAAGCCGAGCACCAGCCCGACCCGCTCGCCCAAGCCGACTCCCACGCCGACCTCGCCGTCGGTGCGTCCGTCGCCCGGGCCGTCCAGCACGCCGCCGTCGCCGTCGCCGTCTGATCCGGAGCCGAGCGGGACTCCCACCCCGGACGCGCCGAAGCCGACCCCGTCCAACAGCCCGACCCCGTCGAACAGTTCGACGCCGTCCGCCACGCCCCGGGAGAGCAAGGCACCCAAGGATCCGAAGCCGACGGCCTCGGCCAAGCCGCATCAGCCTAGCCCGACGCCGTCCGAGAAGGAGGAGTCGACGCCTTCGCCGCGTGAGTCGCAGACCGAACGGACCAGTCCCTCGGCATCGCCCACCCCGTAGCGGGGTCCACTATGCTCTGGGCGCGATGAGCGGGCTGATCTCGAGCCGGCGGCGGCGCCGGCTGTTCGCCGCGCCGGTCCATGGCCGGCGTCCGATCCGGCGCTGGACCTGGGTCCCGTTCGCCGCGGTGGCCGGCGGGCTCGCCCTGCTGACCGCACTGCGCGCCCTCGGGCTCGATGGCCCGCAGTGGTACCGGTGGCTCACCGATCCCCGGCAACCGATCGTTCCGGCGGTCTTCCTGGGTTCGATCGTCGCCGCCGCCGCACTGTACGGACGGTCCCGCAACACCGCGGGGCGGGTCGTCGGCGTGATCTCGGTCTCAGCCTTCGCCGTCGCCGCCGTGCTGCTCGGCCTGGTCTCCTATCTGCATTGCAGTACCGACGGCCCGCCCTTCTTCGATCAGCTGGTCTGGGTGTTGTCCGGGAACGGCGCCGACCCGTGGGGGTCGGCGCCCGGGTGCCCCGTGCAGCCGCCACTGGCCCACCACCTGGCTCGGTTGTGTGCACTGTGGGGTGCGCTGGCCAGCGTGCTCGGGGTGGTGGCCGCCATGTTGCGGCGGCAGCTCGACCGTTGGCTGGCGGCTCGCGCGGACCGGGCGATCGTCGTCCTCGGTGCCTCTGAACAGGCTGCAGCGATGGTCCGGGTCGTCGCCGCCGACCGGTCGCCGTCCGCCGCGCTGCTGGTGGTCGACCACACCGGCGACGAGGCGTTCGCCGCGACGGTCCGATCCATGGGTGGTCGCGTCGTGGCCGCCGACGGCGTGGATGCCGATCTGCTTCGAAGCCTGCTCACCCGGCGCGGCCGGATCGCCGTGGAGACCGTGCAGATCATTGAGGAGCGGGTGCCGGAGGCGCTCAGCACCTTCGCCCAGATCGCCAGGGTCCTGGATAACGCTGAGCCGAACCCGGCCCTGGTCAGCCGGGTGCAGCTGCGGATCGACGACCCCTGGGCCGCCGAGAACTGGCGACGCACCGTCACCGGGACCGAACGGACGTGGCTGGCCGACGCGCTGTCGGCCACCGAACAGACCGCGCGGGCGCTGGTGGCCCGGCTCGACCGGGTGCAGGCGGAACGGCTGGTGCTGGCCGGACGGGGTGACCTGGCCGCGGCGGTGCTGGCCGAGTTGGCTCGTGCGGAACGCGAGCGCCGGGTGCTGCGGGTGGACAAGACGGCGACGCGATTGCAGGTGACGGTGGTGGACGAGGGTGCCGCCGAGTTCGTCGCGGAGCACACCGCCCAGCAGGCACGTTTCGGCAACGATTCGGGCCTCGCCGAGGTGAAGGTCGTCGCCCGGCCCGCCACCGACGCCGTCCTGCTCGCCGAGGCCGGCGGCGAGCTGAACACCGTACTGGTGATCGCCGACGACGGGCCGGAACTCAACCGACCCACCCGGCTGGCCGGACAGCTGCCGCGGGTGACGATCCTGGCCGTCGATCCGGCCAGTTCGGAGTTCCCCGACCAGCCCCTGGTGGGCCGGCTGACCAGTTTCGGTGTCGGCCTGCTCAGCGGCGATGAGCCGCCGGAGGATCACTGGACGCGGATCGCCCGGCTGCTGCACGCGGCCTATCTGCGCCAGCTCGGCGACGCCGTCGGTTCCCGCCCCTCGTCGCGGCCATGGGCGGAGTTGCCCACCTTCTACCGACAGAGCAATCTGCGCCAGGTCCACGCGCTGCTCACCGGGGTAGCCCAACTGGGTCGCACCTGGGCCGCGGAGGGAGCCGGTGAGGAACTCAGCGCCGCCGAGATCGACTTCCTCAGCCGGGCCGAGCACGAATCCTGGCGCCGGTTTTACACCGCGCACGGCTGGCGTTCGGGGCCGCGACGCGACGATTCGCGGCTGCTGCACGACTGGCTGGTCGACTGGGACGCATTGCCGCCGGCGGCCCGGATGCGGACCATCGCCGGCGTCCGGCGGTCGCTGGCACTGCTCGACACCGCGGGCTACCACTCGCAGCGGATGCGCACGCTGGCACCTTTCCGCAGGCGCGGCGAGGTGCGGGCCACCCGACTGAGCGAGACCCATCACTGGCGCACCGAGTCGGACGCCGAGATGACCGGCGTCGCGGGGGACTGGCTGGTCACCGATCCGGACACCGGGCGGCAATGGACCGCCGATCAGCGTGCGTTCGCGTCCAGTCACGAACGGATCGAGGGCGATCGCTACCGCCGGACCGGAACGGTGCTGGCCCGGCCCGCGCATCTGGGCGAACCAGTGGACACGATCGAGGGCCCGGCCCTCGGCCAGCCGGGCGAGTGGCTGGTGCAGGGCAGCCTGGATGAGCAGTGGTTGGTGCCCACGGCCAGGTTCCGGGCCGCCTACGAACCGGTGTAGGCGCTGCAGATCGGGGTGCCGAACCAGTGGCGTCCGGTTGTCCGCGGGTTGGGAGTGTTTCGGGGAATGTCCACGATTCCCACCTGCGGCTCCCACTCGCCTCGCTAACGTTCTCCTCATGGCGACTTCCTTGAACACCCCGGCCAAGCTCTCGATCATCGGAGCCGGCGCGGTCGGTTCCTCCCTTGCGTATGCCTCACTGATCCGCGGCTCGGCCGACGAGATCGCCCTGTACGACCTCGACGAGAAGAAGGTGGACGCCGAAGTCCGCGACCTCGGCCACGGCAGCCAGTTCACTCCGTCATCTGGTGTGATCGGCGGCAACAACATCGAGGTCGTCAAAGACTCCCACGTGGTGATCATCACCGCGGGTGCCAAGCAGAAGCCCGGCCAGACCCGGCTCGATCTGGCCGCCACCAACGTCAACATCCTGAAGTCGCTGATGCCGAAGCTGCTCGAGCAGGCGCCGGACGCGCTGTACGTACTGGTCACCAACCCGTGCGACGTGCTGACCGTCGTCGCCCAGAAGATCAGCGGGCTGCCGAGCAGCCGGGTGTTCTCCACCGGCACCATGCTGGACACCTCCCGGCTGCGCTACGCGATCGCCCAGGCCGCCAACGTGTCGACCGCCCACGTGCACACCACCATCATGGGTGAGCACGGCGACAGCGAGTTCCCGGTGTGGTCGAGCGCCCGGATCAACAGCGTCCCGATCCGCGACTGGGTCGACTCCACCGGAAAGCGAATGTTCGACGAGGTGCTGCTGGCACAGCTCGGCGACGAGGCCATGCACGCCGCCTACACGGTGATCGAGGGCAAGGGCGCCACCAACTACGCGATCGGCCTGACCGGCGCCCGGCTCACCGAGGCGTTGTTCAGCGGAAAGCGTTCGGTGTTCCCGCTGTCCAGCGTGCTGGACGGCTTCCACGGCCTGAGCGGGGTGGCGCTGTCGGTGCCCAGCCTGGTCTCCAGCCGCGGCATCGAGCGGGTTCTCCAGGTGCCGATGGACGCCCAGGAGATCACCATGCTGAAGCGCTCGGCCGCGACCCTGAAGGAGTCGCTGAAGGCGCTGGGCTTCTGAGTCTTCCGGTGGTTGAGCTGGTCGAAATCACCGTTGATTGAGCTGGTCGAAATCCAGGTCTCGACAAGCTCGACCAACGGGCCACGGGTCTCGCGACAAGCTCGACCAACGGGCCACGGGTCTCGACAAGCTCGACCGAAGGTCACGAGCTACTTGAGCGACTCGGTGCGGGTGGCGATGTCCTTGGCGAGGTCCAGGGCGGCTTCGCGCTGGTTCTCGTCGCTGCCGCCCAGGCCGAGCACCCGCACGTAGTAGTTCGCGTCGACGGCGACCAGTGCGGTGGTGGTCGAGTCCTCGCCGGTCACGCCGGAGCGCTTGTCGCCGGTGTAATTCGTGGTCTGGCTGAGGGTCTGCAGCTCCTTGGCCAGCGCGGTGCCCTTGGGGTCGTGGACCACCTCGACGGTCAGCAGGCCACCGCCGTCCTCGCCCTGCAACGCACAGCTGCCGACCCGGCGTCCGTGTTCGAAGGTGGAGAGCTCCCGCAGGCCGGCGACCGGCTGATCGACCACCGACTCGGCCTTCGCGGCATCCACCCGGTCATCGCACAGTTGGCCGCGGGTGCCGACCAGCGAGGGTCCGGGATCGGGGTCCTGCGCGGCGCAGCTGCTCAACAACGCAACGGCGGCCAGCGGCACCAAACCGAGCCGGAGGAGGCGCTCCCGGGCGGGGTGAGGTGTCCGGCCGGAATTGCGCGGGCGGGAAGGGGAGGGCATGGCCCGAACCCTACTCCGCCGGGGCGGCCACAAATCGCTCGCCCAAGTATCGTCGGCGCTGCCTCAGCGCGGGACCGCGTGCGGGTTCGACGCGGACGGGCAGAATGCGGCGTGACGAATGTGCTCGCCGGCCGGCGATGGCACCCTGGCGATCCCGTGGGAGGTCCGACATGACGATGCAGGCGCGTGCGGTGGAAACGCGGCGGATTATCGTCCGAGCCGCCGCGGACGCCTTCGTCCGGCACGGCTACAGCGGCGCGAGCCTGGCAGAGATTGCGAAGCAGGCGGGCGTCACCAAGGGCGCGCTCTATTTCCATTTCCCGTCCAAGACGGCGCTCGCCGAAGCGATGATCCAGACCCAGCGTGAGGCGAACGACGAGCTGGCACGCCAGGTGGGTGACCATCGCGGTGATGGTCTCGACTTGCTGGTCGAACTGACCCGCGGTTTGGCCCGACGACTGATCGACGACCCCACGCTGCAGGCCGCGATGCGGCTGGCGGTCGAGCTGGGCGAGACCAGGGACGCCGTGATCGCCGAGACCTATCAGGCCTGGGAGCGGTTGGTCACCGACGTGGCGCGCACGGCCAAGGAGCGGGGTGAGCTGGCCGAACGGGTCGAGCCCGCCGAGCTGGCGCGGTTCCTGGTGGCCGCATTCACCGGGCTGCAAACGGTGTCGCTGGTGGCTTCCGGGCTGACCGACCTCGACCGGAGGGTGGACGAGATGTGGCGGCTGCTGCGCCCGGGCTTGGCGCCCAGCTGAGGATCGATAGCGGCCGCGCCCACCGGGTGGCGACGGATGGCTCTCCGGAAGACAGGGGCCTAACTAGATAAAAAACCGGACGACCGGTATGTTTTATCCATGCCGGATCGCTCGCTACCCCTGTTGCTGCGCCATGCCCGCAATGACCTCGCGCGCAACCGCGGGGTCAGCCTGACGCTCTTCGCGATCCTGTTGTTCGGCGCCTTCCTGATGGCCACCGGCACCGCTGTGGTGGAACGGCTGGTCGGTTCCGTCGACCAACTCTTCGAACAGGCCCGGCCGCCGCACTTCCTGCAGATGCACACCGGCGACTACGACGCTGCCGCGCTGAGATCGTTCGCGGCCGGCCAGCCCGGAATCGAGGCGTGGACCATCGTCGAGCTGTACGGCTTCGACGGTGCCGCGTTGGGCTGGCAGCGTCCGGCGACGGGGGAGTCGGGAGATTTCTCCGACAGCCTGATCGACAACCTGTTCGTCGCCCAGAACCCCGACTTCGACTTCCTGATCGACCAGACCGGCGCGATCGCCGCACCGGCCCCCGGGGAGGTGTACGTCCCGGTCGCCTACCAGCGGCGGTTCGGGCTGCTCGCAGGCGATCAGTTGACGGTGGGCGTCGGGGCCGATGCTCGGCAGTTGCGCGTCGCCGGCTTCGTCCGAGACGCCCAGATGGCGTCGTCACTGTCGTCGGCGACCCGGTTCCTGGTCTCTCCGGACGAGCTGCGCGCGCTCGGCGCGACCGGCGGCGGTGCCGCCGAGATCATCGTCGAATACCGGCTGCACGATCCCGCCGACCTCGATGAACTGCAACGCGCCTACCAGGCTGACGACACGCTGCCCAAGAACGGTCAGGCGGTCACCGGCGACATGATCCGGATCGTCAACGTGTTCAGCGACGGTCTGGTTGCTGCGGCGCTCATCTTCGCCAGCCTGGTCCTGGTGGCGATCGCGGTGCTGAGCCTGCAGTTCGTGATCCGCGGGGCACTGCAGGCGCAGGTGCGTGAGATCGGCGTGATGAAGGCGATCGGCATTCCGCACCGGCAGATCATCCAGCTCTATCTGGCCGGCTATGCGGTGCTGACCCTGGCGGCCTGCCTGGTGGGCGGCCTGCTCGGCCCACCGGCCGCCGGGCTGCTCACCAGCGAGCTTCGATCCCACTACGCGGCGGCGCCGGCCGGACCGTGGACGGTGCTGGCGCCGGTCACCGCACTGGCGGCGCTGTTCACGATGGTGATGCTGATCTGCGCCGGCGTGCTGCGCGGCGTCCGGCGGATCGAGGTGACCACAGCGCTCGTGCACGGCAGCACGCTCACCGAGCGGCAGCTGGCGCGGCAGGCCAAGCGGGCCGCGCGCGGCGTCCGGGCGGACCGCTGGCGATCGGCGACCGGCCGCGCGGTGAACCGCAGCCTGGTGCTGCTGGAGCTGCGGAGCCAATGGCGGCAATGGGTCCTGCTGCCGATCGTGCTTTTCTTGGCCGCGATCGTCATGGTGGTGCCGATGAACCTGCTCAGCACCTTCGAGAGCCCACGGATCGGCAGCTACCTGGGTGCCCCGCCGAGCGACCTGCGGGCCGATCTGCGGTTCTCCGACGACCTGGACGGCACCCGCTCCGAACTGCTGGCCCGGATGCGCGACGACCCTCGACTGACCGACGTCCGCCCCTATGCCGAGGTCGTGGCCGGCTTGAACGGGCCGGACGGCCCGGAGACGCTGCGCGTCGAGGTCGGCGACTACTCCGGCGGCACGGTCGAGTTCACGACCGGGCGTGCCCCGCTCAATGCCGAGATCGCCTTGTCGGAGCTGAACGCCGAACGCCACCGGGTGGGTGTGGGCGACCGGTTGCGGCTGAGGATCGCCGGCCAGTGGGCCGAGCGTCGAGTGAGCGGGATCTACGCCGATGTGACCAGCGGCGGCTACACCGCGAAGCTCCCCGGCGAGATCACTGAGGGTGCGTCGGGCTACGTGATCTATGCCGACCTGGCCGAGGGTGCGGACCCGGCGGCGACGGCGTCCGAGTACAACGCCCGGTTCCCCTCCGCCATCGTGATTCCGATGGAGGAGTACCTACGGCAGACGCTGGAGCACGTCACCGGTGCCTTCCGGGCTGCGTCGGCGGTGACCCTGTTCGCCGGCCTGGGCGTGGCGGCGCTGCTGACCTCATTGGTGCTGGGCCTGCACCTCGCCCAGCACCGACGCTGGATGGGCACGCTGTCCGCGATCGGCTTCTCGGCCCGCGAGATCACCGCGCAGGTGCGCGCCAAGGTGATGCTTGCGGTGGTCATGGGTACCGGGATCGGCGCCCTGGCCGCTGCCCTGCTCGGCGACGCTGTGGCCGGTGCCCTGATCGGGATGGCGGGGCTGGGCATCAGCGGCTTCAGTGTGGACCCGGTGTCGTGGCTGGTCTATGGCGTCTACCCGTCGGCCCTGCTCGGTGCCGGATGGCTGGGTGCCGTTCTGTCGACGACGCGGCTGCGCCGCACCGACCCGAGCGACTGGCTCGAATGACGAGAGGACAAGCGATGACACAGGCCGAACAGGTGGTGCTGCGAGCGCGCGGGCTGACCAAGACCTACTGGTCCACCGAGCCGCCGACCGAGGTGCTGGGCGGGGTCGACCTGACCGTGCGCACCGGTGAGTTCCTGGTTGTGATGGGTGCCTCCGGCTCCGGGAAGTCGACGCTGCTGCACACGATTAGCGGCATGGACCGACCCAGCGCCGGACAGGTGCTGCTGGAGGGTCAGGACATGACCCGCCTCAACGACACCGCGTTGAGCCGGATCCGGCTGACCCGGATGGGGTTCGTCTTTCAACAGGCGTACCTGCTGGCCAACCTGAACCTGCGGGACAACATCCTGCTTCCCGCTCTGAAGGGTGCACCGGGCCGAACGGCAGGTGGTTCGCGGACGTCCGAGGTGGTGGCTGCTCGGGTGGACGGCCTGATGGAGCGGTTCGGCATCGCTCAGCTCAAGACGCACGGGATCACCCAGGCCTCCGGTGGGCAGTTGCAGCGAGCCGCGATCTGTCGGGCGCTCTCCGGCGAACCGGCGATCCTGTTCGCCGACGAGCCGACCGGGGCGTTGAACAGCCGGACCACCACCGAGGTGATGGACGTACTCACCCAGGTGCACCGCGACGGCATGAGCATCGTGCTGGTGACCCACGATCCGGCCTGCGCCGCCCGCGGCGACCGGGTGGTCTATCTGCGCGACGGAATGCTGGTGGACACGCTCGAGCAGGGCCGCTGGAGCGCGGGGCACGCGGATTCGCGCCATCGGGTGCTGCTGGACTGGCTTCGCGGGCACGGGTTCTGAGCACCCGGTAGGCTGACCTCGCGCCTCACAGATTGGACGCCGATGCTGCCGTTGTCCGGACCAGGGTTCTCCCTGTTCGAACAGAACATTCCGCTCGCCATCGCGATCGTGGTGTGCTCGTCGGTCGCCTACGCGGGCGGCTCCACGATGCAGCACGTCGCCGTCGGACGGCTGGTCGATCCCGATGCCGACAACCGGGCGATGGGGTTGCGGCAGCTGTGGCGGTTGATCCGTACGCCGCTGTGGCTGCTGGGCCTGTTCACCATCTTCATCGGTGCGTCGGCGCACATCGTGGCGCTGATGATGGCGCCGGTCACCGTGGTGCAGCCGGTCGGCATTCTCGCCGTTCCGTGGGCCGTGCTGATGTCGGCCCGCATCCATCGGCACACCATCACCCGGGCGATGTGGCTGGCGGTCGCGATGACCGTCGCGGGCATCGTGGTGTTCACGCTGCTGGCCGCGTCCGCGGCGTCCGAACACACCGTGCTCGACCCGGTGGCGATCGCCATCGGCTGCACGGTGATCTGCCTGGCCGGGACGTCGCTGGGCCTGCTCGGCTGGAAGGGCCCGGTGCAACTGCGCTGCCTGATGTGGGCCTCGGGCGGCTCGTTCTTCTACGGGCTGTCCGCAGGCATGGTGAAGGCCACCTCCGAGGTGATCAGGCACGACGGCTTCCACGGCATGCCGATCTTCTGGGTGGTCGCCCCGTTCCTGGTGCTGTCCTACGGCATCGGCGGTTTCATGGTGCAGCAGGCCCTGGCCAACGGCCCGGCTGAGATCACCGTGGGTTCGATGACCACCACCGACCCGATCGTCGCGGTCACCTTCGGCCTGGTCGTGCTCGGCGAGGGCGTCCGGATCACGGCGTTGACCGGTGTGGGCATGGCGCTCGCCGGCATCTTCGCCGTGTGGGGCGTGGTGCTGCTCTCCCGCTACCACCCGGACGCGATCAAGCCCGAATCGGCGACACCGCCGGAGGCGCCGCGGGTGGCCGCTCAGCAGAACTCTTGAATGCCCCCGCTGGTTGAGCTTGTCGAAACCTCTCGCTGATCGACTCGAGTCTTCTCAGCCGTCCGCCCGCGCTCAGCCCTTCACCGGCAGCGCCGACATCTGGCGACCTGTTCCGGTGGCCAGGATGATCGTGGCGTCGGCCCTGCTCATCGGGAAGAACACGTAGCCGGTGACCGGTTCGCTGTTGTAGACGATGCCCTTGCGGATGTCCGGCGAGCGGGGGCTGCTGGTGGGGGACACCACCTCGGTCGACGCGTTGGAGAACGCCAGGAATGTGAAGCTGATGCTGCCGCCGTCGGA
>JBDHZN010000071.1:0-14656 GCA_039811845.1 Micropruina sp. | reverse complement strand
TACACCGCCACCACCCTCGACGGCTTCCTGGCCGACGAGCAGGACAGCCTCGACTGGCTGCTCAAGCAACCGCTGGACGACGACGCGTCCGAGTTCGGCTACGACACCTTCTTCGCCGGCGTGGGCGCCCTGGTGATGGGTTCGACCACCTACCGCTGGGTGGTGGACCGGCACGAGTGGCCCTACACGCTGCCCAGCTGGGTGCTCAGCTCGCGCCCGCAGCCGTCCGTCCAGGGAGCCGACATCCGTTTCGCGCAGGGCGACGTGGCCGAACTCCACCCCGAGTTGGTGGTGGCGGCCGACGGCAACGACGTCTGGGTGGTGGGCGGCGGTGACCTGGCCGGCCAGTTCGCGGACGCCGGGCTGCTGGACGAGGTGATCGTCTCGATCGCCCCGGTCACGTTGGGCGCCGGGCGTCCGTTGTTGCCGCGCCGCTACGACCTCGAACTGCTGTCCACCGGCCGCAACGCCGGTTTCCTGTGCGCCCGCTACCGGGTGGCCGGACCGCTGGCGGCCTGACCGGCCACGCCGCGTCACCGGACGTTGGGGACGGCGGCCGGTCAGCGGGCAAACAGCTTGCCCTGGATGGTGGTGACCAGGCGGCTCAGCGAGGCGGGCAGATCGGACAGGTGCCAATCGGCGGGCGCGTGGTACCAGTCCAGATCGGTCGAGTCGGCGTCCGGATCGGTGTCGGCGTCGACCAGGGCCTTCAGCCAGCGGTCGTAGCCGCCGAGCACCACTGCGTAGGGCAGCACCTCGGACAGTTCGGCCAGTTCACGGCCCTTCGGCATCTGGTCGGTCGGGTGGCCCAGCAGCTGCGCGCGCAGCAGACCCAGGCCGTTCAGCAGCGACGCACCGCTGGCAGTCCGGGCGGGCATCTCCTGACCCAGGAACACCACCAGCAGCGACACCGCGATCAGCGCCAGACCGGTCAGCCCGTAGCTGGTGAAGGCCGCCAGCAGGATCGTGGCCACCACGGCCACGGCGAACAGGCCGAAGCCGACCTTGAACCACGAGTTGCGGGTCTGATCCGGACGCCGCGCGAACCAGCCGAGCGCCACCACATCGTCGTAGAGCTGATCCTGCACGGTGCCGATCACGGTTCCGATCGCCGCCGGCAGTTCGGAGGTCGCCACCGGCTCGCCATCGACGGGAGCGACGGCGTCCAGCAGCGTCTTCTCGTAGGGGCGCAACTCGTCGCCGCCGCTGCGCCGGGTGAAGGTCCACTCCCCCTCGGCGTACTTCGACGACTTGGGCAGCTCGTCGATCAACAGGTGGCCGCGGACCGCCAGATCGAGCAGGGTCGCGGTCACGTCGACCGGATCGACCCGCTCGTCGACCAGCGTGCCGACCTGACCGGGACGGATGCCGTCGCGCACCCGGAACTCGGCCTCGCCGTCGCCGACCGGATGGAACTCGGCGACCAGCGTCGGCTCAGCGGCCGAGACGGCGTCGCGGCCGAGGCGGCGATGCAGGCCCCAGAAGCCGAGCCCGCCCAGCACCAGCAGTGCCAGCGCGATGCCCAGCGGCAGCGGCGCGACCGAGAACGCCCGGCCCAGCGTCCACAGCTCGCGGACCTGCTCGTTGACGGCCACCGTGCCCGCCGGGAAGCGCATGATCGCCTCGACGATCTCGCCGGCGCCGCGCGGGCCGTCGTTGAAGGTGGGGTTCGGGTGGTCATGGGTGCCGCCGCCCCAGAAGGCGCACACGCCCGGCGAGACCGGCGGGCCGGCCTCACACTGCACGGCCTCGATCATGGTGGGCACCTGGATGACCGCGGTGAACTCCTTCACCGGCAGGCTCAGCCCCTGCAGCAGCCGCCAGGCGACCGTGGTCTCGCCAGTGGGTTCGGCCGTCGCCGCGCCGTGCACCTGATAGGAGAGCACGACCGGTTGGGTGACGCCCTGCGTGGGCAGGGTGACCACGGTCGCGCCGGCCTGTTCGACGACGGACGCCTCGATCGGCTGCCCGTTCGACGTGGCCTTGATGTCGCTCAGCCGGTAGACGTACTCGCGATCGCCCAGCACCTCGCGGGTGGTGGCGAAGCTCTGCACCAGCGTCGCCGGCGCGGTGCCGTCGAAGGTGATGGTGGCCTGCACACTCAGCGTGCCGTCCGGAGCGAGCGAGCCCTCGACCGCATACTTCCCGACCAGTTCGGCGGCGAAGGCTCGGGGGGCGGCCAGGCCGGTCAGGGCCGCGGTCACGATGAGGAGGCCGGCGACCAGCCGGGCCAACGGGGTGGTGATGGTCAGTCTCGACACGTTCGATCCTTCGGAGTCGGGCGACACGACAGCGCGGTGCGCGTCACGAAAAGCTATCGCATGGGGGGCCGCGGACCGCGCCCCCGACGCACAAATCCCAGCTGCCTGGGGGGTGGCCGGCGACACCCCGGCCGTTACAGTGTTCGCGTGACGCAGCCGTTTCCTCCGCGCCAGCAGCCCTCTCCGCAGCAGTGGGGTCAGCCGCAAGGCTGGCCGGCGCCGCCTTCCCAACCCGGTTGGAACCGTTCCCAGCCGACCTTCGGCCAGCCGTCCTGGCCGCAGCAGCCAGGACTGCAGCAGCCCGGGGGGTTCCAGCAGCCCGGTTATCCGCCGCGCTATCCGCAGCAACCCGGAGGGTTCCAGCAGCCGCCGCAGCGGCAGCGGGGAGGCAACCCGCTCGGCAAGGTGCTGATGTTGCTGGTGGTGGTCTGCTGCCTGCTGCTCGCCGGCGTCATCGTGGCGAACATGATCGGCGGAACGGGCGGGACATCGCGGCCGGTGGAGACCTACACCCCGCCGCCGCCGGACATGGATCCGCCCCCGCTGCCGGCGCCGAAGACCTACTCGGAGGCCACCGAGTGGATGACGAACAACCCGATCTATCAGCAGTCGACCACCATTCCGACCGACTGCAACAACCTGCAGCCGATCGACGCGCTGAATGCGACCGAGGACGAACTCAACGCCCACCTGCAGGATCTCACCGCCTGCCTGCTGAAGGTGTGGCATGGGCCTGTGGAGGCTGCCGGCTACCAGTTGCCGCGTCCGCCTGCCACCGTCTACAACCAGCCGATCCAGACCGCCTGCGGCAAGCTGGACAGCGTCAACGCCTCGTATTGCGGCGGTGACCAGCGCATTTACTACGCCAAGCCGTTGCCGAAGATCTTCCCGAAGGAACTGCAGAACACGAAGTTCCTGATGGAGATGATCCTGGGCCACGAGTTCGGCCACGCCATCCAGGCCCGCACCGGCATCTCGATCTCGAGCTCCGCCTGGGAGCAGCGGGTGTCCACCAAGGCCGAGGCGAATGTGTTCTCGCGCCGGCTCGAAGTGCAGGCGGACTGCTTCGCCGGCATGTGGATCAATGCCGTCGCCCGCTCGCAGAACCTGGACGCCAACGATCTGGAGAAGCTGCGCACCATCGCCTACAACCTGGGCGACGACGTGCTCAGCGGCAAGCCGAACATCGACTCCGGTCACGGCCTGGGCAACACCCGGAAGCGCTGGTTCACCACCGGCCTGACCGGTGGTCCGGCGATTTCCCAGTGCAACACCTACACCCCGCCCAACTCCGAGGTGCGCTGAGCCGGACGCCCTTTTCGCCAGTTGAGCGTGTGGAACCCACACACCGCTGGTTGAGCTTGTCGAACCGGCCCACCGCTGGTTGAGCTTGTCGAAAACCCTCGGACGGTCTCGACAAGCTCGACCAACGACTGTCGGACGGGTCTCGACCGACGGAGTGCTCGCCCGACCGCTAGATCGGGTGGTGGTGCAGCGGACGTCCCACCTCGGTGAAGCCCAGCCGGCCGTAGACGCCGCGTCCGGCCGGGGTCGCCGAGAGCGTGGCCGGGACGCCTGGCGCCCTCGCGATCGCCGCCTCGGTGAGCGCGGACGCAATGCCGCGGCCACGGAAGGCGGGCAGCACCGCCACCGCACCGATGCTGTTCACCCGGCTGGTGGCGATGGAGGCCGCCGTGCCGACACCGACGCCGTCCAACTCGGCATACAGCCAACTGGCACCGGGAAAGCTCTGACTGCCGGGCGGATGCATCTCGCCGGGCCGGCTGGGCGGACGTCCGTCGGCGGCGAGAAAGATCAGCTGCTCGAACCAGGCGATGTCCGCGTCGCTGACCACGCGATGGATGGTGAGCCCGGGGACGGGTGTGGTCGCGCCCCGCTCACCGCCGTCCCGGATCATCCAGTGCCCGGTCGGCTCCGCCTCCCGGCCGGGCAGGCGCAGCCGGGCGAAGCTGTCGCAGACCACGCCGGGGACGTCGCCGGGCACCGCGGCGTCCGGGCTGAGCGTCACCGCACCGAGCAGCAGGTGGTGCGGCACCGCGCGGTAGCCGCGGGCCAACCGTCCGTCGTCGTCCCACCGGGCACCCAGGCCGGCGTAGAGGGCCGCGTGCCAGGCAGCCTCACCGTGAGCGCAGAGAGCGACCGGATCTGCGGTCATCTGGGCACGATCAGCGCGGTGGCGATGGCTGCCACACCCTCGCCGCGTCCGGTCAGCCCGAGCCCGTCGGTGGTCTTGCCGGCCACCGACACCGGCGCGCCGAGCGCCGCACTGAGCACCTGCTCGGCCTCCAGCCGTCGGGGCAGTAGCCGGGGCCGGTTGCCGATCACCTGGACGGCGGCGTTGCCGATCTGGTAGCCGGCCTCGCGGACCAGCCCGGCCACCTCGGTGAGCAGCCGCACCCCGGAGGCTCCGGCCCACTCCGGACGGTCGACGCCGACATTGCTGCCCAGATCGCCCAGCCCGGCCGCCGACAGCAGCGCGTCGCACAGCGCATGACAGGCGACGTCGCCGTCGGAATGCCCGGCCAGCCCGCGCGGCTCGTCCGGGAAGTGCAGCCCGGCGACCCACAGTTCGACGCCTTCGGCCAGCGCATGCACATCGCTGCCGATGCCGACCCGGGGCAACGGGGTCACCGTGGGCTCCGGATCACCTCGGCATACCCGTTGCTGCCGGGCTTGGCGAACCAGGCGAACGGACGGTGCCGCAGCACCCGGCGGAACGAGTGCCGGCCCAAGCCGGCGCGCAGTTTCAGGAAGGCGTCGGCCAGGTCGAGGTCGGTCGCCGAGGTGATCTTCAGCGACGTCATCGCACCCTTCACGATCGCCACCGGATGCCCGGCGGCTTCGCAGACCGACAGGTCGTCGGTGCATTCGATGCCCTGCTCGGCGGCGTAGTTGTGGCTCGCCTCCAGCACGTCGAAGTTGAAACCCTGCGGCGTCTGAATGGCCCGCAACTGCTCGCGGTCGACGATGGTCAGCCGGCCGTCCGGCGACTGGGCCCGGATCGAATCGGCCACCGGAATCGCCGGGGCCACCGCGACCGCACCCTCCCGGATGCTGCGGATTACCCGGGTCACCACGGTGGCCGGCACCAGCGGCCGGACGGCGTCGTGCACCAGCACCACCCGGGCACCGACGAGGTCCTGGTGGCCGCGGATCGCCGCGATGCCGCGGCGCACGGACGCCTGCCGGGTCTCGTCGCCCTCGACCAGGGTCACCGGGATCGGTGAGGCCGCCAGCGCCGGCTGGAAATGGTGTTCGCCGTCGCGCGGGATCACCACCACCGCGTGGGTGCAGCCGCCGGCCGCCATGGCCTCGACCGACATCGCCACCACCGCCTTGCCGGCGAGTGTGGTGACGGGTTTCGGAACGGGACCGCCGAAGCGGACGCCGCGTCCGGCGGCGACGATGACGGCGGGCACGGGCTCTGGCACAACGGGCAGTATAGGTCTGCCTCCCGCGCCGGGGCGCGGGTTGTGGAGCGGCCGGGTCAGGCCTCGGCCGGCACCGGCTCGCCGGCCCTGGACAGCACCGCCCTGGCCAGTGGCAGGTCGAGCACGACGACGTCCACCACGCCGGTGTGCAGGGAGGCCAGCACGCCGCGGGCCTTCTCGAGACCCGCAGCCAGGCCGATCACACACGGCACCCGGCGCAGGTCGTCCAGGGTGACGGCGATCACCCGCTCCGAGGTGGGCAGGCCGAGTTCGAGACCGTCGTCGTCGAAGAACCGCCCGGTCAGGTCACCGGCCGGCTTCTGCGCCAGGAAGGTCGCCAGCTCGTCGTCGGACAGCCTCATGTCCTCGACGATGGTCGCCGAGGATCGGACGCCGACGGTACCGATCCCAACGAACGCGTGGTCGACCTGCGCGGCTCGCTCCAATGCCTTGCGGATCGCCGATTCGGAGGTGATCGCGGCCTTGGTCTGCGGCGATTCGACGATGGCCGGCGCCAGGAACCGGCTCGGCTCGACGCCGCAGCGCCGGGCCAGTGCCTGCACCAGCGTGCCGCCCGCACCCGCGCTGTCGAGACCTGGATTGCCGCCGGCCAACGGCAGCACCTGCAGCGCCGCGACCCGTTCCGGCACCTCGGCCACGAACGCCTCCAGGGTGCTGCCCCAGCTGAGTCCGACCCGGTTCATCTGGCCGATCTGCTCACCGAACAGGTCGGCGGCGAGGCGTCCGACCAATTGCAGCGCCTGGGCCGGGCCGCCGTTCGGCGTGCCCACCCGGGCATCGGCCAGGCCGAACCGTTCCACCAACTGCCGCTCCACTTCGGCCACCCGCCGGACCGGTGAGCGCGGATCGTGGATGCGGACCTCGACGATTCCCCGCTCGCGGGCGGCGGCCAGCACCCGGGAGACGGTGGCGCCGGACAGTCCCATCCGGCGTGCCACCTCACCTTGGGAGAGCCCGTCCTCGTAGTAGAGGCGCGCGGCACGGACGAGCGTGTCGATCGATCGTGCGGCAGCCATCGGGCCTCCCCTCCGATGCGGGAGGTTACCGTGAATCAGCGCCTCCCGAGAGTGCCGTTGGTCAGCATGGCGTCCTGCAGCCGTCGCATCGCGACGATCGGACGGGTCTCGTCCAGCGTGACGTCGGCATAGCTGAGCGTCTGGCCGGCCGCCACGTCGCGGGCGAGCACACAGCCGGCCGCGAGCCCGACGGGCAGCGCGTTCTGACTGCGGGCGTCACCGGCCGGCACCGCCCGGCCGTAGACGTGGTGTCCACCGATGCCTTCCAGTTTCTGGCCCGCCGTCAGGTCGGTCTTCGCGACGGCGACCACCTCGGAGGTCCAGGTGGTGGGCTGGAAGCTGGGCCGGCGGTCGATGACGGCCTCACCGATCGACAGGTTCGCCTCGATCGACGCCAGGTGGTACGGCCGGTAGATCGCGTAGTAGGGGCCGGTGCCGAGCCTGAGGTAGTCGAGTTCGTGGGTGACCACGTCATTGCCCGATTTCACGATGACGAAGACGCCGGGCGCGACGTTGCCGGTGACGTATTCGACGACCGGCCCGTCGTGTTCCACGATGCCGCCGGCGGAGGCGGGCACCAGCTTCGCGGCCAACTCGTCGACCGAGCACGGGACACCGTGCATGCCCGGCACGTCGACCGGATAGCCGGTGGCGTTGGACAGCGCACACATCTCGACCTGGGTCTTGGTGCCGTCGGTGAACGAGCTGAGCATCTTCGGGTTCATGCCCTTGGCGATCGCTTCGTCCCGGACATCGGTGGGTGTGTCGGTGGGCCGGTTCGGATTGTTCTTGCCCTTGCCCGCCAGCACCACCTCGAGGCCGATGTCTTCGGCATATTCGATCAGTTTGAGGCATTCGACCGGCTCGTCACCGCGGCAGATGCTGTAGATCGCGCCGCCGGCGTTCGCCATGTCGGCCAGCAGCAGCCCGACCGTGACATCGGCCTCGACGGTCATCAGCAGCGTGTCCTTGCCGGCGAGCAGGCTGGCGTAGGCGACCTCGGCCGCCACGTCCGGGACGCCGGAGACCTCGACGATGACATCCAACGGCAGCCTGGTGAGCGCCAGGCCGTCGCTGATCGCCACCGACTCGCCCGCCTCGATCACGGCGGCGGCAGCGCTCGGATCGTCGGTGGTGGTCACCCGGTCGCAACCGGCGCCGGCCAGAGCCCGCTCGGCGCGGGTGACGTCGATGTCGGCGACGGCCGACATGAACAGGCCGGGGACGCGGTTGATCTGGGCCACCAGTCCGGAACCCATCTGGCCCGCCCCGACGACCCCGACCCGGACTGGACGGCCGACGCTGCGCTCGCGGGCGAGCAGCCGTTGGCTGTAACTCATCGTTGCACCTTCCTCTTGGCGCCTGCCGTCATGGACGGGGCGCTCACTTTGTTGTCCTTGATCCGCTTGTCGTTGACTCGGCCGCGGGTGGCCTTGAGCTGGCTGAGGGCCATCTCGACGGCTTTGCTGGTCTGCTTGTCACGGGCCCGTTCGGGCAGCGTCGCGACCGGGCCCAGCAGCGCCGGAGCGTCCTTGGCCCGGGCGAAAATGGTCGAGCCGCGCAGCACTTGGGCTGCGATCACCTCGTCGGCCGGGTCGTCCACCACCAGCATCACGATGGTTCCCCTGAGCTTGCCCAGGCCTCGTCCGGTGATCAGCATTCGGTTGGTGCCGTGATGCTCGCGCACCATCGCGTTCACCGAGCGCGCGTAGCGGCCCTGCTGCCAGATCCCCAGCATCACCGACAGCACCAGCGCACCGATCAGCAGGACGGCGAACTCCCAGCCCACGGGTCAGTCCCCCGTGATGACGATCGGCGAACCCACCGCAGGATGCGGCCGGGACGGCCCGCTGACCTTGACCGCGCCGGGCAGCAATTCCTGCTCGGGGCTGTTGACGTAGACCACGATGTGGCCGAGGTCGGTCAGATTGAGGTTCGCCAGGTCGCCGACCTCGTCGAGCCGCAGCTGGACCCCGCCCAGCTCGAGGGTGTCGCCGGCCTTGATCGGACGGCTGGGGGCCTGGCGGGTCTTGTGCACCAGGCTGACCTCGGCGAGCGCATCGGGCAGCGGTTCGCCGAACAGGATGTAGCAACCGCCCTCGAACATCTCGGCGGTGAACTCACCGATCCGGTCGACCGTTGCCGACCACAGTTGTTGTGCCATGGGTTCTTTCCTTGTCTTGTCTTCGTTGACGTTGGGGTGTGGGGGGTCTCGACAAGCTCGACCAACGGTGGTTGAGCTTCTGGGATCCCGTTGGTTGAGCTTGTCGAAACCGATGTGCTTCCGAGGTCTCGACAAGCTCGACCAGCGGTGGTTGAGCTTGTCGAGACCGGCGGGACTTCCTAGATGGCGAAGGACGCCAGGTAGGCGATCAGCACCGCGAGCGGTGAGGTGATCAACCGGGAGAACAGCACTGCGGGCACGCCCACCGACACCGTCTCGGGTTCGGCCTCGCCCAGGGACAGGCCGACCGGGATGAAGTCACAACCCACCTGGCCGTTGATGGCGAACAGGGTGGGCAGCGCGTACTGGACGGGCAGCGCACCGGCCGCGATCTGCTGGCCCATCAACACACCGACCACCTGGGCGATCGCCGCGCCCGGACCGAGGATCGGCGACAGCACCGGGATGGCGGTGATCACGCCGAGCAGGATCAGCCCGATCGGGTTGCTCGCCAGCGGTTGGACGCCGTTGGCGATCCACTTCGAGATGCCGGTGTAGGTGACGATGCCGATCAGCAGCGACACGTAGGCCATGAACGGGATGATCGTGCTCATCACGAGCTTCAACGACTGCCTGCCCGAGGCCAGCAGCGTGTTGATGAACATGCCGATCGCCTCGCCGAAGCGCACCACGAAACCGGAGAAGCCACCGCTGGACTTCGCCGCCGCCTTGGCCTCGGCCTTCTTCGCCTCGTAGGCGGCCCGCTTGGAGTCCACCTCGCCGGACGCCGCCGGAGCCGCGGCCGTCGCAGCCACCGCGCTTTCGTCGGCCAGCGACACCTCGTTCGGCGTCACCGCCGAGACGAAGATGTCCTCGGTGATGAATTGCGCCAACGGTCCGCCCGGCTCGCCGGGATAGACGTCCACGGTCGGGATCCGCTTGCGTGGGTAGACCCCGATCCGGGCGGTGCCGCCGCAGTTGATCACCGCGCACAGCACCTGGGCGTCCGGCACCTGGTTGGTGAAGCCGTCCACAGCCTCGGCACCCGACAGCTCCGCGATCTTCGCGGCCACCGGGTGGATGCCGCCGCTGGTCACCGACAGGACGACCTTCTTCTCATCGGTCGGGGTGAGGGTCAGCCCGGCTCCCCAGCCGCCGCGTCCCTTGACCACCTTGATCGACTGGTAGGTCATGACAGACCTCCCTGGATGTGCCCGGCGGCGTAGGCCGCGTCGAACTCGTCGAAGCGCTCCTGGTGGCCGCCCCGCTTGATCAGCAGCGTGGTGATCCATTGCGTGACCACACCGCGGATCAGGATGACCACGATGCCGACCAGGAAGTACATGGCGGCCAGCCGGGCATAGGCACCCGGATTGATCGTCATGACACCGGTGGCCACCCCCGTCCAGACGAAGATCTCACCCGCATTGGCGTGCGGGAAGAACGCCGTCACGGGATGCACGAACGACACCGCCGAGTCGTAGAACGCCGGTTTGTACCGCTCGGGCAGGAATCTGCCGAACGAGTAGGCCATCGGGTTGGTCAGCATGATGACCGCGATGATCGGCATGATCGTGTAACGAGTCACCTGGTATTTGCCGGCCCATTGCACGGCGCGGGTGACCCGCTCCTCACCGATCCACGTGGTGATCGCGTACATGGCCGTCAGCAGCACCATCAGCAACGGCAGAATGCCCGTCACCAGGCCCGTGAACGTTTCGGCCGCGGCATTGAACAAGCCGATGAAGTTCTCCGACGCCCACGTGATGGCGTTCATGAACCAGTTGTCCATTGTGATCCCCCTCCTTTCGAATATTGCGTGTAGGGGTTGCGACGCGCAGTCCGTTCTGCGCGCCGCTCTTCCGGAGACCTTCAGCCGAGCAGCAGGAAGGGGTCCAGAAGAATGTCCTGCATGGTGGCGAACGCCCTGGCGGCGTCCGCCCCGTCGGCCACCCGGTGGTCGACGGTCAGACCTGCCTCACACACCGTCCGGGGCCGGATGGACCCGTCGGCGTCGAAGACCGGATGCACCTCGACCGTGCCCAGCGACAGCGCGGTCGCCTGCGGCGGGGTCAGCAGCGCGTTGAATCGCTGCACGCCGAACGATCCGAGGTTGGACACCGTGCCGGTGCCGCCGCCCAGCGCGTCCGGAGCGACCTTGCCCGCCCTTGCGGTGGTGGCGAGTTTCTTGATCGCGGCGTCCAGCGCCCGGATCCCCATCGTGTGAGGGTCGCGCAGCACCGGTGCCAGCAAGCCGGACGGGGTGTCGATCGCCAGCGCCACCCCGATCTGCGGATTGGTGCGGACGCCGTCGCCGGCCCAGCTGCCGTTGAGCGAGGGGTACTCGCGCAACATCAGGGCGTAGGCGCGCAGCAGGATGGTGTTCCAGCTGACGCCGGCCAGCGACGCCTTGCGCGCCACCGCGAGCCGGCTCAGGTCGAGCGCGCGCCACACGGTGAATTGGGGAATGAGCGCGGTGGATTCCAGCACCCGCGCGGTCGCCACCCGGAGCCGGCGCGACTTGGCGTCGCCCAGCAGCTCGCCGGTGGTCGAGCCTCCGCCGGTTGGGCTTGTCGAAACCGAGCCCCCGCCGGTTGAGCTTGTCGAAACCTCGTCCGACGGGAGGGTCTCGACCAACGGTGAGTCGCTCTTGGGCGATGCCGACGCCTCGATCGCCGCTCGGACGTCGCGCGCCCGGATCGTCCGATGCGGGCCGGACGGGCTCAGCGAGGCCAGGTCGACGCCGGCCTCCGCCGCCAGCTTGCGGGCCAACGGCACCGCCCGGGCCCGTGCCGCCTCCCCGCCGACCGCCTCCGTCATCCCGGCGGACGCCGGGATCTCAGCACCTGTGCCACCGCCCGCCGGAGATCCCGGGGCAAGCCCGGGATGACGAGAGGGCTGACCGTCCTGCGGCTCGGACGCCGGTGCGGCGAACAGGTCACCCAGCAGGTCGTCCTTCTCGGTCTCGATCCAGGCGATCGGCTGCCCAACCGGCACCTGTTCGCCGGGCTGGGCGAGGATCTCGGTCAGAGTGCCGTCACAGGTCGATTCGACGTCCATGTCGACCTTGTCGGTGGTCACCACCACCACGGCGTCGCCGTCGGCGACCGGACCGCCGACCTCGACCAGCCACTCCTCGACGGTGCCGAACTCCATCGTCATCGACATCTTCGGCATCAACAGCGGGACTCGGGGCATCGCTCACCACTCCCCGACCAGGGCGGACGCCGCGGCGACGATGTCCTCGACCTGCGGCACGGTGGCCCGCTCCAGCTTCGGGCTGTACGGAATCGGGGTGTCCAGGCCGCAGAGCCGCCGGATCGGGGCCTGCAGATCGCCGAACACCTCCGATTCGGCGATGGTGGCCGACACCTCAGCCATGAAACCGCCGGTCTTGGCGGCCTCCTGCACCAGCAGCACCCGTCCGGTGCGCGACACCGAACCCAGGATCAGGTCGACATCGAGCGGCTTGATGGTGCGCGGGTCGATCACCTCGGCGCTGATCCCGGCCTCGGCCAACTGCTCGGCGGCCTCCAGCGAACGCTGTACCTCGACCGAGGTGGCGACGATGGTGAGATCGGTGCCGGCACGGGCGATCGTGCCCTCACCCAGGTACGCCTTGGGGAATTCGGCGGGCACGTCGAAGGTCTGCTTGTAGAGCAGCTTGTGTTCCAGCACCAGCACCGGGTTGGGGTCATCCAATGCGGCCAGCAGCAGCGAGCCGGCGTCCGTCGCGTTGGACGGCATCACCACCTTGAGCCCGGGAATATGCGCGAACCAGGCCTCCAGGGACTGGCTGTGCTGGGCGGCGGCGCCGGTTCCGGAACCACCGGGCGCCCGGATCACCAGCGGGACGTCGGCCTGACCGCCGACCATGAAGTGCAGCTTGGCGGCCTGGTTCACCACCTGGTCCATGGCCTGGCAGAGGAAGTCGGAGAACTGGATCTCGACGATCGGCCGCATCCCGGTCAGCGCCGCGCCGACGCCCATGCCGACGATGCCCAGTTCGGAGATGGTGGTGTCGCGCACCCGGTCGGTGCCGAACCGCTGGTACAGGTCGTTGGTGACACCGAACGCGCCGCCGTAGACGCCGACGTCCTCGCCCATCAGGAAGACCCGGTCGTCGTTGCTCATCGCCTGCGCCATCGCTTCGCGGACGGCCTCGGCATAGGTCATGCTGCGGGTGCCGCTCATGCCCGCGCCCCCATCGGCCGGGCATCCACCGGCGACGGCGCATAGACGCCGGCCAGCATCGCCTCCACGGTCGGCTCCTCGCCCTGGGTGCCGAACCGGACGGCATCGCGAATCTCGGTGCGCACCTCGTCGGACACCTGGTTGAGTTCCTCCTGGGTGGCGACGCCGCGCTCCAGCAGGACGGCCGCGTAGGCCGCGATCGGGTCGTCCGCGCGCCACTGCGCGATCTCTTCGCGAGTGCGGTACAGGTTCTTGTCGGACTTGGAATGGCCGCGCCAGCGGTAAGTGAGTGCCTCGATGAAGGTCGGCCCCTCACCGGCCCGGGCCCGCTGCACAGCCCGGCTGACCGCCTCGAAGACCGCCTCGACGTCGTTGCCGTCCACCGTCTCGCCGGGGACGCCGTACGCGGCGGCCTTGTCGCTCATCTGCTCGACCTTGAACGCCTTCTCGCTCGACATCGACATGCCGTACTTGTTGTTCTCGCAGATGAACACCACCGGCAGGCTCCACATCGACGCCAGGGTGAGCGCCTCATGCCAGGCGCCTTCACCGACCGCACCGTCGCCGTGGAAGCACAGGCAGACCTGGTCGGTACCGCGCAGCTGGTTGCTCAGCGCTGCGCCGGCGGCGATCGGCGGCCCGCCGGCGACGATGCCGTTGGCGCCCAGGTTGCCGGTGGCGACGTCCGCGATGTGCATCGAGCCGCCGCGGCCCCGGCAGTAGCCGTTGTCCCGGGCCAGCAGCTCGGCCATCGAGCGGCCCAGATCGGCGCCCTTCGCGATGCAGTGACCGTGCCCGCGGTGCGTGGAGGTGATCTGATCGCCCTCCTTCAGCGCCGCGCAGGCACCGGTCGGCACGGCCTCCTGACCGATGGACAGGTGCATGGTGCCGTGCATCATGCCCCGCCCGTAGAGATCCTCGACCGCCTCCTCGAAAAGGCGGATCCGCCACATCGTCCGATACGCGTCAAGCGCATCCAGCTGCCCTGCTGCCATGCCGGAACCCTAAGTCCGATCGGCCTGTATGTGCAAGACTCTGCGCTAGCTGAATATTTTTGCAGATGTGTGGACCCCGTCATCCCGGGCTTCGCGCCGGGATCTTCTCGGGCAGGAACAGCGACATAGCAACGGACGGCGTAGATCCCACAGCTGAGATCCCGGCGTCCGCCGGGATGACGGAGTAGGCCAGGACAACGGAGCAGACCAGGGACGGAGTGGGCCACGGGAAGACAGGCCCGGGAAACGCAAAACCGGCCGTCGCTTTCGCGACGGCCGGTTTCAGTGACCGTTGATCAGGAAGCCAGAACCTCGTCCAGCAGGACCTCGGCCCGGTCTTCCTCGACCTTCTCTGCCAGTGCCAGTTCGGAAACCAGGATCTGACGAGCCTTGGCGAGCATGCGCTTCTCGCCGGCAGACAGCCCGCGCTCGCGCTCGCGCCGCCACAGATCACGGACCACCTCGGCGACCTTCATCACGTTGCCGGAGTGCAGCTTCTCAAGGTTTGCCTTGTAGCGACGCGACCAGTTCGTGGGCTCCTCGGTGTGCGGCG
>JBDHZN010000070.1:0-14683 GCA_039811845.1 Micropruina sp. | reverse complement strand
TGTGGATGGACCAGCACCATCTGACGCGAGATTACGTTGAGACCACGACAGACCTCGTCCGGGCGAGGCTGATGCAGGCGATCGAAAGGGCGTGACGATGGAGATCTGGGCACACCGCGGAGCAAGCGCGCGGCAGCCGGAGAACACGATCGCCGCCTTCACGGCGGCGATGGAGGCAGGTGCGGACGGCGTCGAACTCGACGTGCAGCTGACCTCCGACGGTGTGCCGGTGGTGATCCACGACGAGACGGTCGACCGCACCCATGACGGCACCGGCGGGGTGTCGGGGTTCACGCTGGCGCAGCTGCAGAAGCTGCGCTCGCTGATCAAGCCCAAGGGCGATCCGATGGCCACTCGCGTTCCCAGCCTCGTCGAAGTGCTCGACCTGTTGGCGTCCGGCAATCAGCAGATCAACATCGAGCTGAAGAACAGCGTCAAGCCCTACAAGGGCCTGGAGAAGAAGGTGCTCGACCTGGTGGCCGAACGGAAGCTCGGTGACCGGGTGGTGCTCTCGTCGTTCAACCACTATTCGCTGCAACGGCTGCGGGAACGTGGCTGGGCGGGGGAGTTGGCCGCCGTGCATGACGGCATGCTGCGCGAACCCTGGCGGTACTTCCGTGAGTTGGACGTCCAGGCGGTGCATCCGCCGCGGCACGTGCTGATGGTCCCCGGGTTCGTCACCCGCGCCCACCGGGCCGGCTTCAAGGTGCGGGTCTGGACGGTCAACAAGGCCACCCACCGGCAGCGTTGCGAACGGCTCGGCGTGGACGGCATCTTCACCGACCTGGTCAAGGCACGACCTAACTGGTGACTCGGCGGGCGGTCGAGACCTGACCACCGTTGGTCGAGCCTGTCGAGACCCTGATCCACCGTTGGTCGAGCTTGTCGAGACCCCGGACGAACCCGACCGGCGTCCGGCGATAGGTTGGTCGGCATGACCAGCCCCTGGCGTCCGGAGCTCTGGGACGAGGTTCCCGGCTTCGACTTCACCGACATCACCTACCACCGAGCCAAGGACGTGCCGGCGGTACGGATCGCCTTCGATCGCCCGGAGGTGCGCAACGCCTTCCGTCCGCACACCGTCGACGAACTGTACGCCGCGCTCGATCACGCCCGGCAGTCGGCCGACGTCGGATGCGTGCTGCTGACCGGCAACGGGCCCTCGGCCAAGGACGGCGGTTGGGCCTTCTGCTCCGGTGGCGACCAGCGAATTCGGGGACGCTCCGGTTACCAGTACGCCGAGGGGGAGACCGCCGACACCGTCGACGCCCGGCGCACGCAGGCTCAGGGCGGACGGCTGCACATTCTCGAGGTGCAGCGGCTGATCCGGTTCATGCCGAAGGTGGTGATCGCACTGGTCAACGGCTGGGCGGCCGGCGGCGGCCATTCCCTGCATGTGGTGTGCGACCTGACTCTGGCCTCGTCCGAGCACGCCCGGTTCAAGCAGACCGACGCCGACGTGGGCTCGTTCGACGCCGGCTTCGGCTCGGCCTATCTGGCCCGCCAGGTCGGCCAGAAGGTCGCCCGGGAGATCTTCTTCCTCGGCCAGACCTACGACGCGCAACGCGGCTACGAGATGGGCACCGTCAACAAGGTGGTGCCGCACGCCGACCTCGAGGACGAGGGCCTGGCCTGGGCCGAACTGGTCTGCGGCAAGTCGCCGACCGCGCAGCGGATGCTCAAATTCGCCTTCAACGCCATCGATGACGGCCTGATCGGCCAGCAGGTGTTCGCCGGCGAAAGCACCCGGCTCGCCTACATGACCGACGAGGCGGTGGAGGGCCGGGACTCGTTCCTGGAGAAGCGGCGTCCGGACTGGTCGCGCTTCCCGTACTACTACTGAGCCGGTCAGCCGAACGCGTCATCCCTCATGCGGAGCCGCATCCGTCATCCCGGGCTTGCCCCGGGATCTCCGGCAACGGGGTCCGGCGGCAGGAGATCCCGGCGTTCGCCGGGATGACGGGGTCTCGGCAAGCTCAATCGGCGACTGTGAACCTGCTCAGTCGAGGGGCAGGGTGACCTGCATCGGGAGCCGTATGGTGCGCAGGGGGGTCCCGCCGACGGCGTCCAGTTCCTCGATCAGCAGGTCCATGGCGGCGGTGCCGAGTTCGCTGCCGTCCACGTCGATGGTCGGCGTCCGGGTGTCGCCGATCGCGGTGCTGATGACGCTCTCGGTGGTCACCACCAGGTCGTCGGGAAGGACGCCTCGCGCTCGCAGCGCGAACACCAGACCCAGCCCGATCTGGCTGGCGTAGGGGATCACCGCGCTCGCCCCGGCGGCCAGGACGTCGTCCGCGACCGCGGCGCCGGCGGCGAAGGTGGGCGGCATCGGGCCGAGTACAACCAACTCAGCGCGCCCGGCCGTCCGTTCGGCGATGGCGCGGGTGCGTTGGGCGTCCTGCCAGGAGCCCGCCGGCCCGCCGAGATACGCGAGAGTGCGGTGGCCCTCGTCGAGCAGATGCCCGGCCAGATTGCCGAAGCCGTTCGCCGCGTCGGCGCTCACCGAACAGACGCCGGCGATCTCGCGATCGACCAGCACGACCGGCCGGGTACGGCAGATCTGGCGGACATGATCGTCCGGCCCAAGCGGTGCGGCGAGGATCAATCCGTCCACTTGGCGGGCTAGTCGTTCCAGATCGCGGACATCCTCATGGGTCAGCAGCGGATTGGCCGCGATGGTGAGTTGACGTTGCCGACTGGCCGCCCGCCGCTGGGCACCGACCACGATCGGCGTGAAGAAGTGATTGTCGAGGTCGGGGACGACGATCGCAATCACCCCGGTGCGGCCGGTGACCAGGCCGCTGGCCGCTCGGTTGACCGCGAAATTCAGCTCATCGGCCGCCTCACGCACCCGTGCGACGGTTGCCGGTGCCACCAGATCCGGACGGCTGAGGGCTCGAGAAACGGTCGACTTGGAGACGCCCACGCGGGCGGCGACATCGGACAGGGTGGCCACGGCATCTCCCTCCCGCGGTGGCCCTGCGACCACGATTTGAACCGATTGTTTGCGAGGTGAACGCCTGCTGCCGCAGGCTTCTTTTCTCGATCGTTACCCAAGACGGTACCGGTACGGGCGTGGATGGGATAGCTTTCCTGCGACCAATGCAAACGATTGCAGGCCGATCCGCTTCCTGGATCGCCAGGAGAGGAGCGCGATGAGGAGCCGTGCCGGCCTGCTCCTGGTTCCCGGACTCATCATCCTTGTGGTTGGTCTGATCGTGCCCGCGATCAGCATGCTCTTCTTCCCGCGCCGCTCCGGACCGGCCGAAGTGCTTGCCGCTTTCGGTGGCTTCTTCAGCGATCCGTTCATGATGAGCATCCTGTGGCGCACTGTTTGGATCGGCCTGGTGGTGACCGGCCTGTGCGTGGTGATCGGCTTCCCGATCGCCTACATGCTGGCCCGCAGCGGCTCGCGGTGGGTGGGCATGTGGCTGGCGCTTGCCATCTTCCCGCTGCTGCTGAGCAATGTGGTGCGCAGCTTCGGCTGGCTGGTCGTGCTCGGCTCCCAAGGCGTCCTCGGCCGGGTGCTGATGGCCCTGCATCTGGTGGAGAAACCGCCGCAGTTGCTGGCCAGTGAATTCGCCATCGTGCTCGGCCTGATTCAGCTGTTCCTGCCGCTGGCGATCATCTCCAGCTACTCGGCGATCGCCCAGGTGGACGCCACCCTCGACGAGGCGGCCCGCAGCCTCGGAGCCAGCCCGACCCGCACCTTCTGGAGCGTGGTTGTGCCGCTTTCGCTCCCCGGCATCATCGTGGCGGCGACTCTGGTCTTCGCGGGTTCGGTGACCGCCTACACCACGCCCTTCCTGCTCGGCGGGTCGAGCGACAAGATGCTCTCTACCCAGCTCTTCTACTACACCGACACCAATGTCGACTGGACGATGGCGGGTGCCGTCGCGCTGGTCATGACCATCCTGGTCTTCGCCGTCGCCTCGCTGTCCAGCGCGGCCGGCCGGTTGGGGAGGACGCAGTGAAGAACCGTCATCCCGTGGCCCTCGTGCTGGCCGTGATCGGCTACACGATCATGATCGTGCCGATCTTCTTCGTGGTCGCGATCTCGTTCAACGCCGGCGACACCCTGACCTTCCCGCCGGACGCCGTCTCGCTGCGCTGGTTCGGCGCGGCACTGGCCCATGAGCGGTTCACCAGCGCGCTGATCACCAGCTTGATCGTGGCGATCGTCGCCACCTTCCTCGGCCTAGTGCTCGGTGTTCCGGCAGCATTGGCCCTGGCCAGAAGCAATTTCCGGGCCAAGGGTGCGATCCAGAACATCTTCTTCTCGCCGCTGATCATTCCCGAACTGGTGCTGGGCGCCGCGCTCTACCAGCAACTGGCGATCCCGCTGCGGCTGCAGAACTACCTGCCGGTGCTGATCCTGGGCCACACCATCCTGATGCTGCCCTACGCCGTCCGGGTGACCGGGGCGTCGCTGGCCAACATGGACGGCCAGGCCGAAGAGGCGGCGCGGATGCTCGGCGCTTCACCGGTGCGGGCCTTCTTCGACGTCACCCTGCCGATGCTGCGGCCCGGCATCTTCTCCGCCGCACTGCTGTCGTTCATCACGTCGTTCAACAACGTGCCGCTGTCGCTGCTGCTGACCAAGGGCAGCACCACCCTGCCGATCGAGATGCTCGACTACGTGTCGCAAGGCATCGACCCGATGATCGCTGCCATGTCCACCCTTGTCCTCGCCGGGACCGTCGTGATCGCGTTCATCGCGGAACGGACCGTCGGCTTCGCCCAGATCTTCGGAGGGATCAACAAATGAGCGTCCCCGCCGCCCAGTTCGTCAACGTCACCCAGACCTTCGGTGATGTGGTCGCCGTCGACGACATCTCACTCGACATCGAGCGGGGCAAGCTGACCACCCTGCTCGGCCCGAGCGGTTGCGGCAAGACCACCTCGCTGCGCATGCTGGCCGGCTTCGGCAAACCCACCTCGGGGCAGATCTTCATCGAGGGCGAGGAATGCACCCGGGTGCCGCCCGAGAAGCGCGGCCTCGGCATGGTGTTCCAGCAGTACGCACTGTTCCCGCACATGACGGTGCGCGACAACGTCGGCTACGGCCTCAAGCTGCGCAAGGTGCCGACCGCCGAGCGCCGGCAGCGGGTCGACGAGGCGCTCGAATTGGTCGGGCTGACGTCGCAGGCCGATAAGCGGCCGCGGCAGATGTCCGGCGGTCAGCAGCAGCGGGTGGCGCTGGCCCGGGCGATCGCGATCCGGCCCCGGCTGTTGTTGCTCGACGAGCCGCTGTCGGCGCTGGACGCCCGGCTGCGGGTCGAGATGCGCGCCGAACTACGCCGCATCCAGGCCGAGACCGGGCTGTGCGTCGTCCTGGTCACCCACGATCAGGACGAGGCGCTGGAGCTCTCCGACCAGATGGTGGTCATGCGGGCCGGCAAGATCGAACAGGCCGGGACGCCACAAGCGGTGTTCAGTGCGCCGGCCAGCCGGTTCGTCGCCGAATTCCTCGGTTACGAGAACTTCCTCACCCTGGCCGACGGGCAGCACGCCGCCGTCCGTCCGGAACGGCTGGTGGTGGGCACCCCCGACGACACCCCGTCCGACGGCGCACTGCGGCTGGACGGCACGGTCGCCGATGTCGCCTACCGCGGCGTCGACCTGCTGGTCACCAGCGAGGTCACCGATCCGGCTGGCCAGCAGGTGCGACTGGTCGCCGACATCCGCGGCGCCAGCGCCGGTGCCTTCGCCCCGGGCCAACCCGTCCGGCTCAGCATCACCCACGACCATCTGATCGTGCTCGCCGCCTGAGCGCCGGGCCCAGACCCAGGATTCACGTAAACCGAAAGGACAGACATGGCTCGATCGAAGCCCATGGTCATGATCGCCGCCGGGGTGGCAGCCGCCGGGCTGGCCTTCACCGGCTGCAGCAGCGCGGCGCCCGGTGGGGACGCCTCCACGGCCAAGACCCTCAAGATCAGCACCTTCAGCTTCGGCGTGGAGGGCTTCACCGAGGCCGTCGTCAAGCCGTTCGAAGCGAAGACCGGCATCAAGGTCGAGGTGGTCACCGGCAAGAACGCCGAGCGGCTCAACGAACTGAAGGCGACCGAGAACAGCGCCGGCGTCGACGTGATGCTGATCACCGACAACTTCGCCGCCCAGGGCCAGACCGACAAGCTGTTCGAGCAGATCGACGCCGCCAAGCTGCCCGCGCTGGCCGATGTGGCCGACTTCGCCAAGGGCGCCGACCTCTACGGTCCGGCCACCACCTACCAGCTCAACGGCATCGTCTACGACACCCGCAAGGTGAACGCCAAGCAGGCGAAGTCGTGGGATCTGTTCGGCGAATCGGCGGTGGCCGGCAAGGTCGCCCTGCCCGACATCAGCGCCACCTCCGGCCAGTTGACCGTCTCGGGGCTGGGCACCACCTACGGCAGCGGCCCGTTCGACTACGACACCGCGATCTCCACGCTGGCCAAGTGGAAGCCGGGCGTGCTGAAGTTCTACGCCTCGACCACCGAGGTGTCGAACCTGATGACCCAGGGTGAGATCGTCGCCGCCGCCTCGATCAGCGGATTCGCCGCCGACCTGATCAGCAAGGACTCGAACTTCGCCTTCGCCGTGCCCGAGAAGGGTGCCTACCTGGCGACCAACCGGGCGATGATCCCGGTCGGCGCGCAGCACTCCGACGCCGCCTACCAGTTCATCGACTACCTGCTCGGTGCCGATGCCCAGGCCGCGGCGCTGAAGGGCTACAACGACCTCCCGGTGAACACCAAGGTGACCGTGCCCGAGTCGATGACGAAGATGCTCGGCGGTGCGGTGCCCGATCCGACCAAGGCGGGCTACTCCACCATCGACGCCGTCAAGGCGGCGTCCGAGTTCAGCACGCTGGCCGACCGGTTCGCCCGCGAGGTCACCGGCAGCTGATCGTCGCTGGTCGCGCTTGTCGAGACCACCCCGATGGGGCCGCGCCGGACGATTGCCGGTGCGGCCCCCTCGGTCATCCCGGCCCGCCTCGTCAATCCCGGTCCGCCTCCGTCATCCCGGCGAACGCCGGGATCCCGCCCCGGAACCGCACCTCTAAGAAGTGCTGATCGACTAGCCACCGCTGGTTGAGCTTGTCGAAACCCCTAGCCAGTGCGAAATCAGGGGTCTCGACAAGCTCGACCAACGAGGCTCAGCGCTTCCCCAACGACCAGTACGTCCCCACCAAGGAGCGTCCATGACTCTCGACGCCGGCATCATCGCCCGGCTGCCCAAGGTCGACCTGCACTGCCACCTGATCGGGACGGTGCGGGCATCCACCTTCGCCGAGTTGGCCCGCCGTGAGCGCCTCGACCTGCCCGACACCCCCGAGCGGATCTACGCCGACTGCAACTCGTTGCCGCCCGACCCCGACCTGTACCGGGACACCCGTATCCCGGTGCCGCAAGGCCGTTCTGCCGACGAGCCCGAAGTCTCGTACTCGCTGTTCCAGCTCTCCGGCTGGGTGACCGAAGCGCTGCGCGACACCGACGACCTGACCCGGATCGTCTACGAGGCGTTCGCCGACGCACACAACCTGAGTGCCACCCGGCATCTGGAGGTGTCCATCGACGAGCCCCACGGACGGCTGGCCCGGATCGGCTACCCGGCGCTGGTCGAGGCCTACGCCGAGGGGATCCGGATGGCCGAGCGCGAGTTCGGCATGTCCGGACGGCTGATCGCCGCCATCGATCGCAGCCGCACCGGCGAGCAAGCGCTGGCCTGGGTGCGCACCGTGGTCTCCCACCCACACGACTACCTGGCCGGGATCGGCCTGGACAACCTGGAAACCGTCGGTCCCCCGGAACGCTTCGCGGACGCCTACCGGCTGGCCGGCGAAGCAGGCCTTGGACGGACGGCGCACTCCTCCGAGCATGTGCCGGGCGCGGTCAACACGATCACCTGCCTCGACCTGCTCGGCTGCGACCGGATCGACCACGGCTACTTCGTGCTGCAGGACGACGCCGTGGTGGCTCGGCTGCGCGCCGAGCAGACCCCGATGACGGTCATCTCGACCACCTCCCGGCGGTCCTGGCGACCGTGGCGGCGGGCGTCCATCAAGGCGATGCTGGACGCCGGCCTGAACGTGATCGCGGCCTCCGACGACCCCGGAATGTTCCCCACCACCCTGGCGACCGAGTACGGCATCCTCGCCGACGACCTCAACGTCCCCTACGCCCGGCTACGGCAGATGGCACTCGCCGGCGTCGACGCCTGCTGGCTGCCGGCGTCCGAGAAAGCGGATCTGCGCGCCCGGTTCGAGCGCGAGCTAGCAGTGCTGGACGCCGAGATAGCTCGCTGATTTCGCCGTTGGTCGAGCTTGTCGAGACCCTTCTGTGGTCGGTTCTTGGTGGTCACGTTTGGTTCCGCGGAGTGGGCTGCACCCCGTCCCGCCCGTGCGCAGCTCGCCTACTTCTGCTTTCGTCCTTCAGACCCTGGGCGGGGCTCGCGCGCTTTACGCCCGACCTACCCGGACGGGGTGCAGCCCACTTCGCTTTGAAGTTGCATCTCTGCCGGACTCACCCCCCGCTGGTCGAGCTTGTCGAGACCCTGCACCACCCGCGGTGGTCGAGTTGGTCGAGACCCCGCCGGGACGACCGTGGTCGAGACCTTGCCAACCGCCGTTGGTTGAGCTTGTCGAGACCCATTTGTGCTCGAGTGGTTTCGACAAGCTCAACCAGCGGGGCTACTCCAGTCCGATCAGTTTGCGGACGGGTTCTGCTCCGGTGACGGTCAGTTCGGGCCCGCGGACGAGGTCGTCCGGGGTGAGTAGATATTCGTTCGAACTCACCCAGGAGTCGTTCCTGGGTACCCGCTGCACGCCGTTGATGCGGTAGCCGACCTTCTGACTGACCTGGTTGGACGCTGGGTTGTCGGCGAACGCCGACGAGGTGATCTGCTCGAAACCCAGGTGATCGAACAGGAACGCGCACAGTGCTTGCCGCATCAGGGTGCCGATGCCGCGACCCTGGAACCGGCGGCCTAACCAGGAACCGGTCTCACCGGTGCGGGTGGCCAGGAAGTCCCGGGTCGACACGCCCTGGGTGCCGACCAGTTCGCCCTCGTAGCGAACGGCCAGATCCAGGTCCCACGCGCCGGGGGCGAAGCGCGACCGGACGCTCCAGTGATGTTGCAGGTAGTGCAGATGGAATCGCTCTGCCGGGGTGCGCGTCCACGGGTGCAGGAACGGCATCTCGTCGTCGCCGTGGATGCCCTCCGCCGCGAGGTTGGCCAGCGCCATCAGGGTGTCGTCGTCCATTCCGGCCAACTCGATGGGTCCGGCGACGATCCGTAGACCGAGCACGGGGTAGGCCTCGGCAAGGCTGCGGCGTCCGATGGTCATGGGTTGCTCCTCAGTGTTTCGCGCGCAGGAACAGCGAGAGTGCGGCGGTCACCGCGGCGATGCCGCCGCCGAGATACAGCAGATTGAGCGCATTGTCGCCATGCAGGGCGCGACCCAGGAAGAACACGCCCAGCACCACGACGACCACGCCGATCAGCTGGCTCTTCAGGTCGTCGAGCGAGTCGAACACCAGCCACTCCGGCAGTCCGGGGATCTCGTCGATGAACAACTCGTAGAGCCCGATCGCGATGATGAACAGCACCACGGCAAGCAGGAACACGTCGGCGATCTCGACGAAGGCGATCACGAAGTCCTTGGCTTCGGCGTGACCGTCGAAGGCGCTCACGACCGTCTGGTACACCTCGACCGCCCCGACGATCGTCAGCGTGACCGAACCGAGCAACATGCCCAGCGCCGGCACCAACACGATGAAGCGGGTGAGCGAGACACTGTGCCGGCCACGGCCAGGCTTGCTGGACGATCTGCTCTCGGTCATGGCACCTCCGGGGTCTGGGATGGTCAGACGCTATCGGCTGGCGAGCGGACAATGAACCATGGCCCAGCGCTATCCGCAGATCACCGACCGCATTCGGCGGTTCATCGAGGCGCAACACATGTTCTTCGTGGCGTCCGCGGCCCGCACCGGACGGGTGAACGTGTCGCCCAAGGGGCTCGACACGCTGCGCATCCTGGACGCCAACCGAGTGGCCTGGCTGAACCTGACCGGCTCGGGCAATGAGACCGCGGCACACATCCTGGACGTGCCGCGGATGACCCTGATGTTCTGCGCGTTCGAGGGCAACCCGTGGATCGTCCGGCTGTTCGGGACGCCGACCATGGTGCAGCCGGGAGAGGACGGCTGGGACGAACTGGTCGGACTGTTCCCGCCGCAGCGCGGCTCGCGACAGGTGTTCGTGCTGGACATCGATCTGGTGCTGACCTCGTGCGGTTTCGGCGTCCCGCTGTACAGCTTCGAGAGCGACCGCGACGTGCTGGACTCATGGGCGGCAAAGAAGGGCGGCGACCGGCTGCTGGCGTATCAGCGGGAGAAGAACGCCGAATCCTTGGACGGCTTCCCGACCGGACTGGTGCAGGATGGGCACCATGTCTGACGTCTTCGGCACCCTCGACGCGGTGCCCGCCGCCAGCCGTCCGGATCTGCTGGCCGAGCCGGTCCTGGCGGCGATCGGGCGGATCCCCGAGGCCCTGGTCGCGACGATCGATCCGGCCTATGCCGACACCGAGAATCTGTGCTCCCACTACGGGGTTCCGATGGACGCCTCGGCGAATGCGGTGATCGTGCGCGGCACCCGGGCCGGGGTCGACTCGCATGCCTGCTGCATGACCCTGGCGCACCGCCGGGTGGATGTGAACAACGTCGTCCGGCGCCGGCTGAACGCGCGCAAGGCGTCGTTCGCACCGATGGATTTCGCGGTCGAGGCGACCGGCATGGAGTATGGCGGGATCAATCCGGTCGGCCTGCCCGACGGCTGGCCGATCTGGGTGGACGGCGCGGTGGCCGACCGGGATTGGGTGTGCATCGGTTCCGGCGTCCGGCACTCCAAGTTGTTCATCCCGGTCACCGGCCTGCTCGGCCTGCCCGGTGCCGAGCGGGTGGACGACCTGGCCCGCGACGTCGGCTGACACGACGGCTGCCCGACTCGTGACCTCGAACCGGTTCCTGGTGGTTTTGACCCCGATGATCCGGACGACATCGCACTCAACCCGGTTGCTGGTTGAAATGGGCCGCGCGCCTACTGGCTATTTCAACCACAAAGCGGCTCGGAGGCTGAGAGGGGCCCGGGCCGCGGGTCATAACCGCCAGAAATAGGGTCGACCGACGGATTAAGCCGATCGGCAGGCGTCCCGGATCAGGGTGGCGAAGGCGTCCACGTCGGCCTCGGCGGTGTCGAAGGAGCACATCCAGCGCACCTCGCGGACGGCCTCGTCCCAGTCGTAGAAGAAGAACTCCGAACGGACGGCCTCCGCAACCCCCTCGGGCAGCCGGACGAAGACACCGTTGGCCTGAGTCGGCTGGGCGAACTCGACACCCGGAATATCCGCCACGGCCGCCCGCAACCGGGTAGCCATCGCGTTGGAATGCGCGGCGCTGCGCAGCCACAGATCGCTCTCGTACAGGGCGATCAGCTGAGCCGACACGAACCGCATCTTGCTGGCCAGCTGCATATGCGTCTTGCGCAGGTAGGTGAGGCCGGTGCAGGCCTCCGGGTTGAGCACCACCACCGCTTCGGCGCCGAGCGCGCCGTTCTTGGTGCCGCCCAGGCTGAGCACATCGACACCGGCGTCGGTGGTGAAGTCGGCGAACGGAACGCCGAGCGCCGCCGCGGCGTTGCCGAGCCGGGAGCCGTCCATGTGCACGGTCATGCCGAGGTGGTGCGCATGCTCGGCGATCGCCCGGATCTCGTCAGGTGTGTAGAGCGTGCCCAGTTCGGTGGACTGGGTGATCGACACCGCCAGCGGTTGCGCCCGGTGCTCGTCGCCGAAACCGCGGGCCTCGACATCGAGCAACTCGGGGGTGAGCTTCCCGTCCGAGGTGGGGACGGGATACAGCTTCAGCCCGGCCACCTTCTCGGGGGCGCCGCCCTCGTCGACGTTGATGTGCGCGGTCTGAGCGCAGACCACGGCACCCCAGCGGGGCAGCATCGACGACAGCGCGGTGACATTGGCGCCGGTGCCGTTGAACACCGGGAACGCCTCCGCCTGCGGGCCGAAATGCCCGCGGAGCACCTCGGTCAGTTTCGCGGTGTACGCGTCGCTTCCGTAGGCGGTCTGGTGTCCGCCGTTGGCTTCGGCGATCGCGTCCAGCACCTCGGGGTGGACGCCGGAATAGTTGTCGCTGGCGAAGCCCCGGCGGGCAGGATCGTGGAGTTGCACCTGGCCATCCTTCCATGTCGGTGCGGGCGTCCGGGCCGCTAATCGAACAGGCTCGCCAGCCGCTGGCCGAGTTCGGTCACGTGAGTCTGCCGGCTGAAGTCCTTGTCGGGGGACTGTTCGACGTCACGATCCGAGTACAGCGCCATCACTCGCTCGATGTGCACCTGTCCGGGACTGTCCTTGAGGGCATTGCCGACTGCGAGCAGCCAGGTCTCGGCGGCCGCCTTGGCGGCCAGGTAGTTGGCGTTTCCTGCGGTCGGCTTGGCCACCCCGGTCTGCGAGACGATCGCGAACCGGCCGGCCGGCGCGGCGGCGATAGCGTCGACGAAAGCGCGGGTGGTGTTCCGTAGGGTGCCGACGATCATGGTCTGCAGCCAGTCCCAGTCTTCGTCGGACTGCCCGGCCAGGCCACCGCCGCCGCGCCAGCCGCCGACCAGGTGGATCACGCCGTCGACCGGGCCCAGCCGTGCGGCCAGATCCTGCACGGCGGCGAAATCACGCAGGTCGCACTCGTCCGGGCCGATCTCGATCGCCTGATGACCGTGGTCGCGCAGTGCGGACGCCGTGGCGTCGCCGGCGGGGCTGCCCGCGCCGGCGATCACCACCCGCATCAGTCGGCCGTCCCGGTGATGCCCGAGGTGGAGGCGATGACGTCGCGCATCTTCTTCTCGAACGCCTCGTAGAACATGCTCAGCGGGAACTCGTCGTCCAGCACCTGGTCGGTCAGCTCACGAGGCAGACCGGTCAGCGGCAGGTCGCCGGCCTTCCACGCCGACGCCGGGTGCGGCTCGACGGTGCCCGACACCAACTCGTAGGCGGCCAGCCAGTGGCTGATCTTGGGCCGGTCGATGGAGCGCCAGTAGAGATGCTCGATGGCGGCACCGAGTTCATTGACGCAGTCCGGCACCTGGTCCCACTCGAAGGCGAGTTGGGTGTCGGTCCAGTGCAGCACGCGGTGCTGATGCAGCCAGGCGAACAGCAACTGCCCGCCCAGCCCGTCGTAGTTCCGGACGCGGTTGCCGGTGATGGCGAACCGGAAGATCCGGTCGAAGATCACGCAGTACTGGACCAGCCGGGCGTGATGGGCGAGCTCCAGATCCTCAGCGGACGGCTCGGCGAGGGCGGCGATCCGGCGGTCGATGGCGACTGACTCGCGGAAGGCGGTCAGGTCGCAGCGCAACTCCTCCAGCGAGTAGAGGAAGAACGGCATCCGCTGCTTGATCATGAACGGGTCGAACGGCAGGTCGCCCCGCATGTGGGTGCGGTCGTGGATCAGATCCCACATCACGAAGGTCTCTTCGGTGAGGTGCTGATCGTCGAGCAGTTCGGCGGCTTCGGCCGGCAGATCGAGCTTGGTGACGTCCACCGCGGCGCGCACTACCCGGCGGAACCGGGCAGCCTCGCGGTCGGCGAAGATCGCGCCCCAGGTGAAGGTCGGAATCTGCCGCATCGCCACGGTCTCGGGGAACAACACCGCCGAGTTGGTGTCGTAGCCGGCCGTGAAGTCGAGGAAGCGGATCGGTACGAACAGCTTGTTGCTGTAGTCGCCGGCCTCCAGTTCGGCGACGAAGTCGGGCCAGATCACCTGGACCAGGACGGCCTCGACCAGGCGGTTGCGGGAGCCGTTCTGGGTGTACATCGGGAACACCACCAGGTGGGTGAGCCCGTCGACGCGATGCTGCTGCGGCTGGAACTGGACCAGTGAGTCATAGAAGTCGGGCTCGCCGAGGCCGCTGTCGGCCCAGCGCCGGAAGTCGTCCTGGACGGCGTCCAGATACGCGGCGTCATGCGGGAACTGAGGGGCGAGCGCTGCGATGCCCTCGATCAGCTCGCTGACAAGGGCGCGCGCTCGCTCGTGGTGGGCGGCGTCCGCAATGGATCCGTTGGCCGCCTGCAGAGGCTGGAGGTCGGTGGCGGCGGTCTTGATCCGCAGCCACGCCGGGTGCCGGGTGAGTTCCGACACAGGAACTTGGGTGACGGTGGTCATAAGGGATTCTCACATGATGGACGGCAAAATCGCTAGCATCTGTCCATTCAGCACAGATTCGACGGCTTTCGAGTGTTCGATGAGCTAGGACGCAAGAGATATTACGGTGTGCGTGTCGGCGGGTTCGACTCGCTCCCGGTATCAATCGGAGCCGGGTGCAACTCCTGAGCTCAGTAGCAGGTTCCTCGGCACGCAGGTGGTGCCGGCCGAGTTGGGACTCAAAGGGTCTTGTCTGCCAGCGCGACTGTGTTCCACCATGGCGCCATTAGGGGAAACGGTGCACGAACAGGAGGTTGACATGCTGGAGAACGACAACGTCTCGGTCGAGGTGTCACCCATGCAGGCGCACGGCCTGCTCAGCGGATTCCTGGTCTCCGGGCGGTGGCCGGCGAACACGGTGGAATGGGCCCGCTTCCTGTTGCTCGCCGTCCAGATGGCCGGCGTGCCGGGACTGCTGGAGACCAGCACCG
>JBDHZN010000069.1:0-14755 GCA_039811845.1 Micropruina sp. | reverse complement strand
AGCTCGAGAAGGGCGTTTTCGCCGGCTACCCGATGGTCGACGTCCGGGTCACCCTGTACGACGGCAAGGCGCACTCGGTGGACTCCTCGGACATGGCCTTCCAGATGGCCGGCGCCCTGGCCATCAAGGAGGCCGCCGGCGCCGCCAGCGCGGTAGCGCTGCTCGAGCCGCTCGATCTGGTCACCGTGACGATCGCCGACGAATACCTCGGCCCGGTGATGACCGACCTGTCCGGACGCCGCGGCCAGCTGCTCGGCTCGGACGCCGCCGACGGGAAGTCGATCGTCCGCGCCCTGGTGCCGCAGTCGGAACTGGCCCGCTATGCCATCGACCTGCGCGGCATCGCCCACGGCTCAGGCACCTTCACCCGGGAGTTCCACGGCTACGAGGTGCTGCCCGCGCAAATGCTGGGCAAGTACAAGAAGTGAAGTAGAGCCGTCCAGCCGCACCTGACCGCGAAGTTGTTCCGACCGGCCCCGGGGAACTCCCGTTGGTCGAACTTGTCGAAACCCGGCTCGCCAGATTACGTCCGATTCCGGGGGGAACTGAGGCGGACGAGGCGGAACGGACTCCAGATCGGACGTAATCCAGCGAGCCGCCCCGCACTGGGCCGCGCGAGGTGCGTCCGCACGGCAAAGGCCCCGGCCTTCACGACCGGGGCCTTTGTGCTGATCAGAACGAGTAGACCGGCTGGCTGCCGTAGGGAATGTGATCGGAGTCGACGATCTCCTTGCCGAGCGGCACGCAGGTGACCGGGATCATCTTGATGTTGGCGATGGCCAGCGGAATGCCGACGATGGTGATCGCCTGGGCGGCCGCGGTGGTGAGGTGACCGATGGCCAGCCAGAGTCCGGCGACCAGGAACCAGATGATGTTGCCGAGTGCGGAGCCGACGCCGGCACCCGGCTTGTGGACGACGGTCTTGCCGAACGGCCACAGGGCGTAGGCCGCCATCCGGAACGAGGCGATGCCGAACGGAATGGTGATGATGAAAATGCAGGCCAGCAGGCCGAAGAAGAAATAGCCGATCGCGAGCCACAGGCCGCCGAAAACCAGCCAGATGATGTTCAACAAGGTGCGCATAGGTGAGTCAGTTGCCTTTCGTGGACCGCGGTGGGTCCGCCTCACCAGTGTGACCCAGGCCAGGCTTCGCACGGCCCGCCTTCAGGGTTATCCCAGGGAGGCCTACGTCCCTTGGCCGGGCGGGCACCTGGGGTCTCGACGAGCTCGACCGACGGTGTCCGGGGTCGCGACAAGCTCGACCGACGGTGTCGGGGTCTGGGCAAGCTCGACCGGCGGAGCCGGGCTGAGGTCCGGACGAACTCGACCGACGAGCGACGGCGGGGCTTCGTTACGCTGACCCGCATGGCTGAAGCGCGACCACGGGTGCATCGGGAGGTCGTTTCCTTCGTCCGGCGTAGTTCCCGGATGAACCCCAGCCAGGAGAAGGCCTGGCGCGAGCACGCCGACTGGGTGATCCGGGTGCCGGCCCGCGACACCGACACCTCGGTTGCGCCCGACGCTCACCTCGATGTGTCGGCTGCCTTCGGACGCGTGGCGCCGCTGGTGGTCGAGATCGGCGGCGGCACCGGTGACGTGATCTCGACGGTCGCCGCCAAGCATCCCGACCGCAACCACCTGGCTTTCGAGGTATTCGAACCCGCCGTGGCCAGCACGCTGTCCAAATGCGCCCGGGCCGGCATCGACAACGTTCGGGTGGTGGTCGCGAACGGTGTGGACGCCATGGGCACCCTGATCGGCGACCGCGCACTGACCGAGTTGTGGACCTTCTTCCCCGATCCCTGGCACAAGAAGCGGCATCACAAGCGCCGGCTGGTGTCGCGTCCGTTCGCCGACCTGGTGGCCGCCAAGCTGGCCGACGACGGCCTCTGGCGGCTGGCCACCGACTGGGAGGACTACGCCCTGGCGATGCGGGCCGTCCTCGACGAGCATCCACTGCTGGTGAATCGTCACGACGGCTGGGCGCCCCGGTGGGAGGATCGTCCGCAGAGCAGGTACGAGGCCAAGGGAATCGCGGCCGGACGGACCATCTACGACCTGTGTTACGGCATCCGAGAAGGGGGACGGCGGTGAGGCTGCGCCTCGACATCGCCTACGACGGCACCGAATTCCACGGCTGGGCGGCCCAGCGCGGGCTGCGCACCGTGCAGGAGGAACTGGAGGCGTGGATCCCCCGCGTACTGCGGCTGAACGAGCCGGTCAGCCTGACCTGCGCCGGCCGGACGGACGCCGGGGTGCACGCCCGCGGACAGGTGGCACATGTCGACCTGCCCGACGTCAACGACGTGCCCAAGACGGTCGCCGAGTTGAGCTACCGGCTGCGTAACGTGCTGCCGTCCGACCTGGTGGTGCGCCGGGTCAGCCTGGCCCCGCCCGGCTTCGACGCCCGCTTCTCGGCGATCTGGCGCCGCTACGTCTATCGGATCGCCGACTCCACCCCCGACCCGCTGCTGCGCATCCACGTCACGCCGCTGCGCACCGGACTCGACCTGCAGAAGATCAACGCCGTCTCCGGCAAGCTACGCGGGCTGCACGACTTCGCCGCCTTCTGCAAGCAGCGCGAGGGTGCCACCACCATCCGCAATCTGTTGCAGCTGTCCGCCCGGCGCACCTGGGGCGACGTGGCCGAGATCACCGTGAAAGCCGACGCGTTCTGCCATTCCATGGTCCGCTCGCTGGTGGGCGCCCTGGTCGCGGTCGCCTGCGGGCAGCGCGATCCCGACTGGATGGTCGGCCTGCTGGACGCCCGGGAGCGAGTGGGCGAGATCAGGGTGATGCCGCCCGGCGGGCTGACCCTGGAGGAGGTCGGCTATCCCCGCGACCGCGAGCTGGCCGCGCGGGCGATCGAGGCCCGGGCCCGGCGCACCCTGGAGCCGGGCGACTCGGAGCCGTCGGCATGAGCCACTATTTCACCCGACCCTCGGCGGCCGAGAAGCGGCGCAGCGTCGACGTCCGGTTCTGGGACACCGACTGGCGGTTCACCACCGCCAACGAGGTGTTCTCCGCCGACGGTCTCGACCTGGGCACCGGGGTGCTGCTGCGCTCGGCCGCACCGCCCGCGGACGCCGCCCGGCTGCTCGACCTGGGCTGCGGCTGGGGGGTGCTCGCGGTCGCCTTGGCCACCGCCTGTCCCGGTGCCGTGGTGGACGCCGTCGACATCAATCCGCGCGCACTCGCCCTGTGCGCCGACAACGCCCGCGCTCACGGGGTCGCCGACCGAGTGCGCCCGATGCTGCCGGACGCCGCCGACCCGGCCGTCCGCTACGACGAGATCTGGTCCAACCCACCGATCCGGATCGGCAAGGACGCCCTGCACGAGTTGCTGCTGACCTGGCTGCCCCGGCTCGCACCGGACGGCGTCGCCCGGCTGGTGGTCGGCCGCAACCTGGGCGCCGACTCACTACAGCGCTGGCTGGCCGGCCAAGGCTGGACCTGTGCGCGGACGGCCAGTGCGAAGGGTTTCCGGGTCTTCGCGGTGACCCGGGCGTCCGACTGACTCGACGCGGTGAACCGGCCACGCCTGTTCCGCTCCGGGCTGCGGGAGCCATAGGGTTGGCGGGGGCCAGGACGTCTGGCGCACCTACGGAGGGAGACCAACCATGGCTGACCAGAATGCCGGCGGCGGCAAGCTCATCGATGACCTGGTCACCAAGGCCAAGGACGTGGGCGGACACGTGCGCGAGTTCGCCGATGACACCTTCGACCACGCCAAGGAGTTCGCCTCGGGAGCGGGCGAGAATCTCAAGGGCCTCACCTCTCACGCGGGTGAGAACCTGAAGGATTTCGCCTCCCATGCCGGTGAGAACATCAAGGACCTCGCCGGAACCGCGCGCGACAAGGGTCAGCAGGCGTACGACAACATCAAGCAGAAGCTGAGCGGCGATGCCGTCCACGACCAGCTCGCCGAGGTCAAGGACGCCGCCACGGAAACCGCCCACGCCGTCAAGGACGCCGTCGTCGACGCGGTCGACACCGCCAAAGAGGTCTCCGACATCGTGTACAACGAGGCGCGCACGACCGACAACGACGTCGCCGCGGACGCCGTCGACCTGGCCAAGGAGGCGGCCCACGCCGTCAAGGACGCCGTCACCGACGCCGCCCACACTGCCGCAGAAGTCTCCGACATCGTGTACCACGGCAAGGCGAAGCCCCCCACCGAGGATGCCCAGGACTAAGCCCGGGGCATTCGCTCGACTTTCAACGAACGGTCCGCCCGTGGCGACCGTGGTCTAGGCTGAACTCACCTGAACATCAGCAGGGGAACCCGGTGCGAATCCGGGGCTGACCCGCAGCCGTGACGCCAGCGATGGCCCAGTCGGAATGCCTGCCGTTGTTCTGGCTCTGTCAACCTGTCGTGGCACACGGGTGAGCCGGATGGACCCCGGGTCCGGTCTCGCCGGATGCCCGCGCGAAAGGACCATCCAGATGCACTCATCAATGAGGCGCTCCCTCGCTGTCGGGACTACAGCAGCCCTCACGCTCACCGGCCTGATCGCCTCCGCGCCCGGCGCCACCGCCGCGTCCGAGGCGAACGCGACCAAGGCCGCCAACTTCCTGGTCCGGAACCTTCCGGCCAAGGGCGACGGCGCGGCGGCGTCCATGACTGCGGCGCTCGGCCTGGCGACCACCGGGGACTGCAGCTACGCGCCGGCCGCGCGGACGCTGGTCAAGCAGATCGAGAAGAACGCCAAGTCGTACCTGTACCCGAGCAAGAAGCTCAACCAGGCCCGGGCGGCCAATATGGCGATCACGGTGAAGGCCCTCGGCCTCAACCCGAAGAAGTTCGCCGGGTACAACCTGGTCTCGCTGGTCACCAAGAGCCTGCCCAAGGACGGCCAGGTCGGCGCGTCGAAGTCGGCGTTCAGCCAGAGCCTCGGCCTCATCGCGCTGAAGCGTGCCGACGCCACCATCCCGGTGACGCTGCTCACCAACCTGCTCGGCCAGCAGGGCGACAACGGCGCCTTCGGCTACGAGTGGGACAACCAATTCAACGCCGACCCGGACACCACCGCGATGGGCATCCTGGCGCTGAAGGCGATCGGCCAGCTCAAGCCGCAGCAGGATGCCGCCACCGACTGGGCCAAGGACGCCCAGAAGCCGGCCGGCTACTGGGAGAACTACTCGCCGGTCGACTCCACCGCACTGCTGGGCTCGGCGCTGGGCAGCGGCACCCAGGTGACCAAGGCCAAGGAGTGGCTGGCCACCGTGCAGCAGTCCGACGGCGGCTTCCCGAACTCGCTCGACGAGGGCACCGCGTCCGATGTGACGGCCACCGCCAACGCGATGTACCTGATCACCGGCAAGTCCGCGCTCGACGCGTCGCTGAACCTGAGCAAGTGCCCGAAGAGCCCGCCGTCGCTGCCGAAGGCCAGCACCTCGTGCAGTGGGGTGTGGGTCGTGGTCAACCGCGGCAACGGCGAAGAGGCGGTGCGCTGTGCCACCAAGTACGCCAACGGCCTGGCGGCACTGAAGAGCGCGGGCTTCTCGACCAAGACGACGCCGACCAACTTCGGCCCGTTCCTCTGCCAGGTCCAGGGCTACCCGAGCAAGTGCACCTCGACGGCGAACACGTTCTGGGGGTACTGGACCGCCAAGCAGAACGAGGACGGCAGCTGGGGCAAGTGGACCGAATCGCCGATCGGCGCGTCGCAGTCGAAGCCGGCGAAGGGCGTTGCCGAAGGCTGGATCTACGGCCCGTGGCTGGACGGCGCCCAGCCCGAGCTGACCACTCCGCCGAAGGCCTACACCGCAAGCCCGACCCCGACCATCAGCGGGACGGCCAAGGTCGGCAAGACCCTGATCGCCGCGGCCGGCAGCTGGGCACCGCAGCCGGACAGCCTCGGCTACCAGTGGTACCGCTCCGGCAAGGCCATCTCCAAGGCCACCAAGTCGACCTACAAGCTGACCAAGTCGGACGCCAAGAAGAAGATCACCGTCAAGGTGACGGCGAAGAAGGACGGCTACGAGACGCTGGCCAAGACGTCGAAGGCGACCGGAAAGGTCGCCAAGTGAGGCGATTCCTCGCCACGGTCGCGCTGGCGGCGATGCTCGCCGCCGGCGCGGCCGCACCGTCCACCCCGGCTGTTGCGGCTGCCCCGGTGCTGCCGCAGGCGGCGTCCTGCAGCGGTGTGTGGGTGGTGGTCGACTTCGGCAGCCTGGGCGGCGTCTCCTCGCGGTGCGCGACCAGCTACGGCACCGGCATGGCGGCGCTGCGCAGCGCCGGGTTCTCCCCCACTGTCAGCGAGGGTTTCGTCGACAAGATCAACGGCAAGCCCGGCAAGCCTGATCGCAACAAGGCGTACTGGTCGTACTGGCACGCCACCCGCAAGGCGGACGGCAGCTACAACGGCTGGACGTACTCCAACCTGGGCGCCAACAGCTACCGGCCGAGCGCCGGCAACGCCGAAGGCTGGCGCTACCAGTCGCTGAGTGACGGCAAGGTGCCGCCGGGTGCGGCGCCGCCGTCCGGCACCAGTGACCCCAAGCCGACACCGAAACCCACCAAGTCGAGCAAACCCAAGCCCAAGCCGACGAAGCAGCCCAGCAAGAAGCCGACCACCAAGCCCAGCACGTCCCCGAAGCCGGGCAGCAAGCCCAGCGCGAGCAACAAGCCCACGACGAAGTCGTCCGCGACGAGCAAGCCGAGCAGCACCGCGTCCGGCAAGACCCGCAGTACTTCCTCCCCCACCACGAGCAGCCCCTCGACACCGGCGGTGTCGTCGGCGCCGACGACACCACTGTCCAGCCCGGCACCCAGCGACAGCGGCGTGGTGCCGGTCAATGGCAAGACCCCCTCGGCCACCCCCGCCGACGACGCGGGCAATGGTTCCCCGGTCGGCCTGATCACCACCCTTGGCCTCGTCGTCGCCGGCGTGGCCGGACTCGGCGGCTGGTGGTGGAAGGGCAGGAACTCCTGACCTCGAGGCAGCCGACGCCCTCGGCACCCCGGCATCCCTGGACCCTGCATCCGTGGGCCTGGTGGTGCTGGGCGATCGGAATCGGGCTGGCCGTCAGCGGCACCACCAACCCGCTGCTGCTGGTGCTGATCGCCATGACCGTGATCGTCGTGGTGATGGTCCGGCGTACGGCCGCACCGTGGGCCCGCTCGGTGCGCGCCTACCTGCTGCTGGCGCTGTTCGTGATCGCCATGCGGGTGTTCTTCCAGATCCTGATCGGCGGAGGCCCCGGCGAGACGGTGCTGTTCACCCTGCCGGAGATTCCGCTGCCGGAGTGGGCAGCCGGCATCCGGCTGGGCGGTGCGGTGACCGCCGAGGGCCTCGTCTATACGCTGTACAGCGCCCTGCGGCTAGCGGTGATGCTGCTCTGCGTCGGTGCCGCGAACGCGTTGGCCAACCCCCGTCAGGCGCTCAAATCGGTGCCGGCGGCGCTGTACGAGGCGTCCGTGGCGGTGGTGATCGCACTCACCGTCGCGCCACAACTGATCGAGAGCGCGCAGCGGGTGCGCCGGGCTCGACGGCTGCGCGGCGATCCGGTCCGCGGGCTGCGGGCGCTGGGCCGGATCGCGCTGCCCGTCCTCGCCGACGCGATCGAACGGTCAATGGCACTGGCGGCGGGAATGGAAGCGCGCGGTTTCGGGCGCACCCGGGGAAAACCGGTGCCGGGCGCGCTGCCGCTGATGGTCGCCTCGTCCATGGTAGCGTTGCTGGGAGCGTTCCTGCTGCTCAGCACCGCGTATTGGGAGGTCGCGACGGCCACGCTGGCGCTCGGCGCCGTCGGCACCGGCTGGGGGTTGCGCCGGGCCGACCGCAATCTGCGGGTGAGTGCCTACCGCCCGCATCCCTGGACGTGGCGCTCCACCGGCGTCGCGCTGAGCGGCCTGCTGACCGCCGTGGTGGTGCTCGGCCTGGGGTGGTTCGACACCACCTACGACAGCGTCTTCCCGTCGACCGATCCGCTGGTCTGGCCGGAGCTGACGGTGCCGATGCTGCTGGCGGTGGCCTGCTGCCTGGCGCCGCTGCCGCTCACCATTCCGCCGCGGTTCCGCGGCGTCGAAGCCTCCCGGACCGATACCCGCGTCCGGGCGCTGCGCGGTGGAGCACCGGCATGATCACCTGGCAGGACGTCACCGTGACCTACCCGGACGCCGCCCGGCCGACGCTGCGCGGAGTGAACCTGGAGATCCCGGACGGCGACCTGTGCCTGGTGGTCGGACCGACCGGCAGCGGCAAGTCCACCCTGCTGGGCAGCATCAACGGCCTGGTGCCGCATTTCACCGGCGGCACCCTGAGCGGCCGGGTCACCATCGCCGGACGCGACACCGCCGGCCATCGGCCCCGTGAACTGGCCGAACTGGTCGGCTACGTCGGCCAGGATCCGCTGCGCAGCTTCGTCACCGACAGGGTTGAGGACGAGGTCGCCTACGGCATGGAGCAGCTCGGCGTCGCCCCGGCGGCGATGCGCAAACGGGTCGAGGAGACCCTTGACCTGATGGGCATCGCCGAGCTGCGCCGACGTCCGTTGGTGGAACTCTCCGGAGGCCAGCAGCAGCGGGTGGCGATCGCCGCGGTGCTGGCCGCGCAGCCCCGGGTGCTGGTGCTGGACGAACCCACCTCCGCGCTCGACCCGACCGCCGCCCAGGATGTGCTGGCGGCGATCACCACGCTGGTGCACGAGGTCGGGTTGACCGTGGTGCTGGCCGAGCATCGGTTGGAGCGGGTGATGCAGGCCGCCGACTCGATGATCTGGCTGCCCGGCGACGGCAGCGCCGAGTACGGGCCGCCCGCCGAGATCCTGGGCCGCGCCTCGGTGACCCCACCGCTGGCCGCACTGGCCCACACCCTGGATTGGCCGACCGTGCCGCTCAGTGTCCGCGAGGCGCGGCGGCGGGTGCAGGCGTCCGGCGTCACGATCGTCGCTCCGCCCGCCGAGGCTGCGAGTCCCGGCCCGGTGGCGCTGAGCGCACGGGACGTCGAGGTGCGCTACGGCCCGGTCAGCGCCGTCCGCGGTGTCGATCTCGACCTGCGCGCCGGCAGCGTGACCGCCCTGCTGGGGCGCAACGGCGCCGGTAAGTCGTCGCTGCTGTGGGCGCTGCAGGGGGCACTGACCAGTGCCGGAACGATCTCCGTCAACGGCCAGGATCCCCGCCGGCTGAGCGCAGCCGAGGCACGCGGGCTGGTCACCCTGGTGCCGCAGACCGCCGCCGACCTGCTCTATCTACCCACCGTCGACGCCGAATGTGCCCAGGCGGACGCCGAGAGCGGCGCTGAACCGGGCACCACCGGCGACCTGATCGCCCGGCTCGGTCTCGACCTTCCCCCGGACCGCGACCCGCGCGACCTCTCCGAGGGCCAGCGGCTCGGCCTGGTGCTGGCGATCCAGCTGGCTGCTCGAGCCCCGGTGCTGCTGCTGGATGAACCGACCCGCGGCCTCGACTACGCCGCCAAGGCCCAGCTGCACCAGATCCTGGACGCCCTCGTCGACGACGGCATCGCCGTCGCGCTGAGCACCCACGACGTCGAGTTCGCGGCACTGGCCAGCCGCCGACTGCTGCTGATGGCCGACGGCGAGGTGATCGCCGACGGCAGCACCACCGAGCTGCTCACCTCGTCCCCGGCCTACGCCCCGCAGATGGCGAAGGTGTTCGCCCCGGTGCCGGTGCTCACCCCCGCGGCTGTCTCGCGCGGGTTGCGAGAACAGCGGGCCACGCCATGACACGCATTCGCTGGCAGTCGGCACTGGCCCTCGGACTCGCCGTGATCGCCGGCGCGGTCGCTTTCGGCTGGCCGCTGTTCCTCCGTCCGGAGGGCAGCGCCAGCCCCATCCAGGCCCCGATCGTGCTCGCCCTGGTTCTCGGACTGGTGCTGTCCATCGTGCTGGCCGAACTGGTGGCCGGCGGCCTGGACGTGAAAGCGCTCGCCATGCTCGGTGTGCTGGCCGCGGTGGGCAGCATTCTGCGGCCGCTCAGCGCCGGGACGGCCGGTTTCGAGCTGGTCTTCTTCCTGCTCATCCTGGCCGGACGGGTGTTCGGCGCCGGCTTCGGCTTCGCCCTCGGCGTCATCACCTTGTTCGCCTCGGCGCTGATCACCTCCGGTGTCGGGCCGTGGCTGCCCTACCAGATGCTGGCCGCGGGTTTCGTGGGCCTGTTCGCCGGCTGGCTGCCGAGGGCTTCTGGACGCGCTGAGCTGGTGCTGCTGGCCGGCTACGGCATGGTGTCGGCGTTCGCCTACGGCTGGCTGATGGACTTCTCGTTCTGGCCGTTCGCCCTCGGCGACGGCACCCAGCTCTCGTTCGACCCGTCGGCTACACCGCTGCAGAACCTGCACCGGTTCGTGCTGTTCAACCTGGCCACCTCGATGGGCTGGAACCTCGGCCGGGCATTGACCAATGCCGTGGTGATCCTGCTGGTGGGTGCGCCGCTGCTGCGGCTGCTGCGCCGCACCGCACGCCGAGCGTCCTTCGTCACCACCGAAACCCACGGTGGGCTGCCCCCGGTCGAGCCTCTCGCCTGCCCCTTCCCGGCGGCGACGTCGTCCGTCCCGGATCGCGATCCCGCCCTCCCGGAGGTGTTGCCGACGCGCCGGGCAGGGAATACTGGGCCGTGAATGGTGGGTTGACCCAATCAAGAAGCCCCTACGAAGGAGTACCGATGACGTACACGCTGCCGGACCTCGACTACGACTACGGCGCACTCGAGCCGCACATCTCCGCGCAGATCATGCAGCTCCATCACGACAAGCACCACGCCGCCTACGTGGCCGGTGCGAACACCGCGTTGGAGAAGCTGGCCGCGGCCCGCGAGAGCGGCGACTTCGCCGCGATCAACAAGCTCGAGAAGGACCTCGCCTTCCACCTGGGCGGCCACATCAACCACTCGGTGTTCTGGAAGAACATGTCCCCCGACGGCGGTGGCCGTCCCGAGGGTGAGATCGCCGCCGCGATCGACGAGTTCTTCGGCTCGTTCGAAGGTTTCCAGAAGCAGTTCAACGAGGTGGCCAACGGCCTGCAGGGCTCCGGCTGGTCGGTGCTGGTCTGGGACACCCTGGGCAAGCGGCTGAACATCAACCAGCTGTTCGACCAGCAGGGCAACCTGCCGGTGGGCCAGCTGCCGGTTCTGCAGCTCGACATGTGGGAGCACGCCTTCTACCTGCAGTACCTGAACGTGAAGGGCGACTACGTGAAGGCGTGGTGGAACGTGGTCAACTGGACCGACGTCACCGAGCGCTTCACCAAGGCCCGCGAGGCCAGCTCCGGCCTGTTCTGAGCCACGCCGTCCGAACGGCCCCCGGGTACCTCCCGGGGGCCGTTTCGCGTCCGCACCCCGCTTCCGCTCGCCTAACTACTTAGGGCTCGCTGAGTTCAGCGAGCCCTAAGTAGTTAGGCGAGCGTTCGGTGAGCAGCTGAACGGTCGCCCACGGAAGTGGCGCTGACTACGGCACCCAGGGCCTCGACTGCCACGCCTCCCTGAGAGATTTGCAGGTTTTCTCAGTTTCATGGACACTGGTTCTCAGGTTGTTCTTATGAACGCCTCACAATCCCCAACCTGGAGCTGTACCTATCGTGATCTGGTCCTGGAAGCTGACCGCCCTCGCCGGCGCCGTCGTCCTCGCCGGTGGAGGCCTCGCCGCCACCTCGCTCGACAAATCGGTGACGCTGAACGTGGACGGGCAGACCTCGGTGAGCACCAGCTACGCCGGCACCGTCGGCGATGTGCTGAAGGCCAACAACATCGAACTCGGCCCCCGCGACCTGGTCTTCCCGTCGGCCGACTCGCCGGTCAGCGACGGCAGCACCGTCCAGGTGCAGTACTCCCGCAAGGTCACCCTGCTGGTCGACGGCAAGCCGACCGAGTTCTACACCACCGCCACCACCCTGGACGGCGCGCTGGCCACCGCCGAGGTGCGCGGCCTGAATGGCGCCGCCTTCTCGCTCTCCCGCTCGGTCGGGATCGGACGCGAGGGCCTCACCGTCGACGTCCGGACGCCCAAGCAGATCAAGCTGAAGGTCGGCGGTAAGTCGGTCACCCTGACCACCACCGCCGGCACGGTCGCCGACCTGCTGGCCGAGCGAAAGCTGACCGTCGGCGCCACCGACCGGATCAAGCCCGCGCTGACCACCGCGATCACCGACAAGCAGAAGGTCACCCTCGACCGGGTCAAGATCAAGACCCGCACGGTGAACGAGAAGATCGGCTACGGCACGGTCAAGTCCACCTCGAAGTCGATGTACGTCGGCCAGAAGAAGGTCACCAAGGCCGGTAAGAACGGCAAGGCCACGGTCACCTACGAATACACCACCGTCAACGACGGCAAGGCCTCCAAGAAGGTGCTCAAGCGCGTGGTGATCACCTCGCCGGTGAGCCAGAAGGTCGTCGTCGGCACCAAGAAGCGGCCCTCTTCCTCCTCCGGCAGCAGCGGCCGGGGCGGCGCGCTGAACCTGGCCCGCGCCGCGATGTGGGACCGGATCGCCCAGTGCGAGTCGAGCGGCAACTGGCACATCAACACCGGCAACGGCTACTACGGCGGGCTGCAGTTCGACTACGGCTCCTGGCGCGCCAACGGCGGTGCCGACTTCGCCCCGCGCGCCGATCTGGCCAGCCGCGCCGAACAGATCACCGTCGCCAACCGCTACTACGCCAAGGCCGGCCTCCGTCCTTGGGGCTGCCGCCACGCGGCGTGAGCCACCCGATCAACGAAACAAGGAGAAGCTGATGTCGTCCTTCACCAAGGGTGCTGCCCTCACCGCCTGTGGAACACTGCTGCTCGCCGGCCTGACCGCGTTGCCGGCCCACGCCGCCGGTGACACCCTCACCCTGAACCTGCGCTACGCGGGCGTCGCCCGGACCGTCGAGGTCAGCGGTGCCGCCACCGTCGCGGACGCCATCGCCCAGCTGAAGCTGAAGGTGGACGGCAACGACCGGGTGGCCCCGGGCGTCACCGCTCCGCTCAGCAACGGCATGGACGTGGTGATCGACAAGGTCAGCACCAAGACCACCACCAAGAAGGTCACCCTCAAGTACAAGACGGTCAAGAAGAAGACCAAGTCGCTGTACAAGGGCGACAAGAAGACGGTCAAGAAGGGCCGCAACGGCAAGGCCACCCGCACCTACCAGACCACCACCGTCAACGGGAAGTCGACGACGGTCGTGGTGAAGCAGAAGATCACCAAGAAGGTGATCAACAAGGTGGTCAAGGTCGGCACCAACGGCAAGCGCACGCTCAACCTGGCCCGGCTGGCCAAGTGGAACAAGATCGCCAAGTGCGAGTCCGGCAACCGCTGGCACATCAACACCGGCAACGGCTACTACGGCGGCCTGCAGTTCAACCTGGCCACCTGGCGCTCGGTGAAGGGCCAGCACTTCGCCAAGTACCCGCACAAGGCCACCAAGGCCGAGCAGATCACGGTCGCCAACCGGCTCTACGCCAAGCGCGGCTTCCAGCCGTGGAGCTGCCGCCGGGTGCTCTGAACTTCCGCGTCGGCCGTTCCCTCCCCCGGTCTGGCCGTCAAGAAGCGGGCTCCTCTGCGAGCCCGGAGGACGCCTCATGCCGAGGCTTCTTCACACCAGCACAGAAGAACGGGGCTCCCGATGAAGGGAGCCCGTTCTGGTGTCTCAATGCAGCTATCCGGCTGCCGGAATGCCCAGCCGGGGCAACGGCATCGGGTTCTCACCCGGGTCGAGCCGGTCGATCCGTTCCGCCGGCCAGGTGACACCGGACGGCTGCGCCTCCGGCTCGCGCCAGGCGCGGTAGCTCAGGTCCTCCGGCGCGGCGATCCGGTACACCTCGCGCAATGCGGTCACGCACCGGTCGACGAGCGCCGCGTACTCGGCGGTGAGCGCCGGCAGCACCAGCGGCGCGGACCAGTTCGGCACCGCACCGGTGGGTGCCGTCCAGCCGGCCGCCAGCATGGTCGGGTCGTCGGCGCCATGAGCCGCCGGACCGGCGGTGAACTCCGGACCGGCCGCCTCGGCGGTCAGTTCGGCGTCCGCCACGGCGAACTGGACGTAGCCGCCCCGTCCGGACGCGGCCACGACCAGCACACACCTGTCGGTCAGTTCGCGCAGCGTCGCCCGCAGGCGGTCGCGGAAGTCGTCCCAGGTCATCGGCTCACTCCCCCAACTCACGCAGCACCTGGGCGTACTGCGGTGTGGTGAAGTCCGCCGTCACCGAGCGCTTGCCCCGCACCACCAGCGTCCGGGCACCATCGGTGTGGTCCCATTGCGCGCTGCGGCCGGCGCTGTCGCTCAGCACCGCTTCTCCCCAACGTCGGACGCCCTCGCGGACGACCAGCGCGTACTGATCGTCGAGGAACGCCTCGCCCTCGTCGCCCAGGTCGCGCACCACGTCGGTGACCCAGAAGTTCAGCGATGCGGTCTCGCCGGTGGGCATCGAGACGATCGCCACCGCGGGCTCGCTGAGGCCGTCCGCACCGTTCTCCATCATCTCGTCGTCGTCGGGCGTCCAGCCGATCCCCTCGCCCAACTGCTGGACCTGCGCCGGGGTCTGCGGCCAGCCAGCGGCGAGCCAGAAGTCGACGATGTCGGCGGCCCGCTGAGCGCTCATCGCTTTCCACGTCATGGGAATGACCCTATCTACTTGAGGTTGGGCAGCTTGAGTGCGGCAGGGTCGAGGACGAACGGAGTCACCCTGATCTGTCCGCCCGGCAGGGCCTGCACCAGGTCGTATTCGATCCTGATCGTGCCGTCCTTCAGGGACTTGGTGATCGGCGAGTTCGGGTTGGCCTCCATGAACTGCCGCAGCGAATCACCCAGCCGCGG
>JBDHZN010000068.1:0-14819 GCA_039811845.1 Micropruina sp. | reverse complement strand
GCACACTACGGCTGTCCCCCGGTCGGCCATCGTGTCGATCAGGCAACGGCCACCGTGCAGCTCGACGATCCGGCGGGTGATCAACATGCCCAGCCCCGTGCCCGTGTCAGTGGTGCCGGCCAACTCGTTGGCGAACAACTCCCGCCGCTCGGCCGCCGACATGCCCGTGCCGTCGTCGCTCACCGTGACCAGCACGCCATCATCGGACGGACGCACTGTGACCGCGATCCGCACCCCTTCACCGGCGTGCCGAGCGGCGTTGGTGATCAGGTTGATCAGCGCCTGGCGCAACAGGTCCCGATCACCCGGCAGCCGCGGGATCGCGCCCCGGGCCGACAACGTGATCCGGTTCGGGTAGAGCCGGCGGAGATCCCGGACCACCTCGGTGGCCAGCCGGCGCGGGTCGACCATCGACAAGTTGAGCCGGAAGATCTGCGCATCGATCTTGGCGTCGGTGAGCAGCGTCCGGGCCAGCTCACCGACCTCGTCGGACTTGACCCGGATGGTGTCCAGCAACGATTCCTGACGACGCGTCAACGGACCCGCGGCGCCGTCCAGCAGGAGTTCGCAGGCGCCGCCGATGAGGGAGACCGGGGTGCGTACCTCGTGGCTCACCACGGCCACCCGAGCGGCACGTTCGCGGGCGAGGACACGCCAGCGCTCGTTCTCGGCTCGCAGCAGCTCACGCTGACGCCGGAACCGCCAGGCCAGGGTGACGGTCACCAGCAGGGCGGCCAGGGTGGCAGCCAGGATCCAGGCCACGCTCCACCTCCCGGCACGTCGACGACCAAGTCCACCCGGGGGGTCGCACGCTGCGCTGCGGCGTCACCAGCCTCGGACCGATCCGCCGATTATCCCATGGGGTGCCCTCCCGCTCTAGGCTCTCGGAATCACGTCACATCGACGATCCGCGCCCGGAGGGCGGGGGCTCACCCAGGAAGACCCGACAGCCGGCCGGCGGCAGGTCCGGCGTCAGGCGGCGTCTGCCTGCTCCTCGACCCGGGCGGCGAGCTTCCGACCGGCAGCGACGGCGGCCTGCTCGGCCTGCTGCTGCACGCTGTCGGCCAGCTCGACGAGGCTGGCCATCGCCGGGCTGACCCGGGCCAGCGTCAGCTCCCGCTCGATCACGGTCAGGTCGGCGCCCCACACCTCGCCGACGATCCGACGCAGGTAGTCGATGCTGTGGTCCCAGCCCTCCTTCGGGGTGCCGGGGCCGTAGCCGCCGCCCCGGGTGGCGATCAGCACGGTCGGGGTGCCGTCCAGCAGCCGGGTGCCGGTCGGAGCGCCGGCGATCGCCACGTCGATCCAGGTCTTCACATGCTGTGAGACGCCCCAGTTGTACAGCGGCAGCGCGAGCACCACGGCGTCGGCCGAGACGAGTTCGTCGGCGAGTTCCTTGGCCCGCGCGACGGCGGCGGCCTGCTCGGGCGAGCGATCGGCCTCGGGGGTGAACGACGCACCCACGGCGGTGGCCCACAGATCGGACGGCAGCGGATCGGCGCCGAGGTGGCGCGCCTGCACCGTCGCGTCGGGCTGACCGGCGACGAACTCGGCGGTGGCCAGGTCGGCGAGCGCGCTGCTGGCCGAGCGTGGGCCCTGGATGCTGGCGTCGATACGGAGAAGTTTCACGGGAGGCTCCTGGAGGATGCATTGTTGAACTTTCAAATCACACTAATCGGTATTACTTGAATGTTCAAGTCGCTACCCTGGCGGCATGGCCGAGCAGACGTCCGAGCCCCTCTGGCTCACCGACGAGCAGCTGCGCGACTGGCAGTCGCTGATGGCCCTGTTGATGACCATGCCGCCCGCCTTGGACGCCCAGCTCAAGCGCGACTCCGGCCTGAACAGCTTCGAGTACCACGTGCTGGCCGGGCTGAACGATCACCCCTCCGGCCGGCTGGGGATGAGTGAGCTGTCCGCCTACACGCGTGGTTCGCCCTCCCGGCTGTCCCACGCGGTGGGGAGGCTCGAGCGGGCGGGCTGGATCGAGCGCCGAAGCGGCGAGGCGCGCTGCGTCAACGCCCACATCACCGAGGCCGGACGGCGCAAACTCGTCGAGGCGGCACCCGCACACGTCCGCGAGGTTCGGCGGCTGGTGGTCGACCGGCTCACCCCCGAGCAACTCACCGCCCTCGGCGCGGCTGCGCGCCTGGTCGTGGCGCAGATCGAGCCCACCTGGGTGGACGCCATCGCGCACCGCACCGGCGGCGACTGCTGAAAGCACACCGATCCGGCCTGTGTCGCAGACGTCTGCGATGATGGTCCGATGTGCTGGCGGTAACACCGGTTGGCTACGGTATCCCTCATGTCTGAGTCACGCGCGCCCGAGTCAGCCCCTTCGCCGCTCACCCCGGCCGATGAGACGCCCGCCGTCGGGCCGCACCGTCGGGGAGTTCAATTCCCGCAGACCCACCCGCTCGCATTGGCTCCGGTGACCCCGCCGCCGCACACCGTCGACGGGTTCGTCAAGGAATTCCTGCATGAGTTGAACACCGACCTCGGTGTGGCGCTGTCCCGGTCTTCGATCAACGATCAATACACGGCCTTGGCCCACACCGTCCGCAACTACCTGACCGCCCGTTGGCTGGAGACCAGCCGCAAGCAGCGCGAGAACTCGCCCAAGTCGGTCGCCTACCTGTCCGCGGAGTACCTGCTCGGACGGCAGCTGGGCAACAACCTGCTGGCGGCCAACCTCAACGACGTCGCCGACAAGGCGCTGCAGACCTGTGGCCTGAGCCTGGCCACGCTGCGCGCCCAGGAGGTCGAGCCGGGTCTCGGCAACGGCGGCCTAGGCCGGCTGGCCGCTTGTTTCATCGACTCGCTGGCCACCATGAACGTGCCCTGTATCGGCTACGGCATCCGCTACGAGTACGGCATCTTCCGGCAGACCTTCGTCGACGGCGAGCAGGTCGAGCAGCCCGATTCGTGGCTGACCCTGGGTAACCCGTGGGAGATCGCCCACCCCGAGTCGGCGGTGCAGGTCAACTTCGGCGGTCACACCGAGACCTCCGTCGAGGCCGGCGTCGAAAAGACCCGCTGGGTTCCGGACTGGAACGTGCTCGGCGTCCCCTACAACTACATGGTTCCCGGCTACCTCAACGGCCGGGTGAACACGCTGCGGCTGTGGAGCGCACAGGCCACCCAGGCGTTCGACCTCAACATCTTCAACGCCGGCGACTACGCCCAGGCCGTCCGGGCCCAGACCTTCGCCGAGAACATCTCGAAGGTGCTCTACCCCGAAGACTCCACCCCGCAGGGCAAGGAGTTGCGGCTGCAGCAGCAGTACTTCTTCGTGGCCTGTTCGCTGCGCGACTTCATCGACGGTCAGGGCCCCGACTTCGACCTGCACGATCTGCCCGAGCGGGTCATCTTCCAGCTCAACGACACCCACCCGGTGATCGCGGTGCCCGAACTGATGCGCATCCTGATCGACGAGAAGGGCTTCGAGTGGGACGACGCCTGGGCGGTCACCTCGAAGTGCTTCGCCTACACCTGTCACACCCTGCTGCCCGAGGCGCTGGAGGTGTGGTCGGTCGATCTGCTCGGACGGCTGCTGCCGCGCCACCTGGAGATCATCTACAGGATCAACGAGGAGTTCCTCGACCTGGTCCGCGAGACCTGGCCGGACGACTACCTGCGGCTGGGTCGAATGTCGATCATCGCCGAGTACCCCGAGCGCGGCGTCCGGATGGCCTTCTTGGCGACCGTGGCCGGCATCAAGGTGAACGGCGTCGCCGCCCTGCACTCGCAATTGCTGCGTGACAAGGTGCTGAACGACTTCGCCGAGCTGTGGCCGGACAAATTCACCAACGTCACCAACGGCGTCACACCGCGCCGGTTCATGAAGCTGGCCAACCCCGACCTGTCCAACCTGATCACCGACGCGATCGGTTCGGGCTGGGTCACCGATCTGGAGCGGCTGCAGGAGCTGGCCCCGCTGGCCGAGGATCCCGAGTTCCGGGCGGCGTTCGCCAAGGCCAAGCAGGCCAACAAGATCCGGCTGCGCGACCGGCTGCGGGTCCGTGACGGCATCGAGCTGCCCACCGACCAGATGCTCGACGTGATGGTGAAGCGGCTGCACGAGTACAAGCGGCAGACGCTGAAGCTGCTGCACATCGTGTCGCTGTACGAACAGATCGTCTCGGGCAAGGTGAAGGCGTCCGAGATCACCCCGCGGAGCTTCGTCTTCGGCGCCAAAGCCGCCCCCGGCTACCGGATGGCGAAGCAGATCATCCACCTGATCAACGCGGTCGGCGCGAGCGTGAACAACGAGCCGCTGGTCGAGGGCCGGCTGAAGGTGTTCTTCCCGGCCAACTACAACGTGACGCTGGCCGAGCGGCTGATCCCGGCCGCCGACCTGAGCGAGCAGATCTCGCTGGCCGGCATGGAGGCGTCCGGCACCGGCAACATGAAGTTCGCCCTGAACGGCGCCCTCACCATCGGCACCGACGACGGCGCGAACGTCGAGATCCGCGAGCTGGTCGGCGACGACAACTTCTTCCTGTTCGGCATGGACGAGCCGAAGGTCGCCGAGTTGAGCACCCACGGCTACCAGCCGGGCGAGTACTACGAGTCGAACCCGCAGTTGAAGGCCACCCTCGACCTGATCGCCTCCGGGCATTTCTCCGGCGGCGACCCGATGACCTTCGAGCCGGTGGTGTCGAACCTGGTGCACCACGACCGGTTCATGGCGCTGGCCGACTTCGGTTCCTACATCGAGGCCCAGCAGCGCGTCGATGCCCTCTACGACGATCCGGAGGCCTGGACCCGCTCGGCGATCCTCAACGTCGCCCGCTGTGGCTTCTTCTCCTCCGACCGGTCGATGAAGGACTACATCAAGCGGATCTGGAACACCCCGCCGGTGCTCTGAGTCTGGAACCGAGATCCCGGTGTTCACCGGGATGACAGGTGGCGATGGTCGCCTGTCATCCCGGCGGACGCCGGGATCTCGACGTTTCGCCGGAGAGAGGCACGCCGCGTGGGGTTTCGGGAGCACCAGGGAGCCGCGCCTAGACTCGCGGTCGTGTCTGTTACCTCCCGCAGCCCCCGCCGTCCCCTGCTCGGTCTCGCGATCGTCGGGGTGGCCGGCGCCCTGACGCTCAGCGCGTGCACCGCCCCGGACGTCTTCGTCGAGTCACCGCGTCCGAACTCGCCGACGGCGTCCGCTTCGGCATCGGTGAACCCGCAGACCGATCCGGCGAAGCTGCAGATACCGCTCGACGCGTTGCCCGGTTGGACGGCGCCCGCAGCTCTCGGCGGTGGCAAGTTCAGCCGTCCGTTCACCCCGGACGGCACCGTCACCTGGGAGCTGTTCAACGGCGACAACCAGCAGATCGCGAACTACACCCCGGCAGGCCCGGTGGCGTTCGGCGACCCGGCCACCTACACCAAGATTCCCGGCGTGCTCACCTTCCGCGGCAACAACTACCGCAACGCGCCCGCCTACGGCACCGCCGACATCACCAACAAGAAGCTGGAGATCGCCTGGACCCACGACACCGGCGACGTGAAGGCCGAGGGCTCCTACTGGGCCGGCGCCGGCTGGACCGGCCAGCCGCTGATGGTCAACTGGCCGCAGCAGACCAAGGCGGCGATGGGCCTCGACCCGGCACAGGTGCAGGACAAGAACTTCGTCGAGGTGATCTACCCGGTGGTCGACGGCAAGGTCTACCGGATGAACCTGGCCGACGGGAAGGACACCAAGCCCCCGATCGATGCCGGCTTCGCCTTCAAGGGCACCGGCTCCATCGATCCGCGCGGCTATCCGCTGCTCTACTCCGGGATGGGCCTCGACCAGAACGGCGACAAGACCGGCGACTGGCGGTACCGGATCTTCGACCTGATCCAGAACAAGGAGGTCGACGGCTGGAATGGCACCGACCCGTCCGCACCGCGCGACTGGGGCGCCTTCGACTCCTCCGCGCTGGTCAACGCCGCCTCCGACACCCTGATGGAACCCGGCGAGAACGGCCTGATCTACAAAGTGAAGCTGAACGCGTCGTTCGACCCGGCCAGCAAGAAGGTCAGCATCAAGCCGGAATACACCAAGCTGCGCTACGACACCGGCGATCCGAACGCCCGGCACGGCATCGAGGGCTCGGCGGCCGCCTACCGCAACCTGATGTACGCCCCCGACAACGACGGCAACATCATCTGCTGGGACGCCACCACGATGCAGGTGGTCTGGGTGTTCCCAACCGGCGACGACACTGACGCCACGATCGTGCTCGAGGACACCCCGGACGGCCCGTTCATCTACACCGGCAACGAGTACGACAAGCGTGGCGAGGCCGGCGGCAAGTCCGGCCCGGTCACCTTCCGCAAGATCAACGCGCTGACCGGCAAAGAGGTCTGGAAGTGGGAGATCAACGCCCAGTTCAACGCCGTCAACGGCGGCATGATGGCCACCCCGGCGCTGGGCTTCGGCGATGTTTCCGACCTGGTCTTCGTCACCATGGCACGGACGGCGTCGGAGAAGCAGGGTGACCTGGTGGCGCTGGACAAGAAGACCGGCCAGGTGGTCTGGCAGCGCACCATGGGCGCTTTCTCGTGGAGTTCGCCGCTGCTGATCCAAGGTAAGGACGGCCACGTCTACGGCATCCAGGGCGATTCCAGCGGCCTGCTGCACCTGTTCGATCCGAACACCGGCAAGGACTTCTCGACGCTGCAGCTGGAGAAGAACATCGAGGCTTCTCCGGCCGTCTACAACAACATGTTGGTGGTCGGCACCTACGCCAAGAAGCTGTACGGCATCCGGATTTCCTGACCCGGGGTATCACCGCCGCGGCGGTCGGACACCTGTGTGTCATCCGAGACGCACAGGAGTCCTCCCATGGCGAAGCAGGCAAAGAAGTTCTCCAAGGTCATCCGTGACCTCGAATCGATCATCGGCGCCCCGGTGCTCACCGGCCCTCGCGACGGCGGGGTGTCCGCACTGTTCGTGGTGCTGTTCGGCCGGCTCGAGGGCGCATCACGGCCTTCGGTCCTGGGCCGCGGTGAACTGGTCAAACAGGAGCTGGTGCTCGCCGATCCGGACGCGTCCGCCGCACTCCGCGACGGTGCCACCCCGACCGCGGTGGGCATCGCCTGGCTGTCCGGGGACACCCCGCACAGCCAGCTGCGCGCCGTCCGCGAATTCGGACACCGGGAGGGAGAGGTGGCCTCCGAAGCGGACATGTGGATGATCGAGCTGAGCACCCCGAGCACGGCTCCGGCGGGCTCCGCGGTGCCCCCCGGAACGAGCCCCGCCAGCGGCTGGTGCATGCTCTTCCCGTGGCTCTCGATGTGCCACAAGAACTGATGTCCGCCTCGCTGCGCAGCCTGCTGGTGGTCGCCGCCGCGATCACCGTGGACCTACTGTTCTGGGACGGCGAGGCCCGGCTGGTCGGCGGCGGCGAGATTCCACTGTGGCTGCCGGTGGGTGTCACGGTCGCTGCGCACGCGGCGCTGTTCTGGCGGCGCAGCCGTCCGCTGGCGGTGTTCGGCGTGCAGGTCGCGTTCGCGATGGTCACCCTGGTGGTCCCGCTGTGGCAGCCGGTGGCCGGGCTGCTGATAGCCACCTTCGCCGTTGCCGCGAACTGCCCGGCAGGCACAGCCCGCTGGGGATGGCTGGCGGCGGTGCCGCTGGTCACCCACTCGTTCGTGTTGTCGACTTCGGTGGACAGCAAGTGGATCGGCCTTTCTCAAGGGGTTTTGCTCTCCCTGATCGCCGGTGGGGTCGCCTGGGCGTCCGGACGGCGCGTCGCGCTGCGAAGCGAACGACTGCTGGCCTGGCAGGCCGATCAGGAGCGGTTGCGTATCGAGGCGAGCCACAACGAACGGCTGTCGCTGGCCCGGGAACTGCATGACGGGGTGGCGAACACGATCACCACGGTGCTGCTGCAGGCCGCCGCCGCCCGCTCCACCGGAGTCACCGATCCGGCCGCGCTGCGCGGCATCGAATCCGCGGCCCGCCGGGCCATGGAGGAGATCCAGGCGACGCTGGGCCTGATGCCCCGCGAGCCGTTGACTGCCGGCGGGCCGCAGCTGGCGGACCTTCCTGCGCTCCTCGCGCTCGCCGCCGAGACCGGTCTACAGGTCGACTTCGCCGAGACCGGACGCCGGGTCGAGCTGGTCCCTGAGGCTCAGACCGCGATCTACCGGGCGATCCAGGAGGGCATCACCAACACCCTGAAGTACGCGCCCTCCGGTACCCGCTGCCGGGTCGCGCTGACCTGGGGCGCCGAGGAACTGCGGGTGGACATCGCCGACTTCCCGGCCCGGTCCGACGGTACCCCGCCCGCATTGCCGCCGACCGGTGGACGCGGCCTGACCGGGCTGCGGGACCGGCTGGGCCGGCTGGGCGGCGCCTTGGAGGCGGAGGCCGACGACGACGGCTACCGGCTGGCTGCCCGGCTGCCGGTGGGCGTCCGGTGATCCGGGTCGCGATCATCGAGGACGACGCGCTGATCCGGGCCGGGGTCGCGGCCGTCCTGGGCGCCGAGGCCGACCTGAGCGTGGCCGGTCAGGGCGCGGACGGCGACGAGGCCGTCGCCCTGGTCGAAGCCTGCCGTCCGGACGTGCTGGTGATGGACATCCGGATGCCGCGACTCGACGGAATCGCGGCGACCCGCGCCGTCTGCGCCACGGACACCGCCCCGCCGGTGCTGCTGCTGACCACCTTCGACGGTGACCCGGACGTCGTAGCGGCCCTGCGCGCCGGCGCGGCCGGCTACGTGCTGAAGCGGCATCCGGACGACCTGGCTCCGGCGATCCGCCGGGTCGCCGATGGCGAGGTGTGGCTCGATCCGGCCGTGGCGGGGCAGGTGCTGGCCGCACTGGCGTCCCTGCCGGTGTCCGGGAGCCCCGGTGTGGTGGTGGCCGGCCTGACCGCCCGCGAGCGTGAAGTGCTGGCCCTACTCGCCGAAGGGCTGAGCAACACCGAACTGGCCGAGCGGCTGTTCGTCGGCGTCGGCACCATCAAGACCCACATCTCGCGAATCCTGTTCAAGACGGGCTTGCCGCGACCGCGCCCAGGCCACCGCGCTGGCCTTCACCTCGGGCCTGGTCGTCGTGCGCTGAGCCGGGCCGGACCCGCTACCCTGGGGGCGCCCGAGACAGCGTCGTCATCCGCCACCCGCACAAGGAGGGGCCCGTGACCGACGTCGCTGCCTTGCCCGGTTTCCTCGATGAACCTGACGACGTCCGACTGCGCCGCGACATCCGGCGCCTCGGCGATCTGTTGGGCGAGACTCTGGCCCGCCAGGAGTCCCCCGAACTCGTCGACCAGATCGAAGAGATCCGCCGGCTCTCCCGCGAGGCGCTGGCCGGTGACCGGAAGGCCCAGCAGGCCCTCACCCGGCGGTTGAACACCAGTGATCTGCCGACCGCGGTGAACCTGATCCGCGCCTTCCGCACCTACTTCCACCTGGCGAACATCGCCGAGCAGGTGGCCCGCATCCGCACCTTCGACGACCGTCCCGAGGGCACCGGCTGGCTGGCGCAGGCCATCGACCAGGTGGCTGACGAGTTGGGCGCGCCCGCGCTGACCACGGCACTGGCCAAGCTGCAGGTGCGGCCGGTGTTCACCGCCCATCCGACCGAGGCCAGCCGGCGCACCACGCTGATCCAGCTGCGGCAGATCGGCGACGCGCTGCTGCAGGCCCCGGACGAGCTGACCCCGCGCGCCGAGCGGCTCCGTGATCGTGAACTGAAGCGGATCATCGAGACGCTGTGGCAGACCGACGAGCTGCGGGTCGATCAGCCCACCGTCGAGGACGAGGCCCGCAACGTGCTGTTCTACGCCGCCGCGCTGATGGCCGACACCGTCCCGCAACTGCTGGACGACCTGGCCGACGAGGTGGCCCAGCAGGGCGGTTTCCTGCCGGTCACCGCGGCCCCGTTGGCCCTCGGCAACTGGATCGGCGGTGACCGCGACGGCAATCCGAACGTCACCGCCGAGACCACCCTGCAAGTGCTCGACCGGCAGCACCTGGTCGGCATCGGGGTGTTGCTGTCCGAACTGGACGGCGTGATCGGCGAGGTGTCGACGTCCGGACGGCTGCGCCGGATCAGCCCCGAACTACAGGCCAGCCTGAAGACCGATCTGGAGGCGCTGCCCGAACTCGACGAGCACGTCCGCCGGGTGCACGTCGAAGAGCCGTACCGGCTCAAGCTGCACTGTGTGCGGCAGAAGCTGGTGAACACCGCGCGCCGGGTCCGCGACGACCAGCCGCACCGGCCTGGCCACGACTATCGGGGCAGCAGCCGGCTGCTGGCCGATCTGGAACTGGTCCGCGCCTCGCTGATCGCGAACTCGGCCGAGCTGCTCGCCGGCGGACGCCTCACCCGGCTGATCCGCACGGTCAGCGCGTTCGGCCTCGGGGTCGCGACGATGGACGTCCGGGAGCATTCCGAGAAGCATCACCACGCGCTCGGCCAGCTGTTCGACCGGCTCGGCGAGCTGGGCGTCCCCTATGCCTCGCTGAACGGCGACGAGCGCTTCGAGGTGCTGTCCGCCGAGCTGGCCAAGCGCCGTCCGTTGGCCCCGTCACCGCCGCCGCTGGATGCCGACGGCACCCGCACCTACACCACCTTCGAGGCGATCCGGGAAGCGCATGAACGGTTCGGCCCGGCCTGCATCGAGAGCTACATCGTCTCGATGACCCGCGGCGCCGACGACCTGCTGGCCGCTGTGCTGCTGGCCCGGCAAGCCCGGCTGGTCGACGTCACCGAGAACCTCGCCACGGTCGGTTTCGTGCCGCTGCTGGAGACCGTCACCGAGTTGCGAGCCGCCGGCGAGATCGTCGAGAAACTGTTCGCCGACCCCTCGTACCGGGCCCTGGTGAAGCTGCGCGGCGACGTCCAGGAAGTCATGCTGGGCTATTCCGATTCGAACAAGGACGCCGGCATCGCCACTAGCCAGTGGGAGATTCACCGGGCTCAGCGGGTGCTGCGCGATGTGGCGTCCGCGCACGGCATCCAGCTGCGGCTGTTCCACGGCCGCGGCGGCACCGTCGGCCGCGGCGGTGGCCCCACCCACGAGGCGATCCTGGCCCAGCCGTTCGGCTCGCTGCAGGGCGAGATCAAGGTGACCGAGCAGGGCGAGGTGATCTCGGACAAGTACACGCTGCCCGCGCTGGCCCGGGAGAACCTGGAGCTGACGCTGGCCGCCGTGCTGGAGGCCAGCACCCTGCACCTGAGTTCGCGGCAGAGCGCCGAGCAGCTGGCCCAGTGGGACGCCACCATGCAGACGGTATCGGACGCCGCCTTCGTCTCTTACCGTTCGCTGGTGGAGCATCCCGACCTGCCGCCCTACTTCTGGCAGTCCACCCCGGTCGATCAACTGGGCGCCCTGAAGCTCGGTTCACGGCCGTCCAAGCGGCCCGACAGCGGCTCGGGGCTGGAGGGCCTGCGCGCCATTCCATGGGTGTTCGGCTGGACGCAGACCCGGCAGATCGTGCCCGGCTGGTTCGGCGTCGGCAGCGGTCTGGACGCCGCCGTGGCCGCCGGTCTGGGCGACCAGCTCCAGGAGATGTACCAGCAGTGGCACTTCTTCCGGACCTTCGTCTCCAACGTGGAGATGACGCTGACCAAGACCCGGCTGGACGTCGCCCGGCACTATGTGGCGTCGCTGGTCGACCCGAAGCTGCACCACATCTTCGACCGGATCTCCGAGGAGCACGACCGGACGGTGGCGGCGATCCTGGCGATCACCGGCGAGGACGAGCTGCTCGACAACCAGCCGATCCTGAAGCGCACGCTGAGCGTCCGGGACGCCTACCTCGACCCGGTCAGCTACCTGCAGGTGGCGATGCTGGCCCGGCTGCGCGCCGGTGACCGCGATCCCCAGCTGGAGCGTGCCCTGCTGCTGGCCGTCAACGGCGTTGCCGCCGGCCTGCGCAACACCGGGTAGCCACCGTTGATCGAGTTCCCCCACCCGTTGATCGAGCTCCCCACCCGTTGATCGAGCTTGTCGAGATCCCTGGTTTCGACAAGCTCAACCGGCGGTGGGCGGGATGATCCCGGCGCCGGCGAAGTAGTCCTTCAGGCCCGCGGTCAGCGGCAGTTCGTCCAGCTCCGCCGGCGTCACCCAGCGGGCGTCCGCGGCGTCGTCGCCGGGCGTCAGGGTGCCGTCGATCACGGTGGCGGCGAAGTCGTGCACCTCGTACAGCCGTCCATCGGCGGTCGGTAGCGTCACCGTCCACAATTCGCGGCCGATCCGGACCCGCAGGCCGGTCTCCTCGAACGCCTCTCGGGCCGCGGCCCGTTCCAGCGTCTCGCCCGGCTCGACGCTGCCGCCGGGCACCGACCAGCGCCCCCGTTGCGGCTCATGCCCGCGCAGCACCAGCAGCACCCGGCCCTGGTCGTCGACGATCACGGCGCTGGCGGCAGGCACGATCTCCATGCCTCGCAGGCTAGTGGTCCGATCGAACAGCGCCCGTGACACAAAGTGGTCAGACCGTAACGCGGTCGTGATTCCGCGCGCCGAGTCTCGTAACACCGTGCGGGTGTGCTGATACCGCAAAAGGTTTCAGCCTCCGAAGGAGATCCCCATGGCAACCTCGAAGACAACAGAAGGGCTCTACGAAGTGGGCCCCGACCAGAAACTCCAGGTCAAGCAGCCGATCTGGAAGTCCTTGTTCTTCCAGATCGGGGTGGCGATCGTTCTGGGCATCGCCATCGGGGCCCTGTGGCCCGCCATCGGGTCTCAGCTGAAGCCGATCGGCGACGGCTTCATCCGGCTGATCAAGATGGTCATCGCGCCGATCATCTTCCTGGTGATCGTCACCGGCATCGCGCACGTCGGCGATGTGAAGTCGGTCGGACGGGTGGGTGTCAAGGCGCTCGGCTACTTCCTGGCGGCGTCCACCTTCGCGCTGGCGTTCGGAATGCTGGTCGGCAACGTGGTGCGGCCGGGCGCCGGCCTGCACATCGATCCGGCCAGCCTGAACGGCGCCGAGGTCGAGGCCAAGACCGGTGGCGGTTCGATCCCGGACGCCGCCACGTTCCTGCTGCATGTCATTCCCGAGAGCGTCATGCAGGCGTTCGCCGAGAACGAGCTGCTCCAGGTGCTGTTCTTCTCCGTCTTCTTCGGCGCCGCCATGGTGGTGCTGGGTCCTGAGAAGACCAAGCCGGTGATGGATTTCCTCAACGCCGCCCTGGACATCGTGTTCAAGATCATGGGCTGGATCATGCGGGTCTCCCCGCTCGGCGCGTTCGGCGCGATGGCGTTCATCATCGGCCAGTACGGCCTGGCCACGCTGGGTACCTACGCCATGCTGATCGCCGCCTGCTACGGCGCGGCACTGGTCTTCATCGGCCTGCTGTTCCTGATCGCCTGGTTCGTCGCCCGGGTACCGCTGTGGGATTTCATCAAATACGCCCGGTCCGAGTTCCTGCTGGCGCTGGGCACCGCCTCCACCGAGGCCGTCCTGCCCCGGATCATGACCAAGCTGACCAAGTCGGGCAACCCGCGCTCGATCACCGGGTTGGTGGTGCCGACCGGGTATTCGTTCAACCTGGACGGCGCGGCGATCTACCTGTCCATCTCGCTGCTGTTCCTGGCGCAGGCGTTCGGCATCGAGCTGACGCTGAGTCAGCAGTTGGCGGCCGTGGGCGTCCTGCTGCTCACCTCGAAGGGCATGGCCGGGGTGCCGGGCTCGTCGTTCCTGGCCCTGTCGGCGACCGCTACCGCGTTGGGCATCTTCCCGGTCGCCGGGGTGGCCCTGCTGCTGGGTGCCGACCGGCTGATGGATTCGATGCGGGTCTCGGTCAACCTGCTCGGCAACTGCGTCGCCACGTTCATCGTGTCCCGCTGGGAGAACCAGCTCGACTACGACCAGATGCGTGAGACGTTCGCCTCGGCGTCCGACACCGAGATCGAGACCATCCCGGCGCCCGCGCTGCAGTCGGCGTAACCGGGATGACAAGATGGGGGAGGCGGCGAGCGTCCGCCTCCCCCATCGCCAGCGGAAGGCGGGCCGACTTCGCATGTCTCGCGCGACCGTCGCCGACGAGATCGTCCGGCACATCGAGCGGCAGATCGTCACCGGCACCTTCGCACCCGGCGATCGACTGCCCGCGGAACGGACGTTGGCCGTCGAGCTGGCGGTCTCCCGGGCCGCGCTGCGTGAAGCGCTCAGCAAGCTGGAGGCGTCCGGGCTGATCGTCCGGCGGCACGGCAGCGGTACCCGGGTGACCCGCGAGGTGCCGTTGAGCGCCTCGCTGGCCGCCCGGCTGGAGCGGGCCAATGACGACTTCGAGCATTCGGCCGAGTTCCGCGAGGTCATCGAGCCGCAGCTGGCCCGGCTGGCCGCCCAGCGGATCACCGGCGCAGAGCTCGTCGAGTTGCGGGGGCTGCTGGAGGCCGCCGCAGCTGACATCGACGCCGACGAGTCGCTGCGGCTCGACGTCGGCTTCCACACCGCGATCGCCCGTGCCTCGCGCAACCCGCTGCTCGGCTCGCTGGGGGAACTGGTGGCGACCTGGACGGTCGAGGCCCGGGTCTATTCCCACCTGGCCGGTGACGGACGGCGCATCTCGCACGCCGGGCACGCCCGCATCCTGACCGCGCTGGAGGCCGGCGACGGCGACGCGGTGGCCGAGGCGATGGCGCAGCATCTGCGCGAGATCCGGGCCGTCATCGACCAGATGCGCGACGCGGACAGCCACAGCGACTGACCGGCGGCCCGCTGCCGTATGCCTGCGGACATACCTTCCGATCTCGCTCCCCCGGCAGACGCGTCACCCCTGGTCGGAGGGCGAATCTTGGTGTCACGGGGAAACAGCCCCGGGGGAATCAAGGCATCAGCCACTCGTGAAAGGAGTCGCCATGACCC
>JBDHZN010000067.1:0-14896 GCA_039811845.1 Micropruina sp. | reverse complement strand
AGTCCTTCAACCTGTTCGCCCACAAGACGATCCTGGAGAACGTCACGCTGGGCCCGATCAAGGTGCGCAAGACGCCGAAGGCCGAGGCCGAGAAGCGGGCGATGGAGCTGCTCGATCGGGTAGGTGTCGCGCATCAGTCCGCCAAGTACCCAGCCCAGCTCTCCGGCGGCCAGCAGCAGCGGGTCGCCATCGCCCGATCGCTGGCGATGAACCCGAAGGTGATGCTCTTCGACGAGCCCACCTCGGCCCTCGACCCCGAGATGATCAACGAGGTGCTCGACGTCATGGTGGGGTTGGCCAAAGACGGCATGACGATGATCGTGGTCACCCACGAGATGGGCTTCGCCCGCAAGGCCGCCGACAAGGTGGTGTTCCTCTCCGACGGCGAGATCGTCGAAACCGGGACGCCTGAGGAGTTCTTCTCCAATCCCACCTCCGCCCGTGCGAAGGACTTTCTTTCCAAGATCCTGACTCACTGACCGAGCAAGAAACCAGAAGCAAGCAAAGGAGCTCGACCCATGGCACTGAAGAAACTCGGCGCCGCAACAGCCGCGGCCGCCCTCGCTCTCTCCCTGACCGCCTGTGGTGGCGGCGCTGCGGGCAGCACCGACCTGTCGAACCTCAAGATCGGCATCAAATTCGATCAGCCGGGCATGGGATTGAACGAGGCCGGCAAGTACACCGGCTTCGACGTGGACGTCGCCACCTACATCGCCGGCAAGCTCGGCACGACGCCCGAGAAGATCCAGTGGGTGCAGGCGCCCACGCCGCAGCGTGAGACATTGATCGAGAATGGCAGCGTCGACCTGGTCGTCGCCACCTACTCGATCAACGACGCCCGCAAGCAGCGGGTTTCCTTCGCCGGCCCCTATTTCATCGCTGGTCAGGATCTGCTGATCCGCGCTGACGACACCTCGATCACCGGCGTCGACTCGCTGAAGGGCAAGAAGCTCTGCTCGGTGACGAACTCGACCTCCGCGCAGAACGTCAAGGACAAGGTGCCCGGCGTCAACCTGCAGGAGTTTGCCACCTATTCCGACTGCGTCACCGCCTTGGTGGCCAAGGGCGTTGACGCACTGACCACCGATGACACCATTCTGGCCGGCTACGCCTCTCAGGCTCAGTACGCGGGCAAGCTCAAGGTGGTCGGCAAGCCGTTCACCCAAGAGAACTACGGCGTCGGCCTGAAGAAGGGCAACACCGACCTGTGCAACAAGGTGACGGCGGCGATCAACGACATGATCAAGGACGGCTCGTGGGAGAAGGCCGTCAAGGCCAACCTCGGGCCGGCCAACTACACCCCGGGTCCGGGCAACCCGCCCACCCCGGCCGCCTGCTCCTGACCGTTAGCTAGGAGGTTCCGGACGTCGTACCTGGCGTCCGGAACCATCCGTCCGAGTCTCCAGGGGGAATCATGGGCGACATCCTGGCCCGCTACGACCTGCTCGGTGCCTTCTGGCTCACCGTACAGTTGTCGTTCTGGTCGGCGCTCGGCGCGCTGGTGATCGGCACCGTCGTCGCGATTCTGCGAGTCTCACCGGTGCCGGTTCTGCGACTGCTCGGCACCTCGTACGTCAACCTGGTGCGCAACACCCCGCTCACCCTGTTGATGGTGTTCAGCATTCTCGGGGCAAGCATCGTGCTGGGAATGCAGATCTCGAACACCGTCACCACCAACATCTTCTACTGGGCGATCATCGTGCTCAGCGTCTATCACGCAGCATTCGTCTGCGAAGCGCTGCGCAGTGGAGTGAACACCATTCCGGCCGGACAAGCCGAGGCAGCTCGGTCGATCGGCCTCACCTTCACCCAATCACTGACCGAGGTGTTGCTGCCGCAGGCATTCCGGGGCGCGATCGCACCGCTGGGTTCGACGCTGATCGCGTTGATCAAGAACACAACGGTCGCCGCGGTGATCGGCGCGGCGGACGCCGCCGGCCTGATGGCGAAGATCATCGAGAACGAAACCGGTAGCGTGATGGTGTTCGCGATCTTCGCCCTCGGCTTCGTCATTCTCACGCTCCCCTTGGGCATCTGGTTCACCAGCCTGTCCCGCAAGCTGGCGGTGAAGCGGTGAGCGCCCAGACGGTGCTGTTCGACGCACCCGGCCCGCGCGCCCGCACCCGACACACCATCTTGACCATCGTCGGCGCACTGGTGGCGATCGGCGTCGTCTACCTGGTGCTTGCCAAACTCGGCGAAGCCGGTCAGCTGGAGGCGGCCATGTGGGCGCCCTTCCTGACCGGTGGCGCGTGGCAGAGCTACCTGATCCCTGGCTTGGTGGGCACGCTCACCGCATCGGCGATCTCGGTGGTGTTGGCGGGCATCTTCGGATTGGTCTTCGGCGTCGGACGCCTCGCACAGCAGCGCTGGATCCGCATCGTCTGCGGCATCGTGGTGGAGTTCTTCCGAGCGGTGCCGGTGCTGCTGATGATGTACTTCGCCTTTAACATCTACTCCCGCAACGGGGTCTTCCTACCAAGCCTGAACCCACTGATGGCGGTGGTCACCGCGCTCACCCTCTACAACGGATCAGTGATCGCCGAACTCGTGCGCTCGGGCGTCCATTCCCTGCCCAAGGGGCAGGCCGAGGCCGGCCTGTCGATCGGTTTGACCGCCGGACAAACGCTGCGCTCCATCCAACTCCCGCAAGCTCTGGTCGCGATGCTGCCCGCACTGATGGGTCAGTTGGTCGTCGTTATCAAGGACTCCGCCCTCGGCTTCGGCATCACTTTTATGGAATTGCTCAATCAGTCCAAGACGTTGGGCTCCGCCTACGCCAACGTGGTGCCCGCCTACCTTGTGGCAGCGGCCATATTCATCGTGCTCAACTACGCCATGACGAAGCTTGCGGGTGCGGTCGAGCGGCGGCTGCGGAAGCGCCCGGTCACCGCCGGCCCACTGACCACCACCGCGCCCAACATCGTCCAAGGCGGCGCCGAGCCGGGTGGAGTGCCGTCCAGCATCTGAGGCGGCGAGGTCACCGGGGCCGACCGCCCCTCGTTTTGACATGCGCCGTACCCAGCATGAGAATGATTGTCATGAAGTTGCTCCGAGTGGTACTGACAGCGGTGGCGGCCCTCGGAATGACCGTCGCCGCCGGGTGTTCGGCGGGAACGCCGTCCACCTCGGCCGGCCCATCGCAGGCAGCTCAACTCAAGGTGACCGCCGCTTTCTACCCGTTCGAGTACGTGGCGCAGCAGGTCGGCAAGGACCTGGTGACGATCACCGATCTGACCCAGCCGGGCGCCGAGCCGCACGACCTGGAGCTCTCCCCCAAGCAGGTGGCGGGCATCGGCGAGTCCGATCTGCTGATCTACCAGAAGGGCTTCCAGGCGGCTGTCGATTCGGCGCTGCAGACCGTCACGCCGAAGCAGGCGGTCGACACCGCGTCCTTCCTGACCCTGCAGCCAGCCGAGCATGAAGATGAGCACGGCGACGAGGAGCATGGCGAGGACGACCACGATCACGGGGCGCTCGATCCGCACACCTGGCTCGACCCGAACAACATGGTGACGATCACCGAGCACGTCCGCGACGCCCTCGCCGAAGCCAAGCCGGACGCCAAGGCGACCTTCGCCGCCAACGCGGACGCGCTGATCGCTCAGCTCAAGCAGCTCGACACCGACTTCAAGACCGGCCTCGGCTCGTGCCAGCGCAAGGTGTTCATCACCTCGCACGAGGCCTTCGGGTACCTGGCCCACCGCTACGGCCTGGAGCAGGTCGGCATCAGCGGAATCGAACCCGACACCGAGCCGACCGCCGCGCGGATCGCCGAGGTGCAGAAGGTCGCGAAGGCGAACGGTGTCACCACCATCTTCTTCGAAACCCTGGTCTCGCCCGCGGTGGCCAAGTCGATCGCCGGCGACCTGAAGCTGACCACCGACGTGCTCGATCCGCTGGAGGGGCTGACGCCGGAGTCCCGCGGGTCGGACTACATTGAGGTCATGAAATCCAATCTCACCTCGCTGCAGAAGGCGAACGGCTGTTCATGACGGCTGAGCCGCGGCAACCGGCCCCGGCCATCTCCGCGCACCAGGTCGACGTGGTGCTGTCCGGCGTCCCCATCGTCCGGCATGCCGGCTTTGAGATCGGTGTCGGACAGACGGTGGCGGTGACCGGCAACAACGGGTCGGGCAAGACCACGCTGATGCGTGCCCTGCTCGGCCTGGTGCCGCATCGGGGCACCATCGAACTGTTCGGCACCGAACTGAGCCGGTTCCGCGACTGGCACCGCATCGGCTACGTGCCGCAACGCAGCACCATCCTGGTCCAGCAGGCCACCGCCCGTGAGGTGGTGGCCTCCGGACGTCTCGGGCTGCGGCGTCCGCTATGGCCGGCCGGCGCGGCCGATCGCCAAGCCGTGACGGACGCCCTCGTCCGGGTCGGCATGGCGGATCGCGCACAGGCGCCGTTCGTCCGGCTCTCCGGCGGACAACAGCAGCGGGTGCTGATCGCCCGCGCGTTGGCCGGCACCGCCGACCTGATGGTCTGGGACGAGCCGCTGGCCGGCGTCGATCAGGCCACTCAGGGTGTGCTCGCCGAGATCCTGGCCGAACTGCGTGAGGCAGGCACGACAGTGGTGATGGTGCTGCACGAGCCCGGTCCGTTCGAACCACTGATCGACCGGGCAATCACCCTGGCCGACGGACGGGTGGTCGCCGACGGACCGTTCCAGCCGACGCTGGGTGGCCACGAGGTGCACGAACTGCCGCACAGCCACTTCCACGAGACCGGACTCGAGGTGATCTGAGATGGAATGGCTCGCCCTGGAATTCATGCAACGGGCGCTGCTGGCCGCCGTCATCACCGGCCTCACCGCTCCCGCGATCGGCACCTACCTGGTGCAGCGCCGGCTCAGCCTGCTCGGCGACGGCCTGGGCCACCTGGCGGTCGCCGGTGTCGGTCTCGCCTTCCTGACCGGCACCGCACCGCTGCCGGTCGCCGTGGTGGTGTGCGTGGTCGGCGCGATCGCCATCGAACTACTCCGTGAACTCGGCCGCACCAGCGGCGACGTCGGGCTCGCGATCCTGTTCTACGGCGGCCTGTCCGGCGGTCTGTTGCTGGCCAGCCTCGCCGGCCAAGGCACCGGCACCCTGTCGGCGTTCCTGTTCGGATCGCTGCTCACCATCAACGCCACCGAGCTGTGGATCATCGCCGGGCTCGGCGCGGTCGTGCTGGTAGTCTGCCTCGGCCTGCTGCCGCAGCTGTTCGCGGTGAGCGCCGATGAGCCGTTCGCACGGACGATCGGACTGCCCGTCCGGATCTACAACATCCTCATCGTGGCGCTCGCGGCCGTCACCGTCACCGTCTCGATGCGGACCGTCGGCCTGCTGCTGGTCAGTGCCCTGATGGTGGTGCCGGTGGCGACCGCCAACCATCTGGTGATCGGCTTCCGGCGGTCGATGCTGGTGGCGATGGGCCTGGGTGTGGTGGCCGCGGTGAGCGGCACGATCGGCTCGTACCAGTTCGACACCGCACCCGGTGCCCTGATCGTGGTCATCGCGATCGGCGTGTTCGCACTCAGCTGGCCGGCCTCACTGCTGCTGGCGCGACGGTATGCCCCGGCTGTGGAGTTGACCGACGATCAGCCGCCCCGCTCACACGAACTGACCGAGGAACATCCACACGTGCATTCCGAGACCTGCGGGCATCCGGCCGTGCCGCACGCTGGACATCTCGACTACATTCACGATGGTCACCGGCACGCCGCGCATGAGGGTCACTATGACGAGCACTGAACGAACACCACGCCGCACTCGGCAGCGAACCGAGATCCGCGATGCCGTTGAGGCGAGCAAATCTTTCGCCACCAGCCAGGAGATTCACGACCGGTTGCGCCACGACGGCTCAACGGTCGGCCTGGCCACCGTCTACCGCGCCCTGCAGGCGATGGCCGCCAGCGGTGAGGTCGACAGCATCCGCACCCCGGACGGCCAGATCGCCTACCGCACCTGCACCCCCGGGCACCACCATCACCTGGTCTGCCGCTCCTGCGGGCGCACCGTCGAGATCAGCCTGCCCGGCCTCGAAGAGCAGACCCGCAAGATCGCCGGCCAGTACGGCTTCGCCGAGATTGACCACGAGGTCGAGTTCTTCGGCACCTGTGCCGACTGCAGCAGCAGCAGCAACTGAGATCCCGGCGTTCGCCGGGATGACGGTGTGGGCGTAGCCCCGCTGGTCGAGCTTGTCGAGACCCCGGCCGCGCATGGTTTCGACAAGCTCAACCAACGGTTGGGCGCGGGTCAGACCACGCGATACAGGCAGCGGACGAGTTCGTCCAGGTTGGCCTCGATGGCTCTTGTCGCGGCCACGGTGAGGTCACAGAAGACGTGGGTGTCGGGCTGGTCGTCGAGCAGTTGCCGGGCGGCTTCGAGGCCGGCCTTGTCGGCGTAGGTGTAGTAGTTGATCTTGCGGACGCCGGCCTCGATCGCGGCGCGGTACTCCTCGCAGCTCAGCCCGGAACCACCGTGCATCACGATCGGGACTCCGCCGGCCCGGCGCAGTTCGCCGATCAGCCCGAAGTTGATCTTCGGATCGGCCTTGTACAGGCCATGCACGGTGCCGAATGAGCAGGCCAGCGCGGTGACACCGGTGGCGGCGACGAACGCCGCTGCGTCCTCGGGGCTGGTGTACAGGGTCTCGTCGGCAACACCCTTGGATTCGACGCCGTCCTCACGTCCGGGCATGACGCCCAGCTCACCCTCGACGCCGTAGCCACGCGAGTTGGCCAGCTCGACCACGGCACGGGTCTGGGCGACGTTGTCGTCGTAGGGCAGCCGGGAGCCGTCGAACATCGCCGAGTTGAAGCCGACCGCGAAGCCGCGCTCGACGTAGTCGATGGTCTCGCCGTGGTCGACGTGCACCACCAGCCCGGTGCTGGAGCGTCGGGCCAACTCGACCATCACCGGGCCGATGTCCTCGATGGCATTCACCGGTTCGTGCACTTGCGCGTGCTGCACGATCAGCGGCACCTCGTAGCGCTCGGCCACCTTGATCGCCGACAGCAACAACTCCAGCGTCGGGGTGTTGATCGCGGCGATACCGCAATTCCTGCTTTCGGCGAAGTCGAGTGCGTCGCGCAGCCCGATCAGCATCGAGGACCTCCTCAGTCAGGTTCCGAGGCAGCTCTGCCCCGGACGGCTCAGTGTAGTGAGCCGACTCCGCCGCGGAATCGGACGCATCAAGGAAGCGTCAAGACTCGTCAGAGCTCGGTCAACACAGTGGACGACCACCCCGGCCGGGCGCAGGATCGAGACGTGATCGAGGATCTGTTGGCCGCGCTGATCGGCGTGGCATTGCTCATCTACCTGGGCTTCGCCCTGGCGCGTCCGGAACGGTTCTGAGCGCGATGCCCGCGACCCTCGCAGCCGTGCTCGCGGTGCTGACCGTCGTCGTCATCCTGGCCGTCATCCATGTACCGCTCGGCAGCTGGATCCACCGCGTGTTCACCTCGCCCACCCACACCCGGGTGGAGCGGCTGATCTACCGGCTGACCGGGGTCGACCCGGACGCCGAACAGCGCTGGGGCGTCTATGCCGTGTCGGTACTGGCCTTCTCGGGAGTGTCGATCCTGCTGTTGTGGGGGCTGATCGTGGCCCAGCCGCTGCTGCCGTTCTCTCAAGGACGCGCGATGAACGTCGACACGGCGCTGAACACGGCGGTCTCGTTCGTCACCAACACCAACTGGCAGTCCTACGCCGGTGAGGCCGGGGCCGGCTACCTGCTGCAGGCGCTCGGTTTGACCGTGCAGAACTTCGTCTCCGCAGCGGTCGGCCTGGCCGTGGCGATCACCGTCGTCCGCGGGTTGACCAGGGAACACACCGACCGGCTGGGCAACTTCTGGGTCGACCTGACCCGCGGCACGCTGCGCATCCTGCTGCCGCTGGCGGTGCTCGCCGCGATCGTGCTGGTGGCCTGCGGCGTCATCCAGAACCTGGACGCGCCGACCACCATCACCACCATCGACGGCGGCAGCCAGGTGTTGCAGGGCGGGCTGGTGGCGTCCCAGGAGGCCATCAAGGAGCTGGGCACCAATGGCGGCGGGTTCTTCAACGCCAACTCGGCGCACCCGTTCGAGAACCCCAACGGGGTGACCAACCTGATCGAGATCGTGCTGCTGCTGGCCATCCCGTCGGCGCTGCCGTACAGCTACGGGCTGATGGTCAAGGACCGCCGGCAGGGTGCGGCGATCGCCGCCGTGATGGCCGTGCTCGGCTTCGGAGCGATGACGGCGCTGACCGCGCTGGAGGTCGTCGGCGGCAGTCTGGAGGGCAAGGAGCAGCGTTTCGGCGCGGCCTGGTCGGCGATCTTCGCCTCGGCCACCACCAGCACCTCCACCGGTGCGGTGAACGCCACGCACGAGTCGTTGCAGCCCTTGTCGGGCGGCCTGACCTTGCTGAACATGATGCTCGGCGAGCTGTCCCCGGGCGGGGTCGGCACCGGGCTGTACTCGATGCTGGTGATGGTGGTGCTGGCCGTCTTCGTCGCCGGGCTGATGGTGGGCCGGACGCCGGAACTGCTCGGCAAATCGATCGGCCGGCGCGAGATCACCCTGGCCGCCCTGGCGATGCTGATCACGCCCACCTTGACCCTGCTCGGCACCGGGACGGCGCTGCTCGTGCCCACCTCGAGGGACGCGATGCTGGCGCAGGGTCCACATGGGCTGAGCGAAATGCTGTACGCGTTCACTTCGGCGGCAAACAACAACGGCTCGGCCTTCGCCGGGCTGTCCGCCGACCAGCCGTTCCTGAACCTGGCCCTGGCGGCCTGCATGCTGTTCGGCCGGTTCGTCCCGATCGTGGCGATGCTGGCGCTGGCCGGTGGGCTGGGCCGGCAAGGACGCCGTCCGGTTACTGCCGGGACGATGCCCACCCACTCGGCCAGCTTCGCCGGATTCCTGTTGGCGATCATCCTGATCGTCGCCGGCCTCACCTACTTCCCGTCCCTGGCCCTCGGCCCGATCGCGGAGGCACTGTCGTGAGCAGGCATCCCCGTCCCGCCCATCCTTCACTGGCCCTCACCGCCTGGCAGTCCCTCCCCCAGGCGCTGGTGAAACTCGACCCGCGGCATCTGTTCGGCAGCCCGGTGATCTTCGTGGTCTGGGTCGGATCGGTACTGACCACCGTGCTGTCGGTGTTGCAGCCGTCGGTTTTCACCATCGCGGTCACGCTGTGGCTGTGGGCGACCATCGTCTTCGCCAACCTCGCCGAGGCGATCGCCGAGGGACGCGGCAAGGCGCAGGCCGACACGCTGCGAGCCACCCGGACCCAGACCATGGCCCGCAGGCTGCGTCCTGATGACACCGAGGAGCAGGTGGCCGGGGTCGAGTTGCGGATCGGTGACCGGGTGGTGGTCGAGGCCGGCCAGGTGATCCCCGGCGACGGCGACGTGGTGGACGGCGTCGCCAGCGTCGACGAGTCGGCGATCACCGGCGAATCGGCGCCGGTGATCCGGGAGGCGGGCGGCGACCGGTGCGCGGTGACCGGCGGCACCACCGTGCTCAGTGACCGGATCGTCGTGAAGATCACCGCGAAACCGGGCGAGACGTTCATCGACAAGATGATCGCGCTGGTCGAGGGTGCGGCCCGGCAGAAGACCCCGAACGAGATCGCCCTGGGCATCCTGCTGACCACCCTGACCATCATCTTCCTGCTGGCGGTGATCGCCCTGCAGCCACAGGCGATCTACTCCGGCGGACGGCTGCCGCTGGTGGTGCTGGTCGCGCTGCTGGTCTGCCTGATCCCGACCACCATCGGCGCGCTGCTGTCGGCGATCGGCATCGCCGGCATGGACCGGCTGGTGCAGCGCAACGTGCTGGCCATGTCCGGACGGGCGGTCGAGGCGGCCGGCGACGTCAGCACCCTGCTGCTGGACAAGACCGGCACCATCACCTTCGGCAACCGGCGGGCCAGCGACGTCCGGCCACTGCCCGGGGTGGAGCGCGGCGAGCTGCTGGACGCCGCGCACGCATCCTCGCTGGCCGATCAGACGCCGGAGGGACGCTCGATCGTCGAGTTCGCGCTCGCCGACCGGCCGGCCGGGCCGTCCGGCGGCCGCGAGTTGAGCGATGACGCGTTGATCCGGGCCGGCGCCAGCTTCGTGCCGTTCACCGCGCAGACCCGGATGTCCGGGGTCGACCTGCCCGACGGCACCCAGATCCGCAAGGGTGCCGGTTCGGCGGTCGCCGCCTGGGTGGCCGGCGGAGGCGGCCGGTTCGCCGCCCGATTGCAGCCGATCGTCGACGAGATCTCCGGACGTGGCGCCACCCCGCTGGTGGTGGCCAGCCGGCAACCCGGCTCACCGCCGCGCACCCTGGGCGTGGTCGAACTCAAGGACGTGGTGAAGCCGGGCATGACCGAACGCTTCGCGCAGCTGCGGGCGATGGGCATCCGCACCGTGATGATCACCGGCGACAACCCGCTCACCGCGAAGGCGATCGCCGCCGAGGCCGGTGTGGACGACTTTCTCGCCGAGGCCACCCCCGAGGACAAGATGGCGCTGATCAAGGCCGAACAGGCCGACGGGCGGCTGGTCGCGATGACCGGGGACGGCACCAACGACGCTCCCGCGCTGGCCCAGGCCGATGTCGGGGTGGCGATGAACACCGGCACGTCGGCCGCGAAGGAGGCCGGCAATATGGTCGACCTGGACTCGGACCCGACCAAGCTGATCGACATCGTCGGCATCGGCAAGCAGTTGCTGATCACCCGCGGCGCGCTGACCACCTTCTCGATCGCCAACGACGTGGCCAAGTACTTCGCGATCATTCCGGCGATGTTCGTCGGCGTCTTCCCCGGCCTGCAGGCGCTCAACATCATGGGGCTGCACTCACCGGCTTCGGCGATGCTCTCCGCGGTCATCTTCAACGCGCTGATCATTCTCGCCCTAGTGCCACTGGCCCTGCGCGGGGTGGCCTACCGTCCGCTCAGCGCCTCGGCGATGCTCACCCGCAACCTGCTGATCTACGGCCTGGGCGGCATCATGGCGCCGTTTCTGGGCATCAAGCTGATCGATCTTCTTGTCGCACTCATCCCGGGATTGGGGTAGCCATGTCCGTGTTTCGACAGACTCTCGCCGCGCTGCGCATGCTGCTGGTGATGACGGTGCTGCTCGGCATCGGGTATCCGGCGGTGGTCACCCTGGCCGCCCAGGCCTACCCGGTGCAGGCGCACGGCTCCCGACTGGTCGCCGCCGACGGCCGGGTGGTCGGTTCGACGCTGCTCGGGCAGTCCTTCGCCGGGCCGCAGTGGTTCCAGCCGCGGCCCTCGGCGTCCGACTACTCGGGGCAGACCTCCGGCGGCAGCAACCTCTCCCCGGTCTCGACCGACCAGCAGCAGGCTCGCCAGCAACGGCTGGACGCGCTACGGCAGGCCAACCCGGACGCGGTCGGCCCGGTGCCCGAGGATGCGCTGACCGCGTCGGCGTCCGGGCTGGATCCGCACATCTCGGTGACCTACGCCCGCTGGCAGGCGCCCCGGGTGGCGGCCGCCCGCGGCGTCCCTGCCACCGAACTCCAGGCCATGATCGCTGCGGCGACCGAGCCGGCACCGCTGGGCTACCTCGGTCAGGACGGGGTCAACGTGACCCGGCTCAACTTGGCGCTGGCCGGACGAGAATAGGGCCATGGGACGCGGCCGGCTGCGGATCTACCTCGGGGCGGCCCCCGGGGTGGGCAAGACCGTCAGCATGCTGGCCGAGGGTCATCGCCGCGCCTCCCGCGGCACCGACGTGGTGGTCGGGTTGTGTGAAACGCATGGCAGGCACCAGACCGAGCTTCAGCTGGACGGGCTGGAGGTCGTTCCGCGCCGCGCGGTCGAGTACCAGGGGGTCGCCTTCTCCGAACTGGACCTGGACGCGGTGCTGGCTCGCCGTCCGCAGGTGGCGTTGATCGACGAACTCGCCCACAGCAATGTGCCGGGCTCGCGCAACGAGAAGCGCTGGCAGGACATTGACGAGCTGCTGGATGCCGGCATCGACGTGATCTCCACGGTCAACATTCAGCACCTGGAGTCGTTGAACGACGCGGTCACCTCGATCACCGGCATCGTGCAGCGCGAGACGGTGCCGGACGAGGTGGTCCGGGCCGCCGACCAGATCGACTTGGTGGACATGTCGCCGGAGGCGCTGCGCCGACGGATGGCGCACGGCAACATCTACCGTCCGGAGAAGGTGGACGCCGCCCTGGCCAACTATTTCCGGGTCGGCAACCTGGCCGCGCTGCGCGAGCTGGCGCTGCTCTGGCTGGCCGAGAAGGTGGACGCCGGTCTGGAGGGTTACCGGAGCCAGCACGGCATCACCGAGTCCTGGCCGGCCCGGGAACGGGTGGTGGTCGCGCTGACCGGCGGACCCGAGGGTCGCACCCTGCTGCGCCGCGGCGCCCGGATCGCCTCCCGGTTGGCGGGCGGTCAGCTGCTGGGCGCCTTCGTCAGCCGCAGCGACGGCTTGGCGGACGCCCCGCTCAGCCAGGTCGCCGAGTTGCGGCGGCTCACCGAGGAGTTGGGCGGTGAGTTCCACACCATCACCGGCGATGACGCCGCGCAGGCCGTGCTCGACTTCGCCCGCGGGGTGAACGCCACTCAGATCCTGGTCGGCGGCTCACCGCTGCCGCCCTGGCGACGCGGGCTCAGCCCGAGCCTGGCCGAACGGATCATCGCCGACGCCGGCGACATCGACGTCCATGTGGTCGGCCATCCACGGCCCGGACGCGGCTTCACCCGGCACCGGGGACTCTCCCGGCGACGGGTGCTCACCGGGCTGGTCGCCGCAGTGGCCCTGCCGCTGCTGCTCACCGTGGTGCTGCACGCCGACCCGTTCACCTCCGACCTGCCGCTCGACATCCCGATCTTCCTGTTGGCCACCGTGCTGGTGGCGGTGCTCGGCGGGCTGATCCCGGCGGTGGTGGCCGCGGTGTTGTCGTCGGTGCTGCTGAACTGGTTCTTCGTGCAGCCGACCGGCACCCTGACCGTCGCCGACCCGGAGAACACGCTGGCGCTGGCGGTGTTCGTCCTGGTCGGCGTGCTGGTGGCGTTGATCGTGCACCGCAACGCCCGGCGCACCGAAGAGGCGCAGGCGGCGCAGCGGGAGTCCGCCGCGCTCGCCGAACTCTCCCATTCGCTGCTCGGCGCCCCGGACCAGCTGCCGCTGCTGCTGCAGCGGGCGATCGACATGTTCGGCGTCCGGGCTGCCGCGATCGTGCGCCGGCCCGCGGACGGCCCGCTCGAGATCGTGGCGGCGGCCGGCAGCTACGACCCGGCCGCGCAGGCCGACCACGAGGATGCCGGCGATCATCAGTTGGTGCTGCAGCCACCCGGGTTGGCGGCCGATCAGCGCCGGCTGTTCGACGCCTTCGCGGCGCACGCCGGCGCGATTCTGCAACGCCAGGAGTTGCAACGCTCGGCCAAGTCGGCCGCGCAGTTGTCCCGGGACAACCAGGCCCGGACGGCGCTGCTGTCCGCCGTCTCGCACGACCTGCGGACGCCGCTGGCCGGGATCAAGGCGGCGATCGGCAGCCTGCGTTCCACCGAGGTGGCCTGGTCGGCCGCGGACGAGGCGGAACTGATGGCCGTCATCGAGGAGTCCGCCGACCGGCTGGAGGCACTGATCGGCAACCTGCTCGACCTGTCCCGGCTGCAGACCGGCGCGCTGATCGCCCACCCGGCGCCCACCGATCTCGGTGAGGTGATCCCGGCCACGCTGGCGGCGCTGCCCGACCCGACCCGTGCCCACTGGGAGATCGATCCGGACGCCCGGATGGCGCACACCGACGCCGGGCTGCTCGACCGGGTGCTGGGCAACATCGCCGAGAACGCACTGCGCTATCAGAGCGCCGACACCCCCATCACCGTGCGGGCCAGCCGGGTCGCCGACCGGGTCGAGTTGCGGATCACCGACGACGGGCCGGGGGTCCCGCCCGACGAGCTGGAGCGGATCTTTCAGCCCTTCCAACGCCAAGGTGACTCCACCGGAACCGGCATCGGCCTCGGGCTGGCGGTGGCCCGTGGCCTGGCCGAGGCGATGGGCGGACGGGTCACCGCCGAGCCGACTCCTGGTGGTGGACTGACCCTGGTGATCGCCCTGCCCACCCGGCCGGGTCAGGAGATCCCGGCGGAACCCGGAGGTGCATCGTGACCCGGATCCTGGTCGTCGACGACGATTCCATGCTGCAGCGCACGCTGCGGATCAATCTGCGAGCCCGCGGCCACGAGGTGCTGCTGGCCTCGTCCGGACGGCAGGCGATGGCTAGCTTCCTGGCCGACGATCCCGAGCTGGTGATCCTCGACCTCGGCCTGCCCGACCTGGACGGGGTCGAGGTGCTGCGCCGGCTGCGGCAGCGGTCCGCCGTCCCGGTGATCGTGTTGTCGGCCCGGCAGCAGGCCGACGACAAGATCGAGGCGCTCGATGAGGGTGCCGACGACTACGTCAGCAAACCATTCGACGTGAACGAGTTGATGGCCCGGGTGCGGGCGGCCGTGCGCCGGACGTCCGTCGCCGCGGAAGCTCCGGAGACGTTCTCCACCCCCGGCCTGACCCTCGACTTCGGCGCCCACCTGGCCACCCGCGGTTCGGAGACGATCCACCTCACCCCGACCGAGTGGCGGCTGCTGGCCGAACTGGCCCGCCACCAGGGCCGGCTGGTCCCGCACGAAGACCTGCTGCGCGCCGTCTGGGGGCCTGGCTACGGCCGCGAGCACCACTACCTGCGGGTCTTCGCCAACCAGATCCGCCGCAAGATCGAGCCCGACCCGGCCGCGCCCCGGCACCTGATCAACGAGCCCGGTCTCGGCTACCGGCTCCAGGCCTGACCGCACCCCCGCCGATCGAGTCCGCAGGACTCACCGGTCGAGCTTGTCGAGACCCTCGTCGATCGACCCGCACCCACCGCTGGTCGAGCTTG
>JBDHZN010000066.1:0-15235 GCA_039811845.1 Micropruina sp. | reverse complement strand
TCTACGAACTGCTGGTCGGGCACCCGCCGTTCCGCGGCGACTCGCCGGTCTCGGTGGCCTACCAGCACGTCCGGGAACAACCGGTGCCGCCGAGCCAGCTCGACCCGCTGGTCAGCGCCGAAATGGACGCCATCGTGCTCAAGGCGCTGGCCAAGGACGCCGGCCAGCGGTACCAGACGGCGTCCGAGATGCGCGAGGACATCAACCGGCTGCTGGCCGGCCAGGCCGTCCTCGCAGTTGCACCGGCGCCCGTACCCGCCCCGACCAGCGTGCTCGCGGCGACGCAGATGTTGGAGTCCCCCACCGACACCGTCGAGCCCACCGACATCGCGACCATCCCGCAGCGGGCGGTCGAAGAGAAGAAGCGGCGCCGCAACCCGTGGTGGTGGGGCCTGGTCGCGTTCCTGGCGGTCCTGGGCCTGGGCTTCGGCACCTACTATCTGTTCAACCCCGAGGCCCGGGTCGCTCAGGTCGAAGTGCCCAACGTCACCCAGCGCAGCCAGGACTGGGCCGAGCAGCAGTTGACCGACGCGCAGCTGCAGGTCGTCGTCGACCCGATCGTCGGTGCCGATGACGAGACCGTCGGACGGGTGATCAGCCAGAACCCGCCGGGCGGCGTCAAGGTGGCGGTCGGCACCACCGTCACCATTCAGGTCAACGTCGGGCCGAAGAAGGCGATGATTCCGACCAACCTGATCGGCATGTCGGCCTCCAACGCCGAGAAGGCGTTGAAGGACCTCGGCTTCACCACCGTGAAGAAGACGCCGGACGCCGGCAACCCCACCGGGAAGCCGAACACGGTGACGAACGTCAGCCCCAGTTCCGGCGTGACTGTGACGGTTGATACCCCGATCATCCTGTACGTCGTGCCGGGCACCGGCATCGTGCCGAACTTCTACGGGCAGACCCGTTCCGCGGCCCAGGCGCAGGCCGACCGCGAGGGCTGGGACGTGGAGTTCACTGAGGAAGAGACCACCGAACAGCCCGAGGGCCGGGTGGTCAAGCAGGATCCGGCGGCCGGCGAAGAGATCAAGCGCAGCCAGACGATCCAGTTGGTGCTGGCCAAGGAGCCGTCGACCCCGTCGACCTCCCCGTCACCGTCCCCCACGCCCACCAAGTCGAACGACTGACCCGCCGCCCGCTGAACCTGTCGAAAACCGAGGCCTCGCTGGTTGAGCTTGTCGAAACCAAGTTTGATCGGCGACGCCCGGAGCAAGCCCGGGATGACACTGCGGCGAGAGCAGCGCTCAGCGCAGCGCCATCAGCGGCGTGAGTCCCTCGGCCCGCTTCGGCGCCCCGGCGTCGCCACAGACCGCGAGCCAGTTGGCGAGCATCTGGTAGCCGCCCTCGGTGAGCACCGACTCGGGATGGAACTGCACCGCCTCGACCGGCAGGCTGCGGTGCCGCACCGCCATGATCACCTCGGACGCCGTGGTCGCGGTCACCTCGAGCTCGTCGGGCACGGTCGCCGGGTCGAGGGCCAGCGAGTGGTAGCGGGTGGTGGTCAGCGGGCTGGGCAGCCCGGCGAACACGCCGACCCCCTCATGCAGCACCTCGGAGGTCTTGCCGTGCAGCAGTTCCGGGGCGCGTCCGACCACACCGCCGAAGGCGACCGCGATCGACTGCAGCCCGAGGCAGACCCCGAAGATCGGCAGTTGTCCGGCGTGCGAGCGGACGACGTCGATACAGACCCCGGCCGACTCGGGCGTGCCCGGTCCGGGTGAGATCAGCACGCCGTCGTAGCCGTCGGCCCAATCGGCGGTGTCGAACCTCGGATCGTCGTTGCGCCACACGTCCACCTCGGCACCCAGCTGGGCCAAGTATTGGACGAGGTTGTAGACGAACGAGTCGTAGTTGTCGATCACCAGGATGCGAGCCATGGCGCCATTCTCCCGCATCGCGCCGGGTTCGCCGTCCGTTGGTCAGCCGATCCGTTGAGAGGTTCCGGGTAGGGCTGTCGAGTCGGGCGGCGTTGCTGGGTGGCGCCCAACTCGACTTCGCCTACCTGCGGAGCCTCTGCGCCTGGATGTCGAGGCTGCCGCGGTAGGCGGGCATCGTGACGGACGCCTCGCGGCGCTGGGCATAACCGAGGCCGTACGCGGTGACGTACTCGCGGTAGATCTGCACCGCGGTCGAGTCGGCCAGGCCCCGTTCCAGCCGGTCGGGATCACCGATGGCGGCGATCTCATACGGCGGTGCGTACGGGACGCCGTGCAGCACCACCGAATTGCCGACGCACTTCACCCCCGTGCGCGAGGTGACCCGCTGACCCTGAATGGTCATCGCTTCGGCACCCCCCGACCACAGGGCGTTCACCACTGCCTGGATGTCCTGCTGATGCACCACCAGCAGTTCGGGACTCACCCCCGCCGGTTGCACCCCCGACGGCGCGTCGTCCAGGGTCACCACGACCGCCGGACCCTTGACCGGGGTCTGGCCGGCGATCTCGGACGCCGCCCGCAGCTCGCTCTCGGGCACCCCGCTGCCGTCGTTCTTGGTCAACGCGTCCACCTCGCGGCGGAGCTTGGCGATCCGCTCGCTGAGCTCGGCGTTCCGCTTCGACTCGGACTGGATGAGCCCGGTCAGGTCGGTGTTGCGGTTGGGTCGCAGATCGGTGCCGCCGGCGTTGATGGCGCTGGTGGCGATCATGAAACCGGCCAGCACACAGACCGCGAGGCTGAGCAGGCGACGCCCCAGCCGCACCTCGCCGGACCGTCCGGACGCCCGGCGCAGGCGCGCTCGCGCCCGTGCCCACATCCGCTTCATGGAGGCGAGTCTAGAAGCTGGTGTTCGGCTGGCCGGTGGTGAGCGGTAAGATCATCGCCATGCCCGAGTCGAAGACCCGCAAGCAGGCAGCGGACAAGAAGAAGCAGACGTCCGGCCAAGCAGCGGCCGAGACGCGCAAAGAGCGCCAGCGCAAGGTCGCCGCGCCCGGCAGTCGCCGCTGGGTACCACCGACCTTCATCACCGTCGGCCTACTCGGTGTGCTCTGGCTCGTGGTCTATTACATCGCCGGCCACCTGATCCCGTTCATGAGTGACCTCGGCGGCTGGAACGTGCTGATCGGCATGGGCTGCATGGCGGCGGCATTCGGCATCGCCACCCTTTGGAAGTAGTCCTTCCTACCCGTCGGCCGCTCCCAGCACAATCGGTAGAGTCCCGCCATGACGACAACGGGCAGCGCTCGCCCTCACCGGTTCCTCGGTTGGCTCACGAAGAATGCCCGCTACCTCATCGCGATTGCGCTCGGTATGGTCGGTCTGTTCTGGCTCCTTCAGGTTCCGCGCATTTGTGGGCAGGAGCTCGGCGGCGTGAGCAAGGACGCGCCTATTGAGGTGTGCCGCGCAGTTCAACTCACAGATCCGGTCGTGCTGGCATGGGTTCTCGGTATCGTGCTCGTACTCTGGGGAACTCTTTCCGAGGCCAGCATCGCCGGTGTCGTCACCCTCAAACGGGTGGTGGCTGAGGCCAAACAAGCGACGGAGGAGGCCCGGGCCACTCTGCTTCGCATCAATGCCTCAGCCCACCAGTCGCAACAGCAGGTTGTCAGTGTTACCCCGTCGGCGCCCGGCCAGTTCAGCGTCAATGCGGGTCGGGCAGGGACGGTTGACCTGCCTCGCCCAGAGGTTGTCGAGTCGATACAACCCAATCGGGCGGATGCGAGCGTCTCGCGTGAAACGGTTGATCTCACCTATGTGGATCTCGTCGACTGGGTAGTACGCGGCCAACTGCAGAACCTGGTCGATAGTGTTCCCGGGGCGTCTCGCGCGCATACCTATGTCCAAGACATCAATGGCCTGCTCTCGCGAATTGACGGACCGGTGGGCGACCGGGGGCGATCATGGCGACCGGGTGAGGGGGCGGTTGGGATGGCATGGATGACTGGGGCCTTCGTCAGTGACGAACCCACGACCGGGAACTTCACGGCAGTAGCCGCCACGCCCATCCTTAATTCAGCTGGCCGCAGCATCGGCGTACTCAGCCTGCACTCGAGTGACGTCCCTCCACCCGACTTGGGAGCGGACGACGTGCTCTTCGAGATGTCCGCAACCAGTGAACGGATGGCTCGCGTCTACGTTGACCTGCTTCGGATCGAAACAGACACCTGAGGCAGCCTCGCTATTGTCGGAGGGGCGAGTCATACTTGGGTCTATGGTCATCAAGCGCATCGACAGTACGATTCGCACCTACGTGGTGCAAAAGATGGACGCGCAGACTAGGACCGTGCAGCTGACCCCTTCTCAAGTCGCCCAGGCCGAGCGTGCGACTAATACGGGACCTGCGGGAACCACCACGACGGACCAGCGGCGCTAACTGGGCAACAGCCTCCAACTCAGCCCTGGGGCTTGAGCAGCGGGAACAGGATCGTTTCGCGGATTCCGGCGCCGGTGAACAGCATGATCGTCCGGTCGATGCCCAACCCCATGCCGCCCATCGGCGGCGCACCGAACTCCAGGGCGCGCAGGAAGTCCTCGTCCAGCTGCATGGCTTCGGGGTCGCCGGCGGCGGCCTTCAGGGACTGCTTGACCAGGACGTCCCGCTGGATGACCGGGTCGATCAGCTCGGAGAAGCCGGTGCCGCGCTCCACACCGCCGATGATCAGGTCCCAGGCTTCGACCAGTCGCGGATCGTCGGGGTTGTTGCGGGCCAGCGGCTGGGCGATCGCCGGGTAGCCGTTGACGAAGGTGGGCTGCACCAGGGTGGGTTCGACGATCTCGCCGAACAGTTCCATCACCAGCTTCTGGTCGGTCCAGGCCGGATCGTATTCGATGCCACGGGCGTCCGCGATGGCGCGCAACCGCCCCAGGGTGGTGTCCGGCGTGATCTCCTCACCCAACGCTTCCGACAAGGCCGGATAGACACTCACCCAGGCCCACTCACCGGTCAGCTGCACCTCACCGGCCGGCGTCTGCACCGATTCGACGCCGAGTTCGGCGGCGGCGTTCACGATCAGATCGCGGGTCATCGCCGCGATGGTGAACTGGTCGCCCCAGGACTGGTACGCCTCGAGCATGGTGAACTCGGGCGAATGCGACGAGTCGACGCCCTCGTTGCGGAAGATCCGGCCCATCTCGTAGACCCGGTCGACGCCGCCGACGATCGCGCGCTTCAGGTACAGCTCGATCGCGATCCGCAGCGTCATCGGAATATCGAAGGCGTTCAGGTGGGTGTGGAACGGCCGGGCGGACGCCCCCCCGTGCACCAACTGCAGGATCGGGGTCTCGACCTCGAGGTAGCCCTGATCGCGTAGCGTCTGCCGGATCGAACTGACGATCGCGGCGCGGGTGCGCACCATGTCGCGGGCCTCCTCACGGGCGACCAGGTCGACGTAGCGCTGCCGCACCCGGGTCTCCTCGCCGAGGTCCTTGTGCAGGGTGGGCAGCGGACGCAGCGCCTTGGACGCCAACCGCCACTGAGACGCCAGCACCGACAGCTCGCCGCGTCGCGACGAGATCACCCGGCCCTTGACGAAGACGAAATCGCCAAGATCGACGTCCGCCTTCCAATCGGCCAGACGCTCCTCACCCACTTCGGCGAGCGAGATCATCACTTGCAGCCGGGTGCCCGAATCGGACGCCGTGAAGCCGTCCTGCAAGGTGGCGAAACACAGCTTGCCGGTGTTGCGGATGAACACCACCCGGCCGCCGACGCCGACCACGTCCTGGGTCTCCTCGCCGGTCGCGAGATGGCCCCATTGGGTGTGCACCTCGGCGGCGGAGTGCGTCCGGTCCACGCTGATCGCGTACGGATCGTTGCCGGCCTCGATCAGCCGGGCGCGCTTCTCGCGGCGCAGGCGGAGCTGTTCGGGCAGGGCAGCGTCATCGTCGGGCGTGGTCACCGCAGGATTGTAGCGAGGATGGGCGACCGGTCAGCGCAGCAGATCACCGAGCACAGAGCCCAGCTTGGTGCCGATGCACAGGCTGGCGAAGGTGGCCATTGCCACCGACAGGGCGCCGACGTTGGCCGCGGCCAGCGCGACCAGGGCGACAGAGCCGGGGACCAGCAACAGGAAGGCGGGCAGGAACGACACCGTGGTCGGGACGGCGACAGTGCGCTTCTCCAGGATCCGCGCCAGCAGCAGGACCACGCAGGAGGTCGCGCCGGTGGCCACGATGCCGCCGAGCGGCGGGGTGAGCAGCACCAGCAGCGTGTAGGTGAGCGCCATCACCACCACGATCAGCCCGGTCAGCGCCGGGCCGGCGGCGAAGGCGAGCCCGACGCCGATGCCCAGCACCACGATGCCCACCCAGGACACCCACAGCGGCGGCAATGCTCCCCAGCCGGTGGCGTCCGTCGCCAACCCCGGCACATCGCCGACCAGCGCCGCCGAGCCCGCGTCCAGGTGCAGCCCGGTCAGGACGGCGCCGGCGGCGATCCCGGCCGCCATGAAAGCCAGCACGACAAGGCCGTACACCAGTCGCGCCGAGCCGGTGAGGATGTCTGTCGCGGTCAGCTCAAGCAATCCGTTGGTGATCAGTGCCCCCGGCACCAGCACAGCGATCGGCGCACAGACCGCGAGCAGCGGGACCGGCCCCAGTTCGAGTCGGGTTGCCGCCAACCCCAACAGCGCGGTGGAGAGCAGGCTGGCCAGGAAAGGGGCCAGCGCGGTGGCACCGCGCACCCGCTGCAGCAGCACGATCAACAACCCCACCAGGCCGCCGATCGCCAGGCTGATCAGGATCGCCCACCACGGGCAGCGGAACAGCACCGCCAGCCCACCAGCCGACAGCACGCTGCCGAACGCCCACCGAGCCACCGGATGACCGGCGACCTCGGCACGGATCTCCTCCATCCGAGCATCGGCCTGCGACAACGGCGTGATCCCGGTCCGCAGCTCGCGGACCAGCCGACCCACCCGTCCGGACTGGCGGAACGACAACTCGCTCTCGGCGCGCGGCATGAGCATCGCGGCGCCGGTGGTGCGCCGGGTGACGATCACCAGGTCGGGCAGCACGCCGATGCTGATGTCCTGTGGCAGGTCCGCCGCGCGGATGTCGTCCAACGTGTCCCGCACGTCGGTCACCGAGGTGCCGGCATCCAGCAGCAGGGCACCGAGGCGTCCGAGCACCAGTGCCTCATCCGCGCCGGGTCCGGACCCGCCGTGCCTCGGCGGCGGTTCGTCAACCATGACTGCCAGTGAACCGTCTCCGCGCCCGGTGGCGCACCCCTGACGCGCGGTTTTCCCGGCAAGGTGGCCGTACCCGCGGGACGCCGAACCGGGGGTGGGTCCGGTCCGGAGATCCGACGTTCGCCGGGATGCCGGGGCCGGTCGCGCCTGCTACTTCGGATATCCCGGCGACCCATCCCCGTCGGCGCGGGCTTGGGCGACCTCGGTCCGGGGTCAGTAGCTGCCTCGAACCGGTTTATGGTCGATATGGAGAGGCTCGACCTGGGACTGGGCCGCTCGAACCGGATGATGGTTGAAATGGACTCCTGGCCACTGCCCCATTTCAACCGCAAAGTGGTTCCAGCATCGGACGGTCGGCGCGGTCTCATCCATACCCACCAAAAGACGGTTCGAGCGCCGGTGAGACGGCGTCCGCGGGTCAACCGTTGCTCAGTCCAACGCGGGGTGCACCCGCACTTCGGCGCGATCGGGGGACGTCCGGGTGAACTGCCAGCGGACGACCGAGCCGAGCGCGTCCAGCAGGGTGCGGTCGTGGGTGACGATCAGCAGGGTGCCCGTGTAGTCGGCCAGGGCATCCTGCAGCTGATCGATGGCGGCGGCATCCAGGTGATTGGTCGGTTCGTCGAGAACGACGACATTGACCGCCCGACCCTGCAGCAGAGCCAACGAAGCCCGGGTGCGCTCCCCCAGCGAGAGGCCGGCGCAGGGCCGAGCAACATGCTCGGCACCGAGCCCGAATTTCGCCAGCAGGGTGCGGACGGCGCCGGCGTCGGTCTCGCCGAGGGCGGCGGCGACAGCCTCCAGCAGGCCGCGATCACCCGAGATCTCGTCACGGGCCTGACCGAGCGTGCCGAGCACGACCCGGGTGTCCCAACTCACCCGTCCGTCCGCGACCGGACGGCGGCCGAGGACCGCCTCGAGCAGCGTGGTCTTGCCGGAACCGTTGTCGCCGAGCAGCGCGACCCGCTCGCCGCGCGCCACCTGGGCGCTGACCGGTCCGACGGTGAAGGCACCGTTGCACACCAGCACCCGATCCAGAGTGAGCACCACCTCGGACGACGGCGCGGCCTCGGCGATCGTGTAGCGCAACTGCCATTCCTTGCGCGGCTGCTCGACTTCGTCGAGCCGTTCGACCGCGTCCCGGACGCGGGCGGCGCGCTGATCCATCCGGCGTGCCCGGTCTTCCCGGTACTTCTTCTCCAGCTTCATGCCGGGTCCGAGCTTGGCCGCCTTGGCCCTGCCCGCGCGCGCCCATTCGGTCTTGCGGCGGGCCTGTTCGACGAGCGCCTCGCGGGTGTCGGCGTAGCTGGCGTAGGCGGCCTCGGCCTGCTCACGCGCCAGTTGCTTGGCCGCGCGGTAGTCGCTCCAGCCGCCGGTGTAGTGGTTGACCTGTTGCTGTGTCTCGTCCAGCTCCAGCACCGAGCTGGCCACCGCGTCCAGGAAGCCCCGGTCGTGGGACGCGATCAGCACCGGAGCCCGCAGTGCCCGGACGAACTCCGTCAACGCCTCCAGTCCGCGGGCGTCCAGGTTGTTGGTCGGCTCGTCGAGCAGAAGCAGGTCGTAGCGGCTGACCAGAATGGACGCCAGCGCGGCTCGCGCAGCCTGTCCACCGGAGAGGCTGCCGAGCGGGCGATCGAGGTCGGCGACCAGGTCGAGGCCGGCCAGCACTTCGGCCAGCCGGGCGTCCAGGTCGGCGCCGCCCAGCGCCAGCCAGGTGGCCAGGGCATGGTCGTAGCGGTCGGCGGTGGAGTCAGCCCCGGACCAAGACTCCGGCGTTCGCCGGGATGACGAGGGGATGTCCTCGGCCAGCGCGGCGGCCGCGGCTTCGAAGGCGTCCTGAGCCGGTCCCACCCCGGTGCGGCGCCGGGCGTAGTCGAGGATCGTCTCGTCCGGCGCGGGCGGCTCCTGGGGCAGGTAGCCCAGGGTGGCGTCCGGCGGGGCGAACCGGATCGTGCCGGTGTCCGGGGCATGCCGGCCGGCGACGATCCGCAGCAGCGTGGTCTTGCCGGCACCGTTCGGGCCGACCAGTGCGGTCACGTCGCCGGGCGTCAGCCGCAGGTCGAGACCGGAGAACAACGGACGCGCCCCGAAGGATGCGGAGACGCAGGAAAGGAAGAGTGATGCGGACATGGGAACCTTCGATCGCGGGTGAGCAGGGCGAGAAGGTCAGATCCACATGTGCACCAGAGTGCCCGAGACGACCCGCGCAATCAAAACGGCGCCGGACACCGAGCCAGCGAGGATGAACACCGATCGGCCGCACCCGGACGCCGCTGGTTGAGCTTGTCGATGCTTGCGGGTTGAGGTTTGCCGGAACCCTCACCCACTGCGCCCGAGGGGTCTCGACAAGCTCGACCAGCGGCGATCATGAACTACTAAGCAGATTGATTGCTTGTATCATCTGGGTTACCAGCAATAATTCTTGCTATTAAGGAGCCTCGTGATCGGCAGCCGACGAACCGAACGCGATGCCGCGACGCTCGGACGGCATCTCGCGACCTGGCGCAAGCTGCTCGGCTACACGGCGGCCCAGGTGGCTGAGCGGGCCGGCATCTCCGCGCCGACGCTGACCAAGATCGAGCACGGTGACCCCGGCGTCCGGCTCGGCTCGCTGCTGTCGGTCGCCCGCGTCCTCGGCCAGACCGAGAAGCTCCTCACCGCCCTCGACCCCTACGAGTCCGACCTCGGACGCGCCAGCGCCGACCGGATCCTGCCCAAGCGGGTGCGGCGGTGAGCGTGCAGCGCTTCGAGGTGCACATCGAGCTGGGCGGCAACACCGTCCCGATGGGCTCGGCCGAGGTCGAAGACCGCCGCGGGCGGACCGTCCGATCTGAGTTCTCCTACGCCCCCGGCTACTTGGCGCTGCCCCGCAAACCGGCACTCGACCCAGCGATCGATCTGGGTGCGGCCCGGCACGTCACGTCCGAGATTCCTCGCGGGTTGGATGACGCCGGACCGGACGGCTGGGGCAAGCGGCTGATCCTCCGGGCGAATCGCGGGCGCACACCCAGCGCCGCCGACTACCTGCTGGCCGTCGACGACCTGACCCGGATGGGCGCGCTCCGATTGCGTACCGACGCCTCCGAAGCATTCCTCTCGACCAGTCATCGGGTACCGAACCTGGTCGAACTCGACGATCTCGCCCAGGCCGCCCGCTCAGTGGAGACCGACACCGACGATCTGGACGCCGTGCGCAGGCTGGTCAATGCCGGCAGCGCCAGCCTCGGCGGGGCACGCCCGAAGGCGTCGGTGAGCGACGGGCCGCATCTGATGATCGCCAAGTTCGCCAGCACCAACGACGAGATCGACGTGATCGGCTGGGAGAAGCTGTGTCTCGACCTCGCCGCGAAAGCCGGTATCAAGGTGCCGCCGAGCCGGCTGCTGTCGGTTGGGCAGTCCCACTGTCTGGTGCTCGACCGGTTCGACCGCACGCCGTCGGGACGCGTGCCCTACCTGTCCGGCTTCGCCCTCACCGAGGCGCCGGATCCGGCCGCCGGCGACTACCTCGAACTGGCAGAGGCGCTCGCCGAGATCGACATCGATGACCTGTCGGGCACGCTCCGCGAACTCTGGCGGCGAATCGCCTTCAACATCGCGATGCGGAACACCGACGACCATTTGAAGAATCACGGGGTGCTCTGGAGCGGCGGCGGCTGGCGGTTGTCACCGGCCTTCGACATCACTCCCAACCCGATCGGCGGGGTCGAGCGGGCCACCAGGATCGACGGCGAGGCCCTGCCCGTTCGCGAGGCGTCCGCCCTGATCGGCCTGGCCCACGAGTTCGGGATCAGCGAGGCCGAATGGCGTCCGATCCTCGCCGACGTTCTCGCCGCGGCGTCGACCTGGCGCTCCCACGCCCGCACCCTCGGCCTGTCCGACAAGGACGCCGCCCTGCTCCAACGCCCGCTCGGGCAAGCCCAGCAGCGCCTCGCCGAGGCATCCGCCCGCTGACACACCGACCCGGACGTTCCCCCACCGAGCCGTCCCAGCCCGGATGCCGACCCGGGGAAGATCATGGAGGCTCCAGACTTGAATGAGTGAGCGCTCACTCATACACTCGTCCTTCGTGAGCAGAGCACAACCGTTGACCCCCGACGAGCGCCGCCGGGCGCTCATCGAGGCGACCCGTCCGTTGTTGCTGGAGCACGGACTGAACATCACCACCCGGCAGATCGCCGAATGCGCCGATGTCGCCGAGGGGACCATCTTCCGCGCCTTCGGCACCAAACAGAACCTGATCGAAGCCGTGGTCGAGGACTGCCTGGCTCCGGAACCGGTGATCACCGCCATGGACGCGATCCCGGCCGACCTCAACCTGGAGGACGCCGTCACCTGGATGGTCCGTGTCCTGCAGGCCCGGATCCAGCAGGTCAGGTCGCTGATGGCCGCGATCAGCCAGACGCAGCCGCACGACAAACGGATGAAACCGCCGCACCGTGATTTCCACCTGGCTGTCGACGAGGCGATGACGCGGGTACTCTCCCGCTTCGACGACCAACTGACCGTCGGCACGACGACCGCCTGCTGGGCGATCTCAGCGATGGCGTTCGCCGCCGTCATGCCGTTCAACGACCATCCGGACGCCACCGAGCCACGCCAACTGGCCCGCCTCATCCTGCATGGCATCGCCACCGAATCCACCGAGGACACCACATGCTGATCCGCATTCTGCGCGACTACCTGCGGCCCTACTGCGGGCAGCTCGCGTTCGTCGTGCTCCTCCAGTTGGCGGCCAACGCAGCCGCGCTCTACCTGCCCACGCTGAACGCCCGGATCGTCGACGACGGCATCGCGAACGGCGACATCAACCTGATCCTGAGCGTCGGCGCCGTGATGCTGGGCGTCACCGTGATCCAGATGGCGGCCCAGATCTCCGCGGTCTGGTTCGGCGCCCGCTCTGCGATGGCCTTCGGACGCGACCTGCGGGCCGCGATCTTCGATCGCACCCTCAGCTTCTCCGCTCGCGAAGTCGCCAAATTCGGCGCGCCGAGCCTGATCACCCGCACCACCAACGACGTCCAGCAGATTCAGCAGCTGGTGATGATGACGGCGTTCATGATCGTCGCCGCGCCGATCATGATGGTCGGCGGAGTGATCATGGCGCTGCGCGAAGACCCGGGGCTGAGCTGGACGATCGCCGTCGCGGTGGTGATCATGGGCGTCCTGATCGGCTCGATCGTCAGCCAGATGATGCCGCTGTTCAGCACCCAGCAGACCCGCATCGACACCATCAACCGGGTGCTGCGCGAGCAGATCTCAGGTCTTCGGGTGATCCGGGCCTTCACCGCCGAGCCGCGCGAGACCGAGCGGTTCGCGGTCGCCAACGCCGAGCTCACCGACACCGCCACCCGGGTCGGACGCCGGATGATGACCCTGTTCCCGATCGTGTTCTTCGTGATGAACGTGTCCACCATCGGGGTCACCTGGTTCGGCGCGTTCCGGGTCGCCGAGGGCTACATGGAGACCGGCCAGCTGCTCGCCTTCATCCAGTACCTGATGACGATTCTGATGAGCGTGATGATGGCGACGATGATGCTGATGATCGCGCCGCGCGCCGTGGTGAGTGCCCGCCGGATCAGCGAGGTCCTGGACACCGACTCCTCGGTGGTGGCACCGGTCCAGCCGATCCGGACGGTGCAGGCGCATGGCCGAGTCGAGCTACGGGACGTCGAGTTCAAATACCCGGGTGCCGAGCAGCCGGTGCTGGCCGGCATCAATCTGCAGGTGAGGCCCGGCGAGACGACGGCGATCATCGGTTCGACCGGGGCCGGCAAGACCACCCTGGTCAGCCTCATCCCCCGGCTGTTCGACGTGACCGGCGGCCGGGTCGAGGTGGACGGCGTGGACGTCCGCGAGCTCGATCCGGATCTGCTCTGGTCGCGGATCGGCCTGGTGCCGCAGAAGCCGTACCTGTTCACCGGCACGGTGGCGTCCAATCTGCGTTACGGCAAGCCGGACGCCACCGACGACGAGCTGTGGGCGGCGCTGGAGACCGCGCAGGCGGCCGACTTCGTCCGGGCCATGCCGGAACAGCTGGACGCCCCGATCGCCCAGGGCGGCACCAATGTCTCCGGTGGCCAGCGGCAGCGGCTGTCGATCGCCCGGGCGTTGGTGAAGAAGCCCGACATCTACGTCTTCGACGACTCGTTCTCGGCTCTCGACGTGGTCACCGACGCCCGGCTGCGGGCCGCGCTGGACCGTGAGACCGCCGAGGCCGGCGTCCTGATCGTGGCGCAGCGGGTGTCCACCATTCGCGACGCCGAAACAATCGTGGTGCTCGAGGACGGGCGGATCGTGGGTGAGGGCACCCATGACGAGTTGCTCGCCGATTGCCCCACCTACGCCGAGATCGTCGAATCCCAGTTCAAGGCCGAGGAGGCAGCAGCATGAGCCAACAGGCAACCAACGATGCCCCGCGCAAGGCGAACGCCCGTCCTGAGCATGCCGCCGAGGCCCGCCGGGGCATGGGCCACGGCCCGATGGGCGGCATGGCTACGGCCGAGAAGGCGGTGACCTTCGGCGCGTCGGCCAAGCGGCTGCTGGGCATGATGCGACCCGAACGCAACCTGATCATCTTCGTGGTGGTCATCTCGGCGCTGGCCACCCTGGGCAACGCGCTGGGGCCGGTCATTCTGGCCCGCGGCACCGACCTTATCTTCGACGGCGCAATGGGCGGCGGAATCGACTTCTCCGCCCTGGGCACGGTCATCCTCGAAGCCCTCGCGGTGTATGTGGTGTCCGGGCTGGTGCTGTGGTGGGCCAGCTTCCTGATCAACGACATCGTGCAGCGCACCGTCTACCGGATGCGCGAACAGGTGGCGACCAAGCTGCACCGGCTGCCGATCACCTACTTCGACCGGCAGCCCCGCGGCGAGCTGCTCAGCCGGGTGACCAACGACATCGACAACATCGCCCAGTCGTTGCAGCAGACCTTGGCGCAGATGCTGACCAACATCTTCACCGTCCTCGGCGTGCTGGCGATCATGTTGTGGCTGTCGCCGCCGCTGGCGCTGGTGGTGCTGATCTCGGTGCCGTTGACCGCGTTGGTCACCGCGCAGGTGATGAAGCGGTCGCAACGCCGGTTCGTCGACATGTGGCGCTCCACCGGTGAACTGAACGGGCACGTCGAAGAGGCGTTCACCGGCCACTCGCTGGTCAAGGTGTTCGGCCGTCAGCGCGAGGTGGCCGCCGGTTTCGCCGCGAAGAACAACGAGATGTACGAGTCGTCGTTCAAGGCCCAGTTCATCAGCGGCATCATCATGCCCTGCGTGTTCTTCATCGGGAACCTCAGCTACGTCGCGATCGCGGTGATCGGCGGCATCTGGGTGGCCGCCGGCACCATGACGCTGGGCGCCGTCCAGGCGTTCATCCAGTACGCCCGGATGTTCACCCAGCCGATCACCCAGCTGGCCTCGATGACCAACCTGCTGCAGTCGGGCGTGGCCTCGGCCGAGCGGGTGTTCGAGGTGCTGGACGCCACCGAGCAGACCGTGGACGCCACCACGCACCTGCCCGAACCGCTGCAGGGCCGGGTGGAGTTCGAGCATGTCGCGTTCTCCTACGATCCGGAGAAGCCCCTGATCAGCGACCTGTCGCTGGTCGCCGAGCCGGGCTCGACGGTGGCGATCGTCGGCCCGACCGGGGCCGGCAAGACCACCCTGGTGAACCTGCTGATGCGGTTCTACGACGTGGACGCCGGACGGATCACCATCGACGGCGTCGACATCGCCGCGGTTCCCCGCCGGGAGTTGCGGGCGAACATCGGCATGGTGTTGCAGGATGCCTGGCTGTTCGGCGGCACCATCCGGGACAACATCGCCTACGGGCGTCCGGACGCCACCGAGGCCGAGATCCTGGCCGCCGCCGAGGCGACCTACGTCGACCGGTTCGTGCACTCGCTGCCGGACGGCTACGACACGCTGATCGATGACGAGGGCTCGAACGTGTCGGCCGGTGAGAAGCAGCTGATCACGATTGCCCGGGCGTTCCTGTCCGATCCGGCGATCCTGATCCTGGACGAGGCCACGTCTTCGGTGGACACCCGCACCGAGTTGCTGGTGCAGCAGGCCATGCAGGCGCTTCGTGGCGGCCGGACGTCGTTCGTGA
>JBDHZN010000065.1:0-15403 GCA_039811845.1 Micropruina sp. | reverse complement strand
GCCTCCATGGCGTCCAGGTCCCAGCCGTCCGGATCGACCGGGACGGGCACCACCCTGGCCCCGGCCCGGCGTAGAGAGGTCACCGCGTTCGGATACACCGGCGACTCGACCAGCACCCGATCGCCGGGTCCGAGCAGTGCCTGCGCGGCCGCGGCGATGGCGGCGATCGCCCCTGAGGTCACCAGCACCTGCTCGGACGTGGTGGGCAGCCCGCGACGCCGGTAGCGCTCCGCGATCGCCTCACGCAGCTCGGGCAGGCCCAGCGGAAAGTAGCCGTGGCCGGTGAGATAGGCCGGCAGGGCGGCGGCCGCTGATGCGTAGGCACTGGCCAGGCCGGGGACGGCCGCGGGCGCGGCACAGCTCAGATCCATCGTCGAGGCCCGGTCGGGCTGGGGGAGCAGGGCGCGATCATGGCCGCGGGCGGGGCCGCCCGGTACCCGCGTCCAGGTTCCGGAGCCTTGCCGGGCGGCCGCGTAGCCGGCCTCGCGCAACATGCCGTAGGCCCTGGTCACCGTCGTCCGGGAGAGCCCCAGCGCGGTGGCCAGGTCACGCTCGCTGGGCAGCCGCTGGTCCAGCGGCAGCAGGCCGTCGGCGATCACCGACGCCAACCGGGTCGCGAGCCCGCTGAAGGCGGGGGAGGGAACCGCGCCGACCAGATTGGCCACCCGGCCGGTAGGAATAGAGCCACTCACCGGGCCACCGTGTCATGATTGGCTCTTTCATACAAGGCCATTAGCTGGAGAGGATGGGTCGCATGAGCACGAGTCGTCCGATCGAGATCTCCAATCTGGGTCCGCTGGGACAGCTGCGTACCGGTCGCCTGCCGCGCCGCGTCGTCCAGCTGTTCATCGGACTGGTGCTGTTCGGGTTCTCGATTGCGCTGATGCTGCGCGCCAACCTCGGGGTGGCCCCGTGGGACGTGCTCAGCATCGGCCTGACCCATTGGCTGCCGCTCAGCTTCGGGCAGATCACCATCGTGCTCAGCTTCGTGGTGCTGCTGCTGTGGATCCCGGTGGGGGAGCGTCCGGGCGTTGGGACGCTCGCCAACGCGATCGTCATCGGGCTGGCGGTCGACGCGTCCCTGGTCTGGCTGCCGGTGGTCGACGACTGGGCGCCGCGGATCGCGCTGATGCTGGCCGGGGTGGTGCTGAACGGCATCGCCGGTGCGGTCTACATCGGTGCCCAGCTGGGCCGCGGCCCGCGCGACGGGCTGATGACCGGCCTGGCCCGCCGCACCGGCCGTAGCCTGCGGCTGGTCCGCTCGCTGATCGAGGTGGTGGTGCTGGTGATCGGCCTGGCGCTGGGCGGCACAGCCGGCCTCGGCACCCTGGTGTTCGCCCTTGCCATCGGCCCGCTCACCCAGTTCTTCCTGCCCTGGGCACTGGTCCGCCAATCGGCGGTGAGGGGTCTCGACAAGCTCGACCAGCAGTGAGCAAGCCGGGGGTCAGCGCTTGACGAAGGACGGCAGCAGGCCGTCGAAGGTGAGCGTGTAGCCGAAGCCGTGGGCGACGATGTAGCCGATCCCGATGGCGATGGCGAGCAACACCACGGCGAACAGGACGACCGCGAGCACCCTGCCGAAGGGATTCCGACCGGTGTCGGGCAGATCGCCGTTGGCCCAGGCGATGGACTTCACGCCGAGCGCGAACAGAATCGGCAGGCCGGCGCCGAGGATCAGGCCGGCGGCCAGGATTCGCCAGGCGTCATCGAGGGCGGTGAGCCACATCAGACCCCCACCTCCGTCTTGTCCGGCTTGTTGCCCTTGGGGGCCGGCGCCCAGTCGTCATTGACGTTGTGGTGACCGATCGGCTCCTTGCGCGAATGCAGCCACATGTAGCCGCCGGCGGCACAGAGCAACAGGAACACCACGATGGGCCCGAGGCCGCCGCCAAGGGAGTTGCCGATCAGGAACATCAAAGCGCCGACGGCAGCGGCCGCCGGCAGCGTGGTCAGCCAGGCGGACGCCATCCGGCCGGCGACTCCCCAGCGCACCTGCGCGCCGGGGCGTCCGACGCCGGAACCGAGGATCGATCCGGTCGCCACATGGGTGGTGGACAGGGCGAAACCGAGCTGGCTGGACGCCAGGATCACCGAGGCGGACGCCATGTCGGCGCTCATCCCCTGCGGCGGCTCGATCTCGACCAGCCCCTTGCCCATGGTGCGGATGATCCGCCAGCCACCCAGATAGGTGCCCAGCGCGATGGTGACGGCACAGGCCAGCTTCACCCACAACGGCACCTCGTGCGTGCTGTCCCAGTGCCCGGAGGCGATCAGCGCGAGAGTGATCACGCCCATCGTCTTCTGGGCGTCGTTGGTGCCGTGCGACAGCGACATCAGCGACGCCGCGCCCACCTGGCCCCAGCGGAAACCCTGGGTGCGGTACCTCTCGGTGAGCTTCGCGGCGACCTTGAACACCAGGCTGGTACCGACCAGGGCGACGATCAGCGCGATCGCCGGCGACATCAGGCCGGGCAGGATCACCTTGCCGACCACACCGTCCACCTTGCTGCCCTCGCCGACCCACTTCACGCCGCCCCAGCCGAGCCCGGCCAGGGTGGCGCCGACCAGACCGCCGAACAGCGCGTGCGACGAGCTGGAGGGCAGGCCCCACAGCCAGGTAGCGAGGTTCCAGATGATGGCTCCGGCCAGGCCCGCGAGCAGGATCAGCAGCAGCCGGGTGCCGCCGTCGGCGAGCAGTTCGGCGCGCGGCGAGCCGTCCGGATTCTGCAGATTGATCACCGCGTTGGTGACGGTCAGGGCCACTTCGACCGAGAGCAGAGCGCCCACCAGGTTCAGGGTCGCGCACAGTACGACAGCGGTCTTCGGGGTCAACGCCTTAGTGGCGATCGACGCAGCCATCGCATTGGCCGTGTCGTGAAATCCGTTCGTGAAGTCGAAGGCCAGAGCCGTGACGACGACGAGCGCCAAGAGTATGAGCTCGGGGGACACGTGTTCATCGTAGGGACAATCTCGTCACCGCGGAAACACTTGGTTGAGAGTCCACCGTAACCCCTTGTTAACGCCCAGTTCATGAGGGGCCGGATGGTCGCCGATGGGCGCTCGTCGGGCCAGTACGCGCCGAGCCTTTAGGATGCCCATCATGACTTCTCCCATCCTGACCGCGGTGGCTTGGCCGTATGCCAACGGTCCGCGGCACATCGGCCACGTCTCCGGTTTCGGCGTCCCCTCGGACGTCTTCTCGCGCTACATGCGAATGGCCGGCAACGACGTGCTGATGGTGTCGGGAACGGACGAGCACGGCACCGCCATCCAGGTGCAGGCCGAGAAGGAGGGGCTGACCCCGCAGCAGACCGCGGACAAATACCACCGGGTGATCGCCGAGGACCTGGCCGGACTGGGCTGTTGTTACGACCTGTACACCCGCACCACCACACTCAATCATCGCGAGGTCGTCCAGGAGTTGTTCCGCACGCTGCACGCCAACGGCTACGTGGTCGCCCAGCGGCAGCAGGGCGCGATCAGCCCTTCGACGGGACGCACCTTGCCCGACCGCTACATCGAGGGCACCTGCCCGCATTGCGGCTTCGACGGCGCCCGCGGCGACCAGTGCGACAACTGTGGACGCCAGCTCGACCCGATCGACCTGATCAACCCGCGGTCCCGGATCAACGGCGAGGCCCCGAAGTTCATCGAGACCGAGCACTTCTTCCTCGACCTGCCGGCGCTGGCCGGCGCGCTCGGCGAATGGCTGGAGACCCGGACCGACTGGCGTCCGAACGTGCTCAAATTCAGCGAGAACCTGCTCGCCGAGCTGCGGCCGCGAGCCATCACCCGCGACCTGGACTGGGGGGTGCCGATCCCGCTCGAGGGCTGGGAGGACGCCCCGATGAAGCGGATCTACGTCTGGTTCGACGCGGTCATCGGCTACCTGTCGGCGTCCATCGAATGGGCCAAGCGGTCCGGCGACCCGGACGCCTGGAAGCGCTGGTGGAGCAACGACGAGGCCCGCTCGTACTACTTCATGGGCAAGGACAACATCACCTTCCACTCGGTGATCTGGCCCGGCATCCTGCTCGGCGCCAACGGCCAGGGCGATAAGGGCGGCGAGCCGTCGGCGTTCGGGCTGCTCGACCTGCCCACCGAGATCGTGTCGTCGGAGTTCCTGACCATGTCGGGCTCGAAGCTGGCCTCCTCGCGCGGGCACGTCATCTACGTGCGCGACTTCCTGCGCGATTTCGGCCCGGACGCCCTGCGCTACTTCATCGCCGTCAACGGTCCGGAGAACCAGGACACCGACTTCACCTGGGAGGAGTTCGTCCGCCGGATCAACTTCGAACTGGCCAACGAGTGGGGCAACCTGATCAATCGGTCGATCTCGATGGCGCACAAGAACGTCGGCGCCATCCCGGCCGCGGGCGAGCTGACCGAGGCGGACGAGGCGTTGCTGCAGGCCGCCAAGGACGCCTACGCGGTGGTCGGCGACGCCTGGGGCCGGTGCAAATTCAAGCTGGCCACCACCGAAGCGATGCGGGTGGTCGGCCTGGCCAATAAGTACATCTCCGACCAGGAGCCGTGGAAGCTCAAGGACGACCCGGCCCGCCGCGACACCGTGCTGCACGTGGCGCTGCAGGTCGTCCAGGACTGCAACACCCTGCTCACCCCGCTGCTGCCGCACGCCGCGCAGAAGGTCTTCGAGGCCCTCGGCGGCGAAGGCGTCTGGGCGGCCCAGCCCGAACTGACCGAGGTCACCGAGCCGGGCGCCGAGGCGCCCTACCCGGTGCTGCGCGGCGACTACGTCAACCAGGCCGCCGTCTGGGCGTCGCGTCCGATCGCGGCCGGGACGCCGCTGGCCAAGCCCACCCCGATCTTCACCAAGCTCGACCCGAAGCTGGCCGAGACCGGGCCGGAATGGGCACCGATCGGCTGAGGACGCAACTGTTCGTTGGTCGAGCCTGTCGAGACCGGCCACCGTTGGTCGAGCTTGTCGAGACCCGGGTTTCGACAAGCTCAACCAGCGGCCGGGGTCTGGACACGCTCGACCAGCGACTCGCTACGCGTTGGGGGTAAGGATGACCTTCAGCGCCTCACCCGTCCGGGTCATCTCGATGGCCCGGTTGATGTCGCTGAGCGGCAGCACATGCGAGACCAGCCGGTCGGCCGGGAACTTGGGGTCGATCGCCAGTTCGAAGGCCTTCTGCACCTGCATGGTGTTCGAGCCGTAGTGGCCGTAGATCCACAGGCCGCGGTAGTGCACCAGGTTGCTGTCCACCTCGGTCAGCGCACCCTTGGCGACGCCGCCGAAGAAGACCATGGTGCCGGCCCGCTTCGTCATCAACAGACCCTGCTGCTGGGCGATGGTGGATGGGTTGGCCGAGATCACCTTGTCGGCGCCCAGTCCACCGGTGAGCCGCAGCACCTCCTCGACCGGGTCGAGTTCGCTGGAGTTGACCCGGTGGTCGATTTCGTCGAACGCCGCCGACTTGTCCAGCCGGTCGGCGTTCACGTCGACCAGAATGATGTTGCTGGCGCCGCGCATTCGGCACAGGATCGCCAGGAACACCCCGATCGGGCCGGCGCCGAGGATGGCCACCGAGTCGCCGATGGTCACGTTGATGTTGTCCACGCAGGCGTAGGTGGACGACATCGGCTCGGCCAGCGCGGCGCGGACCGGGTCGACGCCGTCGGGCACCTTGAAGGTGGCGCCGCGCTCGACGCGCTTGGGGCCGTAGGCGATGTACTGGGCGAAGCCGCCCGGCTGCTCGGTGTACTCCTCGACGTTCGGGCACTGCTCGCTGTGCCCGCTGCGGCAGAAATCACACCGCAGGCAGTGGGCGACGGGGTAGACGTAGATCATCTCGCCGACCTGGTACTCGCTGACGCCCGGCGCGACCTGGTCGACCAGCCCGACCACCTCGTGGCCGTAGATGTGTGGGTAGACGCCCTTGCGGGAGTCGGTGGTCAGGTTGCGGATGTCCGAACCGCACATGCCCACCGCCATCACCTTGACCACGAAGCCGCCCTCGGGGCAGGCCGGCCTCTCGACCTGTTCGACGCGGATATCACCGGGGCCATACATCAGCGCGGCGTCCATCAGTTCGGTCATGCTGCAGCTCCTTCGCATTCGGTCTTTCGTGGTCGATATCCGCGAGTTTCGCGGAGTGGGAGACGGGTGGCAAGCCGCGTCTTGCCTGGCCGGCGCGCCCTCTACCCGCGAACCGTCTGGACGCTACCCGCGAATCGTCTGGACGTCCGGTAGCTGAGCGCTACAGCGCCAGGACCTCGGCCAGGTCGGCGCGCAGCCGGGCCAGCAGCGCGGCCGCCTCTCTGCGAGCCTCGGCCAGGTCCGAGGCCGGCGGCAGCCTCACCTGCAGGTAGCACTTCAGCTTGGGTTCGGTGCCGGACGGCCGGACGACGGTTCGCACCCGCTCGCCGGTGAACAGCAGGCCATCGGTGGCTGGCAGCTCGTCGCTGCCGGCCGCCAGGTCGACCACCGTGACCGCCTCGCCGGCCAGCGCCGCCGGCGGGACGAGGCGCAGCCGGGCCATCGCACCGTCGATCACCGCCAGGTCCTCGACCCGGTAACCGAGCGGCTCGGTAAGGCAAACGCCGTGGTCGCGGGCCAGATCGTCGAGCCGGTCGCCGAGGCCGCGGCCGGCTGTCTTGAGCCGGGCGGCCAACTCGAGAACCCGCAGCGCGGCGGTGATGCCGTCCTTGTCGGCGACGGCGTCCGGGTCGAGGCAGTAGCCGATCGCCTCCTCGTAGCCGAACGCCAGCTCGGGTACCCGGGCGATCCACTTGAAGCCGGTCAGGGTTTGCCGGAACGGTTGCCCGTGGGCCGCGGCAAGCTCGCCGAGCAGAGTGCTGGAGACCACCGAACAGGCGTAGGTTCCCTCGACGCCCGCCTCCAGGCTCGCGGACGCCAACAGCCAGCCCAGCTCGTCACCGCTGAGCATCCGCCAGTCGCCGTCGATCGGACAGGCGACGGCGCACCGGTCGGCGTCCGGATCGCTGGCGATCGCGAGGTCGGCGTCCATCTCGCGGGCCAGGGCGATGGCCAGGTCGATCGCGCCCGGCTCCTCGGGGTTGGGGAAGCCGACGGTGGGAAAGGCGGGGTCGGGCTCGGCCTGCACAGCGACCTGAATAGGGGACGGGAAGCCTGCGGCGGACGCCGCCCGGGCCATCGCGTCCGAACCGACGCCGTGCAGAGCGGTATGCACCCAGACGACCTCACGTTCGGAACTGCCGGCGACCAGCGCCGCGGCCCGGTCGACGTAGGCCTCGACCAGGTCGTCACCGAGCAGTTCGTAGTCGTCGCCGCGGGCAATGGTGTTCAGCGGTCGCCGGGAGGCCGCCTCGATCCGGACGGCGATCTCGGTGTCGGCCGGCGGGATGATCTGAGATCCGTCGCCGAGATAGACCTTGTAGCCGTTGTCCTGCGGCGGGTTGTGTGAGGCGGTCACGATCACGCCGGCGACACAGCCGTAGTAGCGGACGCCGAACGCCACCACCGGGGTGGGTTGGGGCTCGTCGCACAACAGCACCCGGAAGCCGGCGCCGGCCAGGATCTCGGCGGTGTCGCGGGCGAACACGTCGGAGTTGTAGCGGGCGTCGAAACCGACGATCACCCGGCCGCCGGCACGCCCCTGGTCGGTCAGGTAGCGGGCCAGCCCGGCGGCGGCGCGTCCGACCACCACCCGGTTCATCCGGGCCGGGCCGGGGCCCAGCGCGCCGCGCAAGCCCGCGGTGCCGAACTCGAGCGGGCCGGCGAAGGTGCCGGCGAGCTCGGCGCCTGCCGCCGGGTCGCCGTCCCGAGCCCGGTCGCGCAGGTGGATCAGGGCGAGCTGGGTGACCGGGTCGGGATCGTCGGCCAGCCAGGCGGAGATCGCCGCCTCGAGGTCGTCCGGCAGGGTGCTCACAGCCGCTCCAGCAGTCCGGCCAGCAGGGCGCGTAGCCGGGGTTGCGCCGTCCGTCCGGCCTCGACGACCTCGGCGTGCGACAACGGTTCGGACGCGATGCCGGCGGCCGCGTTGGTGACCAGCGAGATGCCGAGCACCTCCAGGCCGGCTTCGCGGGCGGCGATCGCCTCCAGTGCGGTGGACATGCCGACCAGCGTGCCGCCGATCGCCTTCGCCATCTGCACCTCTGCGGGTGTCTCGTAGGACGGCCCGTGGAACTGACAATAGATGCCTTCTTCGAGGCTCGGATCGACGTCCCTGGCGAGCGCCCGCAGCCGCGGGCTGTACACCTGCGTGAGATCGACGAAACGCGGTCCGACCAGGGGTGTCGCACCGGTCAGGTTGATCTGGTCGGCGAGCAGCACCGCAGACCCGGGGGCGTGCCCGATGCCGCCGCAGCCGTTGGTCAGCACCAGCGTGGACGCCCCGGCGGCGGCCGCCGTCCGCACCCCGTGCACCACCGGAGCCACGCCGCGGCCTTCGTAGTAGTGGGTGCGGCCGGTGAAGATCGCGGCCAACGATCTCGACGCCGTCCGGACCAGCCGCAGGGTGCCGCCGTGGCCGGTCACCACCGGCGCGGAGAAGCCCGGAACCTCGTCCAGCGGGCACTCGTCGACGATCTCACCGAGCCCTTCGGCGGCCTGCGCCCAGCCGGAGCCCAGCACCAGCGCGACATCGATGCGGTCGATGCCGAACCGGTCGCGCAGCGCGTCCGCCGCCCGTGCCGCCAGAACATACGGGTCGTCCATCCGGCGACGATATCGCGCCCGGTGGAGGCCGGATCCCAGCCTGCTGGGAAGCCCCTGGCGGCGGGGCGGCCGAGGACCGAGACTGGACCCATGAGGGCGGACAAGGAAACCACCGGCCCCCGGACCGGGGGGCGCGGACTCGACCGCGACGTGGTCGTCCAGGGAGCGTTGCGGGCGATCGACCGGCACGGCGCACAGGGTCTCACCATGCGCGGGCTGGGCCAGGAACTGGGCGTCGAAGCGATGTCGCTGTACCGCTACGTCACCGGCCGGGAGGACGTGCTCGAGGCGGTGGTGGCGCATCTGCTCGACGGCATCACCGACGGGTTGGACGAGCAGCTCTCCAGCAGCTGGCAGGGCTACCTGCAGAACCTGGCGCACACCATGCGCGAACTGGCCTTACAGCATCCCCGGGCTTTCCCGCTGGTGGCCACCCGGCATCCGGCCGCGCCCTGGCTGCGGCCCCCGCTGCGCAGCATCGAGGTGGTCGAGCACTTCCTGCGCACCCTGCGGGACTTCGGCTTCTCCGATGACCAGACGGTCGCCGTCTACCGCTCGTTCAGCAGCTTCCTGCTCGGCCACCTGCTGCTGGAGGCGACGCTGCACGGCGCGGAGACCTCGCCGGTCGAGGAGCCGCTCGACGAGGGCGGAGCGGACGTCCCCAACCGGGACGAGAAGATTGAGCTGCCGGCCGACAGCGAGGTGCGCAGGCTGCGGTCCAAGCTGAGCGAGGACCACGGGGAAGAGGAGTTCGAGATCTCGCTGGAGACCCTGCTCGACCGGATCGAGCTGTCGATCGCGCAGTAGGCGCAAATCGGTGGATCGAGGCTTAGCTCTCCCGCCGGGGCTGGTCGCCCGGGCCCGAGTCGGCCTTGACGGCGTCCCGTTCGCCCATCGGCTTCGCCGGTCCGCGCGTGGTGTCGGACGCCGTCTGCTGCTCGGCCTCGGCGTTGATCTCGGCTCCCAGCAAGACGGCGTAGGAGGTGATCCACAGCCAGAGCAGGAGCACCACGATGCCGGCGACCACCCCGTAGGTCTTGGCGTAGTTGCCGAACGTCGAGACGTAGATCGAGAAGCCGATCGACGCGAGTAGCCACAGCAGGGTGGCCGCGACGGCGCCCACCGAGACCCAACGCAGTTTCGGCGCATCGCGATCAGGCGCGATCCGGTAGAGCACGGCCAGCGCCACCATGATCAGGGCGATCAGCACCACCCAGCGCACGATCTGCAGCAGCACGGCGATCACCGGGTTGTCGCCGAACAGCCCGCTCAGCAGTGGCGGGACGACCGCCACCAGGCCGAGCATCAGGGCGAGGAAGGCGATCGCGCCCACGGTGACGCCGAGCGCGATCAGGCGCTTCCGGATGGCGCTGCGGCGGTCCTCCTCGTCGTAGGCGAAGTTCACCGCGGTGATCAGGTTGTTCACCCCGCCCGACGCACTGAACAGGGCGACCAGGATGGAGACCACGGCGCTCCAGCCCAACGCGGTGCCGTTGCGGCTGTTCACTTGGTCGACGATCAGCCGGCGCACCTCCTCGGGTACCGCGGTGAGCGAGTTCACCTGGTCGGCGATGACCTGCGGATCGGCGAACAGGCCGTACAGCGTGACCAACGCGATGATTCCGGGAAAGAGCGCCATGAAGGCGTAGAACGCCACGCCCGCGCCGAGTAGCGGAACCTGGTCCGCCTTGGCCTCGGCCCAGCCGCGTTTGGCGATCTGGAGCCAGCCCTTCCAGGGAATCTGCTGGGGCTTGTCGGCGTCGCTGCCCGGGACGCCGCCGGACTCCCGGCCGGCGCTCGACGGAACTGACTCGCTGTGGGGTCGTGAAGGGTTCATGGTGGGTTTCCTCGCGGAGCTGGTGGTGACGCGCAGGGTGGCCCTCGGGGAGCGCTGATCTTCGTCGGTCGAGCTTGCCGAGACCCCTGGCGACGAGACGGCACGGGTTTTTCGACCCACCGCTGGTCGAGCTTGTCGAGACCTCGGATGACGAGACGGCACGGGGTTTCGACCCATCGCTGGTCGAGCTTGTCGAGACCCCTGGCGACGAGACGGCACGGGTTTCGACAAGCTCAACCGGCGGTACGGCGCACCTAGCCGGAAGCCGAGTCCTGGACGGTGTCCTTGGCCTGCTGCGCATCGGTGCGGACGTCATCGGCGGCGGACCGGGCCTGGTCCTGCAGGTTCGCGGCCGCGTCGGTCGCGGTGGACTTCACCGCCTCGGCGGCTTCCTCGGCCGGGCCACGCAGGTTGTCGGCCATCTCCTTGACGACCTCGGTGGCCTGCTGCTGTAGCGGCTCCAGCGTGTGCTGCAGCTCGCCGACGGCGCGCTTCTCCTTGCGCGATGCCGGGAACAGCGACGAGATCAGCAGGCCGACCCCGAAGGCGATCAGCCCGGCCGCCAGCGGGTTGCCGCGGGTGGCGTCCTTGGCCTTGGCCGGCGCCTGGGTCACCGCGTCGCCCACGGCGTGCGCGCTGTCGGAGGCGGCGGCACGAGCCTCGCCGAGCCGACCCGAATCGGTGTCGTCGTCCGGGGCGCCCATGATCGAGTCCCTGACCGCGCGGGCGGCGTCCTTGACCTTGCCCGCCTGACGATGGGCGATGTTCTTCGGGTTGGCGGTGTCGGTGAGCACGTCGACGTTGTCACTGAGTTCGGCGCGGGTGCGCTCGATCTCGGCCCGGATCTCCTCCGGGTCGTTGCTGGCGGTCATCGGTTCTCCTCTTCGTGGCCTTTCACGGCGTTCGGTATCTTGCCCAGCGTTTCGGCGGTCTGTTGCAGGCCGCGGATGCGTTCCAGTTCCTTCTTGCCCTGCAGGGCCAGCACGGCCGCGACGATCGCCCAGACCGCGGCGACGACGAGTGCCGACCACTCGTTGCCGAGGTACAGACCCAGGCCCCACCAGGCGCTGACCGACAGGAACACCAGGAACAGCAGGCCGCCGACGGCGGCACCGGCGAACATGCCGATTCCCCTGCCGGCCCGGGCGCCGGTCTGGCGCACCTCGGCCTTCGCCAGGGCGATCTCCTGCTGCAGCAGCGTGGACAGGTTGCCGCTGACATCGGAGAGCAGCTCCCCGATGCTGCGGCCGTCCTCGGACTCGAAGGCGCTGCGCCGGGAGCGGTATCCGGCGGCGGCCGCCTCGGGCACCGACCGCGCGTCACCGGGTCGATCGAGCTGACTCATCGCGGCTCATCGGACTGGGCCGCCACGGCGCCGCGGGTGATCCGGCCGGCGACCACGCCGGCCAGGCCGCAGAGTGCCAGGAAGGCCACCGGCCGGCGGCGGGCGAAGGTCTGCACCTCGCGCAGCACGTCCTGCGGCTCGTGGTCCTCGAGCCATTGCGCGAGTTCGCGGCCCCGGTCGGCGGCCTGCTGGGCGAGGTCGGTCAGCGGACCCGATCGGTCGCTGCCGGACACCATGGCGCCGAGCTCGTCGACCAGCGAGCGGACGCCGGCGGCGGCTCGTTGCTGCTGGGCGCCACCTTGCGAGGTGAGCTCGTCGCCGACGGTGCCCAGCAGGCTCTTGGCCTGCTGCTTGGTCTCTGCGGCCAGGTTGGCCGCTTCGTCCTTGGCGGTGGTGACGACGTCGCTGGCGGCATCGGCCGCTGTGCCGGCCACCCGCGAGGCTTCCTGCTTGGCCGTGTCGGTGGCGGACGGCGACGCCGACTCGGCTGACGGCCGGTCGAACGCCGCCACTGTCGGGGAGGCGTCCCCGGTGATGGTGGGCGGTACCGCCGGATGCGGTGTGTTCGGCAGGTCGTCGTAGGTGGACGGGTGATCGGTCATGGTGCGACTCCTCGGAGTGTTCCCTCGGTGACGGTGCCCCGCGAACGGGGACGGACTTACAGGATAAGTCGGTCGCCTTACGTCGTAAGTCACCCTTTGGGGTGCTGTTCCGAATGGGTCACCGAGGGCGGGCTGTGAGCCGCGGATGTCAGGGGTCGCCGGGACTGATCAGTCTTCCGGCTCGTCAGTCGTCCGGCTCGCCGTCCGGTTCGGCGCGATCCTCGTCGTCATCGAGCGGGCGCAGCCCGAACGTGCGGCCGGACTCGGGGCGGCGGGGCAGTCGGGCCACCAGCCACAGCAGTGCGAAGCCCAGGCTGAGCCAGATGGCAGCCTGGGATGCCGGGATGAGCCCGTCCAGGCCGGTCAGCAGGCCGACGGCCATGCCGGCCACCCCCAGCAGGCTCGCTGCCGCGGCCACCCCGAGCACGACCTGGGTCGCCGGTTCCAGCCGCGGCAGCTTGCTGGCCAGATGCCTCACACCCAGTGCCAGGGCACCGGACAGCGGCACCGAGTACAGCTGGAGCAGCCGCTGCTGCAGCAGGGTCTGTTCGGGTAATCCGAAGGCGATCATCAGCACGGCGACTCCGACGAGCAGGGCGCACAGCAGCCCGAGGGTCATCGTGGATCGGTCGCGCGGCACCCCGCCGAGCCTACTCGTGCGGCGTCCGTAATGTCCGGGTGCAAGAATGCCCGTCGTGACGGACGTGGTGATCATCGGCGGCGGTCCCGGCGGCTACGAGGCGGCCCTGGTGGCCAGTCAGCTGGGTGGACGGGTGACTCTCATCGAGCGCCGCGGCCCGGGTGGCTCGGCGGTGCTCACCGATGTGGTGCCGTCCAAGACCCTGATCGCGACCGCCGAGGTGATGACCACCCTGCGTGGGGCGCATGAACTCGGTCTGCGCCTCGACGGCGCCGAAGACCTGGCGGGAGCGTTCCGGGTCGACCTGGCCGCCGTCAACGGCAGGGTGTTGCGGCTTGCCGCAGCCCAGTCCGGCGATATTCGCAGCCGGCTGGCGGCCGAGGGCGTCCGGTTGATCGAAGGCAGCGGACGCCTCGACGGTACCGAGCGGGTGGTCGCCACCACCGCCGACGGTGAGGAGCGGCTGCGGGCCGACATCATCCTGCTCGCCACCGGCACCACGCCGCGCGAGCTGCCCGCCGCGCGGCCGGACGGCGAACGCATCCTGACCTGGACACAGTTGTACGGGCTGAGCGAACTGCCGAAGCGGCTGATCGTGGTCGGCTCCGGGGTGACCGGGGCCGAGTTCGCCAGCGCCTACAACGCGCTCGGGGCCGACGTCGTCCTGGTCAGTTCGCGCGACCAGGTGCTGCCCGGCGAGGACGCCGACGCGGGCCGCGTCGTCCAGCAGGTGTTCGAACGCAGCGGCATGACCATCTTGTCCCGCTCCCGGGCGCAGGCCGCCCGGGTGGTCGGCGACGAGGTGGTGGTCGAGTTGGCCGATGGGCGGACCGTCACCGGATCGCACTGCCTGATGGCGGTCGGCTCCACGCCCAACACCGCCGGCATCGGCCTGGAGTCGGCCGGCGTGGACGTCGACGACCGCGGCTACATCCGGGTCGACAAGGTCTCCCGCACCAGCGCCCGCGGCGTGTACGCGGCGGGTGACTGCACCGGGGTGTTCCCGCTCGCCTCCGTGGCCGCGATGCAGGGCCGGATCGCCATGTGGCACGCGCTTGGCGACGCCGTCGGCCCGCTCAATCTGCGCACCGTCGCCGCCAACGTGTTCACCGCGCCCGAGATCGCCACCGTCGGCGTCAGCCAGGCCGAACTCGACTCGGGGGTGGTCGCCGGCTCGGCGGTGATGCTGCCGCTGCACACCAACCCGCGGGCCAAGATGCGCGGCATCGCCGACGGCTTCGTGAAGATCTTCTGCCTGCCCACCACCCGGATCGTGATCGGCGGCGTGGTGGTGGCCCCGATCGCCAGCGAGCTGATCGAGGCGTTGTCGCTGGCCGTCCGGGAGAAGCTGACCGTCGACCAGGTCGCTGAGAGCTTCACCGTTTACCCGTCGCTGACCGGTTCGATCGCCGAGGCCGCCCGCCGGCTGCACAGCGGCGCGCTGGAGTCCGTCACCTACTGACCTCGGGTCAGTCGTCGACGCGCAGCCCCTCGCGGGTGGCGTCCAGGGTCGCCTTCAGGTTCTCGGCGGTGTTGGGCAGGTAGCTGAGGTAGGTGTAGCTCTCGTCGCCGACCTGGACGGCGATGACCGTCTGCACCTCCCTGGTGGCGCGGATGCCGGGCACGGTGAAGCTCAGGTCGGTGATCCGGATCCAGCCGGGGTGGCCGTCGACGGTCAGTTCCTCGTCACGACGCACCTCGGGGTGGTAGTCGATGCCGCGCCAGGTCATCGACAGCGAACATTGGCTGACCACCTCGGCCGCTCTCTGCCCACCCCAAACCCCGTCCACCGAACTCAGCCTGGCCAGGGCGACCACCGAGTCCCAGCCCATGCTGTTGGCCTGGGCAGCCTCGACCGAAGCGTGCTGCGAACCGACCAGGTTGCCGAACGCCATGTATTCGAGATTGGACGGCGGCCCGTACGGCGCGGGGGCGACCGGGTAGGACACCTTGCCGATCTGCACCCGGCCGTCGCGGACGACCGCCTGCGGTGACATCGACGCGGGGGTGGCGGCCGCCGGGCAGGGAAAACCCGCCGGGCTTGTCGTCGGTGTCGGGTCGAAGTCAATGATGGGTGAGGTGCAGCCGGCGAGCAGCGCGGCCAGGGCTCCGGCCAACGCCGCCCGGGTCGGCGTCAGGTGGCGCGGCGCACGAGCCATCGGCCGGTCAGAGGTTGTTCCGGCCGATGTCGGCCACCAGCCCGTCGCCGCGCCAGGAGGCGTAGTAGCCGTCCGCCCAGCCGGCGTAGGCCGGTCCGCCCTCCCAGTACGGCACCCGACGATCGTCGCGCTCCACGGTGCGGATGTACGGGTCG
>JBDHZN010000064.1:0-15468 GCA_039811845.1 Micropruina sp. | reverse complement strand
GCCTTGGTGTCGTGTACCTCGGCACCTTCGCGCCAGTACGCACCGCCGGTGGTCGCCGCCTCACGCTCAATGGTCTGGGTTGCCATCACTTCACCGCTCCGAACAGCACCGCGAGCGGTGCGATCATGAATCCGACATACAACAAAATGGCGATCGCGTAGGCGAGCACGTTGAACCACTTGCGGGCGGTGGCCGAGGTATTCGCTCCGAGCGTCGCGAAGGCGCTCCAGAAGCCGTGCCTGATGTGCATGCAGACCGTCACCATCCACAGCGCGTAGGCCAGCACCAGCCACCACTGCTGGAACGAGACCACAAACATCTCGTACGGCCCCGACTCACCGGTGAAGCCCGTCTTGATGGTCTTGGAGGTGAACTGGAGGATGTGGAAGACCAGGAAGCCGGCCAGGATCACCCCACCCCAGCGCATGGTGCGCGCCGAGTAGGTCTGCTGGATCGGCTTGGAGTTGACGTATTTGGTGCCCCGCGCCCGCCGTGCCCGCAAGGTCAGCGTCGCCGCCGACCAGATGTGCAGCACGATCGCTGCCAGCAGGAAGAACCGGAAGATCCAGATGAACCAGCCTTTGGGCACCAACGGGTACAGGATGTCCCCCTTGAGCCACTCGGCGTAGTGGTCGAAGGATTCGGCACCGAAGAACACCTTCAGATTGCCGTACATGTGCATCAGCAGGAACCCGATCATGATCAGGCCGGTGACCGCCATCAGGACCTTCATGGCCACTGATGAGCGGACAGCCCGAGCGCGCGGGGAAAGAGTCGTCGTCGCCACGAGAGTCACCATATTCCCGTTGCGGCAACCGTGTTGACCGGACGGCCAATGTCGCCGCGGTTGAGACGAAAGGTCTCGTGACTCGGTCGGACGGCGGGGTGGTGACCGACAGAACCGCCCTCGGGATCAGTGGCGGCCGCGGACGTAGGTCTTGCCGGGCTTGGTCGGGCCGAGGATGTCGTCCAGGCTGACCAGGGTGTAGCCCTTGGCGCGCAGCTTGGCGATCAGGCTCGGCACTGCCTTGATGGTCCACGGATGGATGTCATGGGCGAGCACGATGGCCCCGGGAGCGATCTGCGGCAGGGTGACCTCGACGATCTTGGCGGGCTTGTTGTACTGCCAGTCCAGGGCGCCGGCGCTCCACAGCACGACCGCCTGGCCCTGTTTGCGCGCGACGGCGTCCACGGCGGCGTTGTGCAGGCCGTACGGCGGGCGCAGGTAGTGCGGCTTCACGCCGGTCACCTTGGTGATCAGCTTGGTGTTGTCGACGATCTCCTGGCGCGCCTTGGACGCCGCGATGCGGGTCAGCATCGGGTGGCTGATGGTGTGATTGGCCACCGTCATGCCGGGTGTGGTGGCGATCCGCTTGGCCACCTCGGGGTGCTGCCGGATCATCGTGCCGACCAGGAAGAAGGTGGCCGGCACCTTCTCTTTGACCAAGGTGTCGAGCAGCTTCGGAGTCTGCGGGCCAGGCCCGTCGTCGAAGGTGAGAGCGACGCATTTCGCCTTGCGGCAATCCACTGCAGTGGGGGACGCGCCCGGGGTCGGGGCTGCGGACGTGGCTGGGCTGCCGGACGGCGAGGCTGCGTCCGGGCCGGCCGGGGAAGCGGCCGAGGCGCTCGTCGTCACCCCGCCGGTGGGGGCGGCACAGCCGACGAGCAGCAGCACGAGCACGGACACGACGGCCGACAGAGGTCGGGATGGGGGCAGACTCACCGGACCAGTGAACGTCATCGGGCACGATTCCCCAAGCCGGCACACGCACCGGCCGGCTTCTTCCTTCGCCGCTTCCCCAGCCGAATAGCCGAGGTGCCTCCCCGAAGACCGGGTCAGGAAACGACGTCCGCGTAGCGCTGCATCAACCGGACGTTTCCGATGATCGAGCAGTTGCGCACCACCTCGAAGTCGAAGCCGTCGAAGATCTGCTTCTTCAGGGCAATGATCTCCGGGGTAGACATGCCGCCGCTCAACTTGATCGTCGGATCCAGGTCGATCACGCCGGCCGCACGCCGCACGGTGTCGGTGAGGGTCCGGTTCATCGCCACCATCAGGGCGGCCAGCATCTCTTCGCGGGTGGTGCTCAAGGTCAACCCGTGCCAGCTCGCGGTGCGCGGGGCCAGGCTCTGCCGGTCGCCGGACAGGTAGGGCTCGAAACTCACCCCGGCGTCGTCCGGTGACAGCGCCAGCGCCCTCGGCAGCAGTTCGTCGTCGAAGTACTCCCGCGACACGTCACGGCAGAACTGCTGGTGGAACCATTCCAGCGCGAAGCCGCCTGCGGTGGTGGCGTAGATCTGCCACAGGCCGGGGGTCGCGGCACCGCGCAGGTAGTAGTGCGGGTCGGTCACCGGCTGGTCGACCAGGATCGACACCATGTCGGAACTGCCTGCGGTATCCATGATCTTCCCGGACGACTCGTTCCCGGCACCCACTTGGGCCGCAGCCATGTCGTTGGTTCCGACACCGACCGGGATGCCGGCCCGGACGCCGAGACGCTGCGCCTCCTCTCCCCCGAGCCGGCCCAGGACGGTGCCGGGCTGGGCAATCCGGCCGAACCAGCGGCCCTCCAGCCCGAAGGCGTCCAGGAGTTCGGCCGACCAGCCCCCGTTGGTGGTCGTCTCGTACAGGCCGAGCATCGACGCGTTCACCCGGTCGATCGCCCACTCTCCGGTGAACCGGTGACCGACGTAGCTGGCCAGGTGGCCGATCTGCGCGGTCCGGGCCAGCACATCCGGCTGGTTGGTCTGCATCCACAGCACGGTCAGGGCGCCGACGCCGCCGGTGAACGGCTGGACGCCGGCGATCTGCATGTAGCGCTCGGCGCCGACGGTGTCCTGGATGCGCTGCGACTCGGTGCGGGACCGGCGGTCCAGGTGCGTGACGATGCCGGGATAGGCCAGTTCGCCGTCCGCGCCGAGGAACACCGGGGACGGCGAGAAGGTGTCGTAGCACAGCGCCCCGACCTGGTCGCGCAGGTCAGCGGGGAGTTCGGAGCAGGCGGCGTAGATGGCGTCGAACAGGACGTCGGGGTCGACCTCGACCTTCTGCCCGGATCGCCGGATCAGCGGATAGGTGTGCGACGCGGACGCCAGCGCGCGGGCATCGGAGTCGAGCACCTCGACCTTGACCGTCGAGGTGCCGAAATCGATCGATAGGTAATGCATGTCCGTGGTCATCCTTCGTAGGAGTCGAGGGCGCCGAGTTCGGCGTCGAAGGTGGCGCGCAGCCGGGCCTTGGCGTCATCGTCCAGGGCCGTGACCGGACGCCGCGGCGCGCCGCCCGCGTAGCCCAGCACGTCCATCGATGCCTTCACCCCGGCCACCCCGCCGGCGGCTCCGGTCGCCTTGGCCAGCCGGCTGAGCCGCTCGTAATAGGCGAGCGCCTGCTCGCGTTCGCCGGCGTGCCACAACGTGGTCAGCCGGGCGCACTCGGCCGGCAGATAGTTGGCGGCCGACACGATCCCGCCCGGTCCGCCGTGTTCGAGCGCGATCATGATGGTGTTCAGCGAGCCGGCGATCACCGCGAAGTCGTCGCGGCCCCCGGCGGCGCGCATGTAGTCAGCCATCGACGAGCTCGAGGTGTCCTTGATGCCGGCGATGTTGGGGTGGTCGGCCAACTCTGCGAGCACCTCCGGCGGTACCAGGACGCCGTTGGCGTAGCCGGGCGCCACGTAGATCAGCACCGGCACCGGTGAAGAGTCGGCGACCGCCGTGTAGTAGTCGGCCAGCGCCGTGCCGGTCATCGCCTTGGCGAAGTAGTGCGGGGTGAGCACCGAGGCGTAGTCGACCCCGTCGGTCTCGATCGAGGCCAGGAACTCCAGCGTGTGGTGCAGCGAGTCCCGGCCGACGCCGGCGATCAGCGTCTTGTCGCCGGAGTGCGCGGCCGCCTGCCGGATCACCTGCCGGGATTCGTCGTCGGACAGCGAGCGGAACTCTCCGTTGGTGCCGAGCACCATGTAGCCGACCACGTCCGTGCTCCCCCAGCGGTCCAAGTTCGCGGCGAACGCTTCCAGGTCGAGGGATTCGTCGGTCCGGAAGGGGGTCACCGCGGGGATGACGGTGCCCCGCAGGGAGGCCGGCGCCCCGCAGGTTGCGGACGTACCGCTGTTGGCCATGACTGTCTCCTCGTCCCTGTGGTCGGTTTTCGTGCCGCCGCTGTCCGTGTGGTGCGTGTCCGTGTGGTTCGTCACTCGTGCACCGTCCAGCCGCCGTCGACGAGTAGGTTCTGGCCGGTGATCCCGCTGGTCTCCGGCGAGGCCAGGAACAACACGGCGTTGGCCACCTCGCGCATCTCCAGCAGGCGTCCGACCGGGATCCGCGATCGCATCTGGTCGAGCCAGTCGCGGTTCTCCAGATTGTGCACGGTCATCGGCGTCACGACGTAGCCCGGGCTGACGGTGTTCACCTCGATGCCATGCCGGCCTCCGGCCACGGCCAGGTCACGAGTAACGGCCTGGATACCGGCTTTGGTGGCGGCATAGATCAGATGATGACCGTCGGTGGTGTGCGCCCGGTGCGAGGCGATGTTGACGATCTTCCCCGAGCCCTGCGCGAGCATCACCCGGTAGGCCTGCTGGGCCATGAAGAACGGGCCCTTCAGGTTGACGTCGTTCAGCAGGTCCCACTCGGCCTCGGTGACGTCCTCGTGCGGCGTCCGGTTGGCCAGCCCGGCGGCGTTCACCAGGACGTCGACACGACCGAACCTCTCGATGATGGCGGCGCCAGCCGCTTCGATCTGGGCGACCGAGCGAAGGTCGCAGGCGAAGGCGAGGGCCGCGCCCGGCCCCGCCTCGGTGATCGCGGTGGCGACCTGTTCGGCCTTGTCGAGCTGGACGTCGGCGATGGCCACGGTCGCGCCGCGGGCACCGAACTGCCGGGCGATCTCCTCACCGATGCCGCTCGCGCCGCCGGTGACGATACAGACGCGTCCGTCGAACTCCATCGTGTGCTCCTAGGCTCGTGTTCTCAGTTGTGGGTTTGGGTCGGTGGCCGTTGGTCGAGCTTGTCGAGACCTCCGAAGACACAGGGTTTCGACAAGCTCAACCAGCGATGGGTCAGGAGGCCAGCTGTTCGTGCAGAGTGCGGAAGAAGCCGCCTCCGTCCAGCGCCTCGTAACCCGAGACGAAGCGCGCATACGCCTCGTCGTAAGGCCCGTAGTTCTCCGGGTTCGGCTGGTACACCGCCTTGATCCGGACGGCACGCCCAACGGCGTCGTCGAGCGAGGAGTACACCCCGAGCCCGATGCCGGCGTACATGGCCGCCCCGAGGCACCCGGTCTCGGCGACCTCGAGCACGGAGACCGGAACCTTGTACATGTCAGCTTGCATCTGGCACCACACCGACGAGTTGGTGGCCCCGCCGACCGCGCGGATGTCGTCCACGGCGATGCCCACCTTGCGGATCGACTCGATGTTGTCGCGCATCTCGAGCGTGATGCCCTCGAGGACGGCCCGGGCCATCTCGGCCTTGGTGGAGCCGAGAGTGATGCCCAGGAAGCAGCCACGGGCGTACGGATCGGCCCGCGGACCGCTGGCCGCACCCTGCAGGTAGGGCAGGAAGACCAGGCCGTTGGCGCCCGGCGGCACCGACTCGATGAACTTGTTGATCAGCCGATAGGCGTTGCCCAGCGCACCGAACTCCTTGGCCATCGCCATCTCCAGAGAGCAGATGGTGTCGCGGAACCAGCGGTAGCAGCTGGCGGAGGCGATCGAGGCTGCCTCGACGGTGAAGTTCTCGGGGCCGGAGTTGTTCTTGAAGATCAGTGTGCCGTTCGGATCGCGCCGCGACTCCTCGGTGACCACGTAGGTCGCGCCGTAGGTGCCGATCACCGCGATGGCGGTGCCCTCGCGGACCAGGCCGCCGCCCATGGTGGAGCAGTTCTGGTCCATAGCGCCGACGCACAGCAGCGTCCCCTCGGCCAGGCCGGTCTGCACGGCGACGTCGTGCGGCACCGTGCCGACGACCTCGCCGGCCTTCACGATCCGGGGGAACATGTCGATGTTCAGGCCGATCGCCTCAATGATCTCCTTGCTCCACTCGCCGGCGTCGATGTCGAAGATGCCGGTCCGGGAAGCGGTGGCGGTGTCGTTGACGAAGTAGTCCTTGGCACCGAACACCTTCAGCAACCAGTCCTGGTGGGATGCCATCCGCGTCGTGCGAGCGAAGTCTTCGGGTTCGTTGTCCTTGAACCACAGGTACTTGGTGAGGCACGGCACCGTGGAGATCGGGTAGCCGGAGATCTGGTAGAGGCGATCGGGATCGATGTACTCGCCGGCCAGGACCTTCGCGACGTAGTCGACGCCGCGGGTGTCCTGCCAGCCGATGAACGGCCGGATCAGTTCGTAGTTCTCGTCCATGGCGCCGAAGACGGAACCCTGGGTCGAGATGGCGAGCGCCTTGATGTCCGCGGGGTCGACGTCGGAGTCGCGGATGGCGGCCCGGACGCAGTCGAACAGGACCGGGACGAGGTCCTCGGGTACCTGCTCCACCCAGCCCGGGTGGGGGTACTGGCACGGGTACTCGCGGTAGTCCGTGCCGATCAGGTGCCCGTCGAGGTCGAAGATGCACGTCTTGCAGCCGGTGGTGCCGGCGTCAATGCCCATGAGATAGGCGGCCATTGGATTCTCCTTTGAACTTCGTGGACTCGGTCGAATGGCCGGCTGGCGCCGCGTTGCCGGCCTGCGCCGATCGCGACCATGCGATCGAAGGCCGACGGCACCCGAGCTCGGGGAAGGGGCGACGTACGAGAGTCCGCATAGGAACTGCACCTATGCCTTACGAGATAGTGGTTGGGGTCGGGTGGCGGGTGTGCGCTGACCCGGCTCCGGGTCGGGTCGATGCGCGCCACTCGCATTGACCCATGGGCCGGTGTGATCGTCGTGGATCGGGGCCGTCCTTGGTTGTCCTCCTCTGCGTCCTCCCTCTGCCGATGAGCTCGCCGGTGCGACGCTCTACTGCTTTGTGGCCCGCAGGCCGCGCAATCCGTGCGGGGTGGTGGTCGCCCGGCCCGGCACGGCGTGCTCGCAGTGCATGACGGTGATAGCGCCGGAGGGGTCGGCGAAGATCACCTCGTCGGCCAGGCCGGTGAACAGGCCGTTCTCGACCACACCGGGGATCCAGTTCAGCTCCCGATCCAGGGACAACGGGTCAGGAATGCTGATCAGGTGCGCGTCGACGATGAAGTTGCCGCTGTCGGTGATCACCGGGGATCCGGACGGGTCCAGCCGCCGGACCAGCTGCACATCGGTCGGGTAGCCGTGCAGTTCCAGTAGACGACGGATCGACCGGGTGGTCGACTCCCAGCCGTGCTGGATGACCTCGATCGGCACCGGGAAGGCGCCCAGCATGCCCTTGAGCTTGGACGTATCGGCGACCACCAGATAGCGGTCCGCGGCGTCGGCGACGATCCGCTCCCAGAGCAGGCAGGCGCCGCCGCCCTTGATCATGTGGCCGTCGTGATCGATCTCGTCCGGACCATCGACGACCAGCTCCAGGCGGTCGAACTCGTCGAAGCCGACCAGCGGGATGCCCAGCGAGTTCGCCAGGTCCTTGGTCGCGTTGGATGTCGTGACACCGCGCACCCCCTCCAGGCCGTCGGCCATCGCAGCACCGAGCGCCCGGACGAACCAGTGGCTGGTCGTGCCCGACCCGAGGCCGAGCAGCATGCCGGGCCGGACGTAGCGCTCAACGGCGGCGATGCCGACCGCCTTCTTTGCGTGGTCCTGTGGTGTGACTGGCTCCATGTCAACGTTCCTTGTCATCGATGGGTTGCAGGGATGTGCCGGCCAGCGGCGGCAGGTCGCCGAAGCGGTGCAGGAGCACCATCTCGTCGGCGACAGGCACACCCCAGGCCACATGGCGATAGCCGGTACCGGCTCCGCGCGCGACGGCGACGTCGATCGGGTTGTCGCCGACGTAGAGCGCGTGCTCGGGGTCGACGCCCAGGCGTTCCAGCACGTCGAGCAGGTGCCGGGGGTCGGGCTTGGGGTGCGGCACCGAGTCCCGGCCGAGCACGACGTCGATCAGGCCGCCGAGCCCGACCGCACTCAGCACCGCCTCAGACAGTGCGGTGTCCTTATTGGTGCACACGCCGAGCCGGACGCCGGCCCGGCTCAGGACGGTCACCGCTGCCACCCCGTCGGCGTAAACGGTCGCGAACCGAGCCGGATCAGCCGCGTAGCGAACCAGATAGCGCTCCAGCAGTTCGCTGACCTCTTCGTCGTTTGCGGCGCGCACCGGGTCGACGGCGGCCAGGACCGTCCGGACCAGCTGGAAGGCCCCGAACCCGAGCGCGGCTTCCACCGTCTCGGCATCCACGCGGGGCAGGCCGGCGTCCTCGAACACGTCCGACAGTGCGGCCGCGATGTCGGCGGCCGAGTCCACCAGGGTGCCGTCGAGGTCGAACACGACGGCGCGCACGGCCGGGGCGTCCGGGCCGGTTCCGTTCAGCAAGGGAGTCCTCCTCCGCGTTCAGTGGGTGTGCCGGATGCGGAGGTGCTTGTACTGCAGGTACCCCTCGAGACCCTCGCGGCCGTGCTCGGCGCCGAAGCCGGACTCGCGGCGTCCGCCATAGGGGGCGTTGATGATGCCGGCGTCCACCGAGTTGACCGCGACGTTGCCGAAATCGAGGTCGGCGCCGAGGCGCATCGTCTCGCCGAGATGATCGGTGTAGAGGTACGCGGCCAAGCCGCCCGAGACGGCGTTGGCGTGGGCGACGGCCTCGTCCATGGAGTCCACGCCGGCGATGCCGACCGCCGGGCCGAAGGTCTCCGCGGTCATGATCAGCGAGTCGTGCGGCGCGCCGGCCACGATGGCGGGATTGCGGAACAAGCCACCGCAGGGATGCTCCTCGGCGCCTGTCACCAGGCGCGCGCCGCGTTGGACGGCGTCGGCGACGTGCGCAGCTGTCCGGCTCCGGATCTCCTCCATGGTGACCGGGCCGACATCCGCGTCCGGGGTGGCGAAACCGTCGGTCACCGTCAGCGCGGCGGTCAGCTCGGCCATCCGGTCGACGAAGTCGTCCAGCACCGCGGTGTCGACGTAGATGCGGTTGATCGCGATGCAGATCTGGCCGGCGTTGCGGAACGACCGGCGAACGGCCCCTGTGGCCGCCAGCTCAATGTCGGCGTGCCGGGAGACGATCAGCGGGCAGCTGCCGCCCAGTTCCATGGTCAGCTGGGTGATGCCCTCGACGGTGCGGAACAGGCTCTGCCCGGTGCGGCTGGAGCCGGTGAAGCCGAGCTTGGCGATGTCGGGATGGGCGGCCAGCATGGCCCCGGTCTCGCCAGCGCCGTGGACGACGTTGAACACACCCGGCGGGAAGCCGGCCTCGGCGACGTACCCGGCGATCAGCTGCGCAGCACCCGGGGTGTATTCGGACGGCTTGATCACCATCGTGCAGCCGGCACCCAGGGCACCGCCCAGCTTCCAGCCGATCAGCTCGACCGGGTAGTTCCACGGGGTAATGGCGGCCACCGGGCCGACCGGCTCACGCAGCACGACCGAGAGGTAGTCGGTGGTCTCGTTCGGGATCGTCTCGCCGTGGATGCGCTCGGCCTCCTCGCCGTAGAACCGCATCGCCTCGGCGAATTTGCGCACCTCGCCACGGGCCTCGTCCAGCGGCTTGCCCTGCTCGAGGGTGACGCAGGTGGCCAGCTCGTCGACGTGTCCCAGGGTGATCTCGGCCAGCCTGCGGAACATCGCCCCACGGGTGAAACCGGAGCTCTTCCCCCAACTGACGAAGGCACGCTTGGCGGCGTCGACCGCGGCGTCGACGGTGTCACGATCGGCCACGTCGAAGGTCGCCACAACCTCGCCGGTGGCCGGGTTACGGCACTCCCGGCGCTCGCCGCCGGGCCGGAACTCTCCGTCGATGTAGGCACTGCAGTGCAACGGCGTCCGGCTCATGCGTCGGCTCCGTTCCGAGTGCCCTCGGCACCGCCGATGGTGGGAAGCGGGACCGGGCAGCGCAGCGGCTCGCCCCGCAGCGCACGGCGTCCCTCGTCGACGGCCAGGGACTGCAGCCGGACCATCGATTCGGTCGAGTAGAAGGCGATGTGCGGGGTGAGGATCACCTGCGGGTAGGACCGCAGCGGATGGTCGGCGGGCAGCGGTTCGGGATCGGTGACGTCGAGCGCGGCGCCGGCCAGGCGTCCGGAGTCGAGGGCGCGGATCAAGGCGTCGTGGTCGACCAGGCCGCCCCGTGCGGTGTTGATCAGGTAAGCGCCCTCGCGCAGCGCGCCGAACGCCGCGTCGTCGAACAAGTGCCGGGTGCCGTCGGTGAGCGGGGCGTGCAGCGAGACGATGTCGGCTTCGACGAGCAGCGTGTCCCAGTCGACGAGCTCGATCTGCCGCTCGCGCAACCCGTCCGCGTCCGCGTAGGGGTCGAAGGCGATCACCCGGCACCCGAAGGATTGCAGCCGGGCCGCGGTCAGCTGGGCGATCCGGCCGGCGCCGACCAGGCCGACGACCCGGCTCTCCAGGCTCGGAATGGCGCCGAATGCCGCCTGCACGGGAGTTTCGCCCCGATGCAGCGCGGCGTCGAACTCCCGGATCCGGCGGACCAGCATCACCGCAGTCATCGCGGCCTGATCGGCCACCACGTTGGCGCCGTAGTCGGGGACGTTGCAGACCGTGGCACCGACGGCGGCCGCGGCGGCAAGGTCGACGTTGTCCACCCCGATGCCGTACCGGATCAGCACCGCGTCCTCGGCGAGGCGACCGAGTTCCTCCGGGCCGAGCGGCACGAAGTTGGTGAACACGACATGCGCGCCGTCGAGGACGTCCCCGACGTCGCCCGCGCCATCCCAATGCCGATAGCTCGCGCCTTCGGCGTCCGCCAGCTGGCGCTCGAGCGTGTCGTCGGGGACCGCCGTGTCGGTAACCGCCACCACCAGCCGGGTGGACGACCCACTCGCCGCTCGGGCCAAGGCCGGGTCAGTCATCTGCCACTCCATTTCGACGGGGACATCGTGCGAGGGGACTTGCGATCCGCACTGGAGCAGATCATATGATGATCAACATGACCCGTCAATCGACATCGGAGTTTCGTTGCAGGCAGCGCAGCGGAATCCGGCGTGCTTTGGCGAAGCGGCTCGCGAGGCGGCGGACGGGGTCATATGATGATCGACATGATCGGTCAATCGGTGGGCTCATCCGAGTCGCACGCGGGACCGCCGGCAGCCTTGCGTCCCGCGCGGCTGCCCGTCTGGCTGGCCGATCAGCTCGAGACAAGCCTGCTCGACGGCCAATACTCGGTGGGCGCCCAGATGCCGACCGAGAAGGGCATCGCCGAGACCTATGGCGTCAGCCGGCAGGTCGTCCGCGAGGCCGCGAGATTGCTCGAGGACCGCGGACTCGTCGACATCCGCCCGGGCCGCGGCATGACCGTGCTGGCACCCGATCCGGACGTCACGGTACAACGGTTCCGGGTGTTGCTACAGCGCGGCGAGGCGAGTTTCCGGCAGCTCATGGAGCTGCGCCAGATGACCGAGTGCGACATGTCGGCGCTGGCGGCGCTGAACCGGACAGACGACGACCTGCGGCGCATGCAGGCCACCATCGAGCAGGCGAGGACTCATCTCGACGACTACGCCGCCTGCCTCGACGCCGACCTCGCCTTCCACATGGCGGTGGCCCACGCGACGCAGAATCCCTTCGTGATCGCCTTCATCCTGCCGATCAACACCATGCTCCGCGACTCCTACCGGCGGCCGATCAGCTACTTGGCGACGCAGCCACACACGCTTGCCGAACACGGCGCGATCGCCGAGGCGATCGCGGATCGCGATGTCGATGCCGCCAGGCTGGTCACCAACCAACACCTCGAGCGCATCCTGGTCGATGCCACGAAGTTGGTCGGCGACGGCGTGGACGACCTGTCGATCTGATCCCTCTGCCCGCCGGGCAACCGGTGCCTCATGCAGTCGTTCAGGACTGCATGACCGGCTTTTCGCATCTCCATCCCATCCAAACGGAGGCCTCATGCCCTACGTCAACACGCTGACCCTCGTCCGGCAAGCACAACAGGACGGGTACGCCGTCCCGGCGATCAACATCGTCGATCCGCTGACCATCAAGGCCGTGGTGGAGGCCGCGGACGAGGTCGGCTCACCCGTCATCCTGCAGACGTCGGTCAAAACGGTGAAGTCGACCGGCGCTGGGATCCTCCACTTCGCCGCCCGCGACGCCGCGGACAGCGCGTCGGTCGGGGTGTCGCTCCACCTCGACCACTGCCCCGACCGCGCGGTGATCACCGAGGTGATCCGCCGGGGCTGGACGTCGGTGCTCTTCGATGCCTCGGATCGCGATCTGGAACAGGCCTGGCGGGAGACCGCGGAGGTCGTCCGCGAGGCGCACGACGCGGGGGTCACCGTCGAGAGTGAGATCGAGAACATCATCGGTGTCGAGGACGGCGTCGGCTCCGACGAGGCGCACCACGCCTACACGGTCGACCAGCTGCTCGAGGTCGCCACCGACACCGGTACGGACCTGCTCGCTCCGCAACTCGGCACGGCCCACGGCATGTACAGCGCCCGGCCCGTGCTGCTGCCCGAACGGGTGCGCGAGATCCGCGCCAAATCCGAACTGCCGATCGTGCTGCACGGCGGCACCGGCCTCTCCGACGCCGAGTTCGACGACTTCATCAAGGCCGGGGTCGGCAAGATCAACATCTCCACGGCACTCAAGCTCGCCTACATGAAGGCCTCGCTGGCGCATCTCAAGGAGTGCGAGGCGACCGGCAAGTGGGAACCCGTCCGGCTCTTCGACCAGGTGACCGAGGCCTCCAAGGACGTCCTGCGCGGCTATGCGGCCATCTTCGGCTCGGCGGGGCGGAACGGGGTGGCACGATGACCAACGCGCTGATCCTGGACTGTGACGGCGTTCTCGCCGAGACCGAGCTGAACGGCCACCTGGTCGCCTTCAACCAGGTCTTCGCCGAACGCGGACTGACCTACCGGTGGTCCGACGACGACTACAAGGAGCTGCTCAAGGTGGGTGGCGGCAAGGAACGAATGCTGACCTACCTCGCCGACCATCCGGAGGCGGAAGTGCCCGGCGGCGATACGGATGCCTTCGTCGCCGATCTCCACGTCCGCAAGAGCGCCGCGTACCGCACCATTGTCGGCTCCGGCACGATTCCGGCACGCCCGGGCATCCGCCGGCTTGTCGAGGAAGCACTGGACGCCGGCTGGCTGGTGGCCATCGCCTCCACCTCGGCGCTGGCCAGCGTCGAATCGGTCGCCGACGCCGTGCTCGGCCCGGCGAACCGGCAACGGCTCGCCGGCATCTTCGCTGGGGACGTCGTGCCGGCCAAGAAGCCGGCCCCCGACATCTACCTGTTGGCGCTGCGCGAACTGGGACTGGATCGGGCCGACGCCGTTGTGATCGAGGATTCGGGAGGCGGGGCCCGGGCGGCGGCCGCGGCCGGTATCGCCCACATCGTGACGGTCAGTCACTTCACCCGCGATGACGCCTTCCCGGACGCGATCTGCGTGGTCGAGGACCTCGGCGAGCCCGGCGCACCCGCACTGCTGCGGACCGGCATCGACCTCGCCGACGAGCGCGGCGTGATCGGAATCTCGTCGCTGCGGCGCGCGCTCACGGCCGGACGGAGCTGACCACCACTGGTCGGTCTTTGCCGAGACCCGAGTGCCGACGCATCGACCACCCGCTGGCGCGGTTCGCTCAGAGCAGGTCCGGACGCCGTTCCCGGGTCCGATCCAAGGCCTGCTCGCGACGCCATGCGGCGACCTGGCCGTGGTGGCCCGACAGCAGCACCTCGGGCACGTTCAACCCGCGCCAGCTCTCCGGCTTGGTGTAGGTCGGGTACTCCAGCAGGTTGTCCTGGCCGGGCGCGTGCGACTCTTCGATCAGGGACGCCGGATTGCCCAGCACACCGGGCAGCAGCCGCACCACGGCCTCGATGATCGCCAGTGCGGCGACCTCTCCCCCGTTCAGCACGTAGTCGCCGAGGCTGACCTCGGCGGTCCGCATCCGGGTTGCGGCATGTTCGACGACCCGGGCGTCGATGCCCTCGTAGCGTCCGCAGGCGAAGATCAGCCGCTTCTCGGCGGCCCACTCGTGCGCGATCTGCTGGGTGAACGGCGCCCCGGACGGTGTGGGCACGATCAGCACCGGCTCGTCCGCTTCATGACCGGGCAGGGCGAGCAGCTCGTCCAGTGCCTCACCCCACGGCTCGGGTTTCATCACCATGCCGGCACCCCCGCCGTAGGGGGTGTCGTCCACGGTGCGGTGCCGGTCGTGGGTCCAGCGGCGCAGGTCGTGCACGGCGACGTCCAGCGTGCCGGCGCGGATCGCCTTGCCGACCAGCGACAGCTGCAGCGGGGCGAAGTACTCGGGAAAGATGCTGACGATATCGAGCCTCATCGGCCCTCCTGGCTCGGTGCGGGTTCGAACAATCCGGGCAGGTCGACCACCTCGACGACTCCTGTCGCCAGGTCGACCACCGGCACCAGTTCGGTGACGAACGGCACCAGATGCTCATCGGCCTCGGAGCGGACGACGAGCAGATCCTGCCCGGGGTTGTGCACGATCGAGGCTATCCGGCCCCTCACCACGCCCCCGGAGCGCACCTCGAGGCCGACCAGCGCCGCGTCATGGAACTCCCCCGGGTCGGACTCACCGACCTCGACCTGCGCCCACAGTTCGGTGCCGCGCAGCGTCTCGGCACGCGACCGATCGGTGTAACCGTGGAAGGTGACCACCAACAGGTCCCCCTGCCAACGGCTGGCCTTCACCTCCAGGCGCTCACCGGTGACCGTGCCGGCACGCAACACTGCCCCGGGTGCGAAGCGCTCCTCGGGGAAGTCGCTGGACAGCCGGATCGTCACCTCGCCGCGCAGGCCGTGCGCGCGTCCGACGGTGCCGACCACCACGTCCACGGTGTGCGCCATCATTCCTCCTGAAAGTCCACGAGGACGCCCCCGAGCAGGCTCGAGGGCGTCCGATGTGTTGGGAAGGTCAGCGGCGGCGCTGGCGTTGCCGGCGGTCGACGTCGACGAAGTCGACCCGCACCGTCTCGCGGCCGGCCAGGGCACCGACGACGGTGCGCAGCGCGCCCGCCGTGCGGCCCTGGCGTCCGATCACCTTGCCGATGTCCTCGGGATGGACCCGGACCTCCAGGGTGCGCGGACGACGCCGGTCGGAATCGGTGACCCGGACGTCGTCCGGGTTGGCGACCAGGCCGCGCACCAGGTGCTCCAGGGCGTCGGCGAGCACGATCAGGCCTCGTCGGCGGCGGCAGCCGCGTCCGATTCGGCGGCCTTCTTCTTGCCGGTGCTGATGGCGCCGCTCGCGGGAGCGTCGTCGGCCTCGGCCAGCGCGGCGTTGAACCGGGCGACCTTGTCGGCCTTCTCGGGCTGCGGGGCGATGCCCGACTCCGAGGTTTCGCCGGTGAACTTCTGCCAGTCACCGCTGCGCTTCAGGATGGTGACGACGGCCTCG
>JBDHZN010000063.1:0-15469 GCA_039811845.1 Micropruina sp. | reverse complement strand
CCGCCGATGTTCGGCAGGCCCAGGCAGTTGCCGTAGCCGCCGACGCCGGCGACGATCCCGGGCAGCACCCGGGCGGTGTCGGGGGCGTCCAGCGGGCCGAAGCGCAGCGGGTCCATCACGCCGATCGGCCGGGCGCCCATGGCGAGGATGTCGCGGACGATGCCGCCCACCCCGGTGGCCGCACCCTGGTAGGGCTCCACGTAGGAGGGGTGGTTGTGCGACTCGATCTTGAAGGTGACCGCCCAGTCGCCGCCGATGTCGACCACGCCGGCCTGCTCGCCGATGCCGGCCAGCAGCTTGCCGCGCGGCGTGTCCCGGCCCAGCTCACCGAACTTCTTCAGGTGCACCTTGGACGATTTGTACGAGCAATGCTCGGACCACATCACCGAGTACATGGCCAGCTCGCACGAACTCGGCCGGCGTCCGAGGATCTGTCGGATCTCCAGGTACTCGTTCTCCTTCAGGCCCAGAGCGGCCCAGGGCTGCTCGAGATCGGGGGTTTCGGCGGCATGCGTCACGGTGTCGACCACGCCCACAAGTTACCGTCTCGGCGCCCTCGTCCGGTGCGTGTCCCGAGGCCGAGGTTTGGGTACGTATCGGGCGTGGCGCCGTGCTCGCGGGCCTAGAATTCGAACCGAGGGAGGGCGGTGAGGCTGATGTCCGACTCAACGAGCGGCGTGCTGGCCATCGACTGCGGGCAGACCGGTATTTCCTGGAGCATCTCCGGCGGCCCGGGCTTTCTGGGGGGCTCCGGCGCCGGCATCGACACCGGCCGTCCGGTCGAGCCGCAGATCGCCGGGCGGGTGCGCACGATCCTGGACGACAGCGGCGCGCAGCCCGGCGTCCTGACCTGCGGCTCCCCCGGCCTGGACCGCCCGGACGCCGTGGCGATGCTGAGTGCATTGCGGGACACCCCGATCGACCGGGTCGCCCTGGCCCATCACTCGACCACCAGCTACCTCGGGGCACTCGGCAACGCCGAAGGCGTGGTGATCGCCTGCGACACCGGCGTGGTCACCCTTGCGGTCGGCCCCGACGAGGTGGCCCGGGTGGACGGCTGGGGCTGGCTGGCCGGCGACGCCGGCTCGGCGTACTGGATCGGCCGGAACGCGCTCGAGGCCGCCCTGCGCGGCTACGACGGACGCCGCCAGTCGACGGTGCTGACCGAGGTGTTCGCCGATGACTTCGACGATTTGGAACTCGCCTACCTGGAGCTGCAGAGCGATCCCCACCGGGTGGCGCGGGTGGCGTCCTACGCGGCCAAGGTCGACGAGGCGGCGGCCACCGACCCGGTGGCCCGGAACATCCTGGACAAGGCGGCCGCACATCTCAGCGAGGCGGTCATCGCGGCGGCGCATCGGGTCGAACTCGGACGGCACGAACCGCCGGTGGTGTGTGCGCTCGGCAAGACGTTCACGTCGGACCGGATCAAGGATCGGTTCGTCGAGTTCCTGGCGATGAACTGGCCGTCGTTCGAGTTGGGCGTGCCCCGCGGGGACGCGCTGAACGGGGCTGAGTTGTTGGCAGATTTGGACCAGGGCCCGCTCAGCAGCCGGGTCTATCGGGCGTCCCGCTGATCGAGGCCGCGTTGATCGAACTCCGTTGATCGAGCTTGTCGAGATCCGGGTTTTCGACAAGCTCAACCGGCGGTGGCGCAGACACGCTCAACCAGCGATGGTGCAGGACCGGCTCAGCCGGGGACGACCGCGGAGAGGAAGTGCTCCAGCGAGGCGAAGAAGCCGCGTCCGTCCAGGCTCGGCGAGGTGAGTTCCTCCATGTTGTGCTCGGGGTGCGGCATCAGGCCGACGACGTTGCCGCGGGCGTTGGTGATGCCGGCGATGTCGTTCATCGAGCCGTTGGGGTTGCCGTCGAGGTAGCGGAAGACGACCTGGTTCTGACCCTCGAGGCGGGCGATCGTGTCGGGGTCGGCGACGAACCCGCCCTCGCCGTTCTTCAGCACGATGGTGATCTCCTGGCCGGCCTCGAAGGCGCAACTCCAGACGGTGTCGACCGATTCGACCCGCAGCTTCTGGTCGCGGCAGACGAAGGTCCGGACGTCGTTGCGGATCAGCGCGCCGGGCAGCAGATGCGATTCGCACAGCACCTGGAAGCCGTTGCAGATGCCGAGTACCGGCAGGCCCTGGTTCGCCGCGGCGATGACCTCGGTCATGATCGGGCTGAACCGGGCGATCGCCCCGCATCGCAGGTAGTCGCCGTAGGAGAACCCGCCGGGCAGAATCACCGCGTCGACACCCTGCAGCGACTCGTGGGCGTGCCACAGCGCCACCGGCTCGTGGCCGGCCAGCTTGACCGCGCGCTGCGCGTCGTGGTCGTCGAGCGAACCGGGAAAGGTGACGACGCCGATCCGGCTCACTGCTCGACCCGGACGTCGAAGGCCTCGATCACGGTGTTGGCGAGCAGCTTCTCGGCCGCCTCACGCACCTGGTCGAGCCGTTCGTCGGTGAGGTCACCCTCGACGTCGACCTCGAACCGCTTGCCCTGCCGGACGGTCAGTCCATCGAACCCGAGCCGCTTCAGGGCTCCGGTGACGGCCTTGCCCTGGGGATCCAGGATCTCGGGCTTGGGCATCACATCCACGATCACGCGCGCCATGCGGCACAGCCTATCGGTGCGCGCGACGGCGTCCGGACACTTCCACGGCGGCCGTCCCACCCTCGTCCGGAGAAGAACCGAAACGGCTCCCCACCGAAGGTGAGGAGCCGTCGTGCCGGTCGAGTGGACCGCGGCAGGTGAGGCGTCAGGACAGCCTGATGGTCGCGCGCACCATGTTGTGGTCGGACGGGATGACGCCGGAGAAGCTGCCGTTGGACTTAAGGTCCATGACGACCTTGTACTCCAGCACCTTGATCGACTTCGCGGTCAGGATGTAGTCGATGTGGGCGCCCAGCGCGTAGTTCTTGCGGCTGGTCGGCTTGGACTTGAAGTTGTTCAAGGTGTCGTACTTGATGTTGATCAGCTTCTGGGCGGAGGCCTTGCTGGTCGACTTCATCTTGTGCGTGTTGCCGAGCGGGTCGACCACCAGGCCCGACCTCATCATCGCGTCGTAGACCTGGTTGGCCGAGGTCAGCTTGGTCGCGGAGAAATCGCCGAGCATCACCACGGGCAGCCGGCTACGATTCTTGGCCTTGATCTCGGCGATGATCTTCGCCGCCTGCTTCTTGCGCAGCGCGCGGGTCTTCTTGCTCTGACCGGGCTCGGTGTGGGCGTTGGCGACGAAGAACCTCCGCCCGTCGGTGCGGTCCTTGAAGATCGCCCAGGCCACGAACCGCGGGCCGGAGGTGGCCTTCTCGTTGTCGAGTTGCTTCGAACCCTGATCGAGCAGGCTCAGCCGGCTGCTGTTGTAGATGATCCGGACGTCGGCCGCCGCGCCGTTGTTCACCTTCTTGCAGTTCTTGTAGCTGTTGCTCTTGGCGCACCCGTAGCGCTTGTTGTTGGTGAGCCGGTAGCTGCCGCCGAGGCGATTGGCGAGGTCCTCGAACTGGGAGACATTGGCCTTGATGCCCTTGAGCACGCCGGGTGAGGCTTCCTGCAGGCCGACGACGTCGACCTTCTCGCCCTTGATCTGCGAGATCACCTTGGCTCGGCGGGTCTCCCATCTCTTCTCGCGGCTGTTGACCCGCATGGTGATCGAACAGTTGGCGCAGCGCACATTGAAGCTGGCCACCCGAAGAGAATTGCCGGTGCCGGACGCGGTGGGCACGGCCGCGACCTGGGGAGCGAGCGGGTCGGCGACCGCCTGAACAGCGGCCGGGGAGACGCTGAGCAGGGGCAACGACAGGCCGAGCGCGAGGATCGCGGTGCGGCGACGAGCCGACGAGCCGATGGAGGTGGAACGGGGGGATCGGGACACGGGGGGTTGTCCTTTGCTGAATTTTCCAAGCTGACTCTCAGCTTGTGTTCAGCATCTTAAGCTATTCGTTCGCGAGAGGTAACTGCTTCGCGATTCAGCCGGTGAAGGTGCGGCCGGTGAGCTTCTCGTAGGCCTCGACGTACTTGGCCCGGGTGGCGGCGACGACCTCGTCCGGCAAGAGCGGCGCCGGGGTGTCGGACGCCTTGTCCCAGCCCGATTCGTGGGTCAGCCAGTCCCTGACGAACTGCTTGTCGAAGGACGGCAGCGCCACCCCGGGCTGCCAGAGTTCGGCGTCCCAGAACCGGGACGAGTCGGGGGTCAGCACCTCGTCGGCGAGCACCACCGAGCCGTCGGCGCGGCGTCCGAACTCGAATTTGGTGTCGGCCAGGATGATGCCGCGACCGCGGGCGATCCCTTCGGCGCGGGCGTAGATCGCCAGGGTGAGCTCGCGCAACTGGTCGGCGAGTTCGGCGCCGTGCAGGTCGACGATGGTGGCGAAGTCGACGTTCTCGTCGTGCTCGCCCAACGGTGCCTTGATGGCGGGGGTGAAGATCGGCTGCGGCAGCCGCGAGCCGTCGACCAACCCGGCGGGCAGCTCGATGCCGCACACGGTTCCGGACGCCTGATACTCGGCCCAGCCCGATCCGGTCAGGTAGCCGCGCGCGACGCACTCCACCGGGATCATCTCGAGCTGCTCGACGACCACCGCCCGGCCACGGACGCCGTCCGGGACGTCAGTACTGACGACGTGGTTGCCCACCACGTCCGCGAGCTGCTCGAACCACCACAGCGACAACTGGTTCAGGACCGCGCCCTTATCGGGGATGGGCGTCGACAGCACCTGATCGAAAGCCGAGATGTTGTCTGTCGCCACCATCAGGATCGTGCCGTCGGGCATCGCGTAAAGCCGGCGCACCTTCCCGGCATGGATGAGCGGCAGGTCCAGGTCGAAGTCGGTCACGCCGCTCAGTCTAGGGACGTTGGTTGCCGCCCGAGATCCCGAATCAAACCCTCGCACCTCGGGGGACGGTTCTCGCACATTCGAGATTCGCACTTCCGGGGACGGTTCTTGCGCATGCGAATTTCGAACGCCGGAGAACCGTCCCCCGGCATGCGAATTTCGAACGCGAGAGAACCGTCCCCCGGCATGCGAGATTCGAACGCGAGAGAACCGTCCCCTGGCATACGAACTTTCGGCCATGGCCGCTGCTGAGGGCCCCGCCCGACGGCGGGGCGGGGTTACCAGGCAGCTCCCACCACCTCGGCGAGGAGGGTTCCGGCGTCCACGTCGAGGCCCTTGCGGACGAACCAGTCGGCCATGGTGCGACAGTCCCGCTCCAGGTAGCCGAAGCCGTTGGGGTTGCTGACCAAGTCGAGCACCTGCGGCACGTCGATGATCACCAACTCGGGTTCGGCACCGTCTAGGCCGCGAACCAGCACGTTGAACGGGCTGAGGTCGCCATGCACCAGCTGCAGTCGGCCGAACCGGATCATCGCCTCGACCACCTGCGGCCACAGCCAGCGCAACTGGTCCACCGACGGGCCGCACTGGGCGAGCCGGGGTGCGGCGGCGTCCCCCTCGGCGATGAACTCCATCAGGATCTCGCCGCCGTCGATCTGCACCGGGTACGGCACCCGGACGCCGCCCTCCCACAGCCGCTTCAGGGTGGCGAACTCGGCCTGCGCCCAGCGGGTGGCCTCGGTTTCACGACCGAAACGCGACTTGAGCCGGACGGCCCGGTTCTCGCGGCTGTCGCGTCCGCGCCGGCCTTCGGTGTAGCTGCTGGCGCGGTGGAACAGCCGGTGGTCGGACGATCGGTACCGCTTGGCGGCGAGCAGGCAGGATTCGGCCTGCGGCACCGCACGTTCGAGCAGGAAGACGTCGGCCTCCTTGCCGGACTTGAGGATGCCGAGTTCGGTGTCGAGCGCCGCCTGCGAGGTGACCAGCCAGCCAGGGCGGGGTTTGGGACCGCGCGAGGAACGGTCGACGTTGCGCCACGTCGACCAGCGTTGGTTCTCACCGAGGTCTTCGGATATTTCGGTATAGCTCAGCGCAGCCCAGTCGAAGGCTGCGGGATTGTCGAGTGACAACGGGTTCTCCTGTGGAGGGAGGCCCGGCGATGCGGCGGACGGCCGCGAGGATTCAGTGGATGCGGGCCTCGAACGGACGGGACGCGAACGCGCCCAGAACAGTGACGAACATGACGCGCCTCCCTTCCAGCGGAGTGATACCGAACGCCAAGGCTACTCCGGCTCGCGTGATTCCGACAGACCGGGTTTGTGCGTCAGCAAGCAGATCCCGGGTCGGAGCCCGGGATGACGGTGAGAGCTCGGGATCACCCGCCGTGCGCGTCCGTTCACCGTCCGTTCGTCCGCGCGGGCGATAATGCAGACCCAGCCGGGACGGCGCTGCCGCCCACCGATCGAGGAGCCCTCGTTGAGCCTGTTGCGCCGCACTCTCGCGCCAACACCCCGCACCCTGGTCGATATCTTCCGCGAAACCGTCGCCGAATGTGCGGACGCCGACGCGCTCGACAACGGCGCCACCGTCCTCAGCTACGCCGATTTCGCGGACGCCGCCGACGAGTTGGCCGATGAGCTGGCCGGTCTGGGCGTCGGGCCCGGCGACAAGGTCGGAGTGCGGATCGCGTCCGGCACCACCGACCTTTATGTGGCGATCATGGGCATCCTGCTGGCCGGCGCCGCCTACGTGCCGGTCGACGCCGACGACCCGGACGAGCGTGCCCGCACCGTGTTCGCCGAGGCCGACGTCCGCGCCGTGATCGGCAACAAGCTGGAGATCGACCCCCGCGGCCCCACCCGTCCGGCCGTCGAGCGGGTCGATCCGAGCCTGGACGACGACGCCTGGGTGATCTTCACCTCGGGCTCCACCGGCAAGCCGAAGGGGGTGGCGGTCAGCCACCGCAGCGCCGCCGCCTTCGTGGACGCCGAAGCCCGCATCTACCTCACCGACGCGCCGCTGGGTGTCGCCGACCGGGTGATGGCCGGGTTGAGCGTCGCCTTCGACGCCTCGTGTGAGGAGATGTGGCTGGCCTGGCGCTACGGCTGCTGTCTGGTGCCGGCACCCCGATCGCTGGTCCGTTCCGGGATGGACCTGGGTCCGTGGCTGCTGGCCAACCGGATCACCGTGGTCTCCACGGTGCCCACCCTGGTGTCGTTGTGGCCGGCCGAGGCGCTGCGCCGGGTCCGGCTGCTGATCCTGGGCGGCGAGGCCTGCCCGCCCGAACTCGGCGCCCGGCTGGTCACGCCCGGACGCGAGGTGTGGAACACCTACGGACCCACCGAGGCGACCGTGGTGGCCTGCGGCGCGAAACTGACCGGCGAACCGCCGATCCGGATCGGGCTACCGCTCGACGGCTGGGACCTCGCCGTCGTCGACCCGGACGGCAACCCGGTGTGGGCCGGCGAAACCGGCGAACTGATCATCGGCGGCGTCGGGCTGGCCCGTTACCTCGACCCGGTCAAGGACGCCGAGAAATACGCACCGATGCCGTCCCTGGGCTGGGAGCGGGCCTACCGCTCCGGCGATCTGGTGGTGAACGACGAAGCCGGACTGCTGTTCGTCGGGCGTGCCGACGACCAGGTGAAGGTGGGCGGACGCCGGATCGAACTGGGTGAGATCGACAACGCCCTCCTCGACCTGGACGGGGTCAGCGGTGCCGCGGCCGCCGTCCGGCGCACCGGCTCGGGTACTCAGCTGCTGGTCGGCTACTTGGCCGTCGAGGACGGTTTCGACACCAACGCTGCCCTGGCCACGCTGCGGAAACGGCTGCCGGCGCCATTGGTGCCGCGACTCGCGGTGGTCGACGAACTGCCCACCCGCACCTCGGGCAAGATCGACCGGGACGCGCTGCCCTGGCCGCTGCCGGACGCCGGCGGCGACGGTCCCGAGCTGCAACTCGCGGGCACCCGGGCGATGGTCCGGGACCACTGGGAGGCGGTGCTCGGCACCCGCGTCGGCTCGCTGGACGCCGACTTCTTCGACCTGGGCGGCGGCTCGCTCAGCGCCGCCCAGATGGTGTCGCTGCTGCGCCGCAGCCATCCCGAGGTGACCGTCGCCGACATCTACGACCACCCCCGGCTGGCGGCGCTCGCCGACCATCTGGACGAGATGGCCACCCCGGCGTCCCAACTGAACTCGAACGTCCGGCCGGTCCCGGTCAAGACCCAACGCGGACAGCTCGCAGCACTGTTGCCGTTGCGCACCATTCCCGGTCTGCGCTGGACGATCTGGGCCGCCGCCGGCGCCAACCTGGCCCACGCCGCCGGAATGACCTGGCTGCCCACGCTGTCCTGGTGGTGGATCGTGACCGGGGCGGTCCTGTTCATCCTGACGCCGACCCGGATGCTGGTGACCGCCGCCGGGGTCCGGTTGATCCTGGCCGGCATCGGGCCGGGTGAGTATCCCCGCGGCGGCAAGGTACATCTGCGCTTGTGGCTGGCGCAACGCTTCGCCGACGAGATGGGTGCCGAATCGATCGCCGGCGCCGTGCTGCTGCGCTGGTACGCCCGGCTGCTCGGTGCCCGGATCGCACCCCACGTCGACCTGCACAGCACCCCGCCGGTGACCGGGCTGCTGCGGCTGGGCGAGGCCTGCTCGATCGAACCCGAGGTCGACCTGAGCGGCCACTGGCTGGACGGCGACCGGCTGATCATCGGCGAGATCCGGGTCCGCAAGGGTGCCCGGATCGGGGCCCGCAGCACCCTGTGCGCCGGCACCGACGTCGGCGCGGGCGCCGAAGTGGCGCCCGGTTCGTCGGTGTTCGGACGGGTCGGCACCGGCGAGTACTGGTCGGGTTCGCCGGCGGTGAAGGTGCGCGACCAGGCCCGCGGACCCTGGCCGGAGCAGCCGGCCAACAAGCCGGTCTGGCTGGCGGCCTACGCGGCGACCGGTGTGCTGATCGCAGGCTTGCCGCTGCTGGCCAGTCTGGTCGGGCTGGCGGTGCTGTGGCCGGCGCTGGCGGCGTCCACCTCGGCCGGCGGTGCGCTGGTGGCGGTGCTGCCCTGGCTGCTGCCCGCGGTGCTGGTCGGCTATCTCAGCCTGGCGGTGCTGATCTGGGCGCTGGTGCGGCTGCTCAGCCGTGGCCTGGCGCCGGGCCATTACCCCGTCCAGTCCCGCCTGTCGTGGCAGGCCTGGTCGATCATCCGGGTGCTCGACGAGGCCCGGACCTGGCTGTTCCCGCTCTACTCCAGCTTCCTCACCCCCGCCTGGCTACGGGCGTTGGGGGCCACCATCGGCAAGGAGGTGGAGGCGTCCACCGTGCTGATGATCCCCAGCCTGGTCACCGTGGACGACGGCGCGTTCCTGGCCGACGACACGCTGATCGGCGGCTACGAGCTGGGCGGTGGCTGGCTGCGGATCGAAGAGGTGCGGGTCGGCAAGCACGCCTTCATCGGCAACTCCGGCATGGCGGCACCGGGGCGCAAGGTGCCCAAGGGTGGCCTGGTCGCGGTGCTGTCGGCGGCACCCGCACGGTCGCGGGCCAAGCGTGGGACGTCCTGGATCGGCTCCCCACCCACCAAGCTGCGGCGTACCGCGGCGAGCGCCGACCAGTCCCGCACCTATGCGCCGGGCGTTCAGCTCAAGGTTGCCCGGGCACTGGTGGACGTCTGTCGGCTGATCGCGCCCCTCACCCTGGTCACCCTGACGATGCTGTGCGTGACGACGCTGGTCTGGTTGGCCCAAGGCGGCTGGTGGCTCGCCGCCCTCCTGTCGGGCGTGGTGCTGGGGATCGGCGGGGTGCTGGCGGCGGCGTCCGCGACGGTCGCGAAATGGCTGCTGCTGGGCAAGCTGAAGCCGTCCGATCATCCGCTGTGGAGCTCGCTGGTGTGGCGCAACGAACTGGCCGACATGTTCGTCGAGATGCTCGCCGCACCGTGGTTCGCGCATCCGACGATGGGGACGCCGGCGCTCAACGCCTGGTTCCGGTCGATGGGTGCCAACGTCGGCGCCGGCGTGTGGTGTGAGACCTACTGGCTGCCCGAGGCCGACCTCATCGACCTGCGCGCCGGGGTCACCGTCAACGCCGGCTGCGTGGTGCAGACCCACCTGTTCCACGACCGGGTGCTGAGCATGGACACCGTCACGTTGAGGGCCGGCGCCACGCTGGGACCGAACAGTGTGATCCTGCCGGCGGCGACCATCGGGCGACACGCTACGATCGGGCCGGTATCGCTGGTCATGCGCGGTGAATCCGTCCCTGACAAGACCCGATGGATCGGAAACCCGATCGCTCCGTGGCCGGCGTCCGAGCCGTTCACGGAGGAATGATGCCCGCAGCTGACCCGTACGTCCCTGGTCATGGGAGCCGGCGCTATGCCGTGGGCTGCTACCGGCTCGACCTGGACTACAAGGTCACCACCAACCACCTGACCGCCCGGGCGGTGCTCGAGATCGAGGCGCTCGAGGACCTCGATCACCTCGCCCTCGACCTGTACGGGCTGAGTGTCTCCCGGGTGCGGGTGGACGGACGGCAGGCCCGCTACGCCCACCGGGAGCGGAAGCTGCGGATCACCCTGCCGTCGAAGGCGAAGCGGGGCGGACGGCTCAAGGTCGAGGTGCAGTACGCCGGCAAACCGCGTCCGATCCCCAGCGTGTTCGGGCCGGTCGGCTGGGAGGAACTCACCGACGGGGTGCTGGTCGCCGCCCAGCCGTGCGGTGCGCCGTCCTGGTTCCCCTGCAACGACCGGCCCGACGACAAGGCCCGCTACCGGTTCGCGGTCACTGTGGCCGAGAGCTATCGGGTGATCGCCAACGGGCGGCTCGAGGAGCGCCACAAGCGCTCGGGGCGGACGACCTGGCATTTCCGGCAGGACGAACCGATGCCGCCCTATCTGGCCGTGCTGCACATCGGGCACTACGTCAGCACGTCGGCCGGCGAGCGAGTGGAACTGGTGCATCCGCGGGGCGTCACCGTGGCTGCCGGGACGGCGTTCGAGCGGCAGGCCGACATGGTGGACACCTTCGCCGAGCTGTTCGGGCCGTATCCGTTCGGGCGCTATGCGGCGGTGATCACCGAGGACGAACTGGAGATCCCGCTGGAGGCGCAGACACTGTCCACCTTCGGCGCCAACCATGTCGAGGCCGGCTGGGAGAACGAGCGGCTGGTCGCGCACGAGCTGGCCCATCAATGGTTCGGCAACAGCCTGACCGTCGCCTCCTGGAAGGACATCTGGCTGCACGAGGGCTTCGCCTGCTACAGCGAATGGCTGTGGTCGGAGGAGTCCGGAGGTCGCAGCGCGGCCGAGTGGGCGTCCGAGCATCATCAACGGCTGGCCGAGTTGCCACAGGATCTGGTGCTGGGCGATCCGGGCCGCGATCTGATGTTCGACGACCGGGTCTACAAACGGGGCGCACTCACCCTGCACGCCCTGCGCGGCGTGCTGGGCGAGCAGTTCTTCCCGATGCTGCGCGACTGGACGGCGGCGAACCAGTGGTCGAGCGTGACCACGGAGGCGTTCGTCGCGCATGTCCAGCGCTATACCGACGCCGATGTGGCAGGGCTGATCGACGCCTGGGTGTATTCGACTCCTCTCCCCTCGCTCAGTTAGCCCGTCCACATCACTGGTCGAGCTTGTCTCGGCCACCGTCGGTCGAGCTTGTCGCGACCCTGCACCACCACCGTTGGTCGAGCCTGTCGAGACCTCTGTCGCCACCGTCGGTCGAGCTTGTCGAGACCTCTGTTCTGTGGTCGGGTTCGTGGTGGTTGGGCTTGGTTCCGCGGAGTGGGCTGCACCCCGTCCCGCCCGTGCGCAGCTCGCCCTACTTCTGCTTTTGTCTTTCAGACCCCGGCAGGGGGCTCGCGCGCTTTACGCCCGACCTACCCGGACGGGGTGCAGCCCACTCCGCTTTCCGGTTGCGTCTCTGCCGGACCCACCGGTCGTCGGTTGCGTCTCTGCCGGACCCACCGGTCGTCGGTTGCGTCTCTGCCGGACCCACCGCCATCGCGACTGCCGTCATCCCGGGCTCCGACCCGGGATCTCAGTAGGCCGGCCGACGGGGGTCTCGACAAGCTCGACCAACGGAGTACGCGAGGCTCGACCGGCGAGGGTGGCCGCGAGCGGTTGGGTTTCAGGTTCCTGCGGCCAACCAGCTGGCTATCGCGCGCGTCCCTAGTTCGAACGCATCGGATTCCGGACGCGCCAGGTAGCCGTGGGTGGTGTCGGGGATGTACCAGCCCTCGTGCGGGACGCCGGCCAGGGTGAGTCGGTGGGCGAAGTTCTCAGCGGAGGCGCGCAGGATGTCGCGGTCGGCGTTCAACAGCCGCACCGGCGGCAGCCCGGTGAGGTCGCCGAGGCCGGGGAAGATGTGCGGATTGTCGAGCGAGTCGGCCGTCCCGGCATGATTCACGGCCGCCCGGCGAACCATCTCCTGCATCACCCGCAGGTCGGGCAGCCCGAACAGCCGCCGGCGCAGCGCGGCCGAGGTTGGCGGCAGCACGCCGTGGAACAGTCCGTACAGGAAGGCGAGGCCGATCGGGGGCGGCGCCTCGCCGTCCCGCAGCCGCAGCGCGACCCCGGCGGCCAGGCAGGCTCCAGCTGACGCACCGCCCAGCCACATCGGTCCGCCGTGGGTGGCCTGGGCGTCGAGCCAGGCGTCCATCACCTGGTCCTGCGACACCGGATACCGGAACGGTGAGGGGCGCAGCCGCATCGGCCCCACCACCGGGAACATCGGCACCAGTCCGTATTCGACGCTGGTCACTGGGAAGCCGGCCGCCGCCACCCGCAGCGACACCTGGTGCGACTCCGGCTCGTCCAGGGTGCCGACCACCCAACCGCCGCCGTGCACCCAGACCAGCCGGGGCCCGGCGACGTCACCCGGCGGCAGGTATTCACGCACCCGGACCTCGCCGTGACGTCCGGGAACATGGCGCTCGATCCAGGTCGGTTCGGCCACCGCAGCTCCCGTTCTCTCGCGCCCGACATGTTGCCAGCGCCATGATGCCAGTGTCGTCGTTGCGTGGGCGATGCACGGCTGTACCTTTTGTCCCATGCACGAACTGAGCCGTCGTACGGCGTTGGTTGGGCTGCTCGGCACCGGTGTCGCCGTCGCCGGCTGCTCAGGCCAGCCCGCGTCGTCCACCCCCCCGGTCGAAGCCCCCTCCGCCACCCCCACTCCCACGCCGTCCACCGATGCCCCACCCCGCTGGCCACTCTCGGGCAAGCTGCTCAAGGACCCGGCGGCCGCCAAACACGCCGCGGTCGCGGTGAAGGTTCCCGACAACCGCAACGAGCATCCGCAGCGCGGCCTGGATCAGGCCGACATCGTCTTCGTCGAACTGGACGGGTACCGCGATGACTCCGGATACAGCGGCACCCGGCTGGTGCCGGTCTTCCATTCCTCGATGCCGGACGCGGTGGGCCCGGTGCGCTCGATCCGTCCAGTCGACATCGCGCTGCTCTCCCCCATGCACGCGATCATCGGCAACACCGGCGCGACCGGCTGGGTACTCAAATACGTCCAGGAGTTCGACAGCTACATCGAGGGAATGCTGTCGTACATGAACACCAAGGGCACCGGGTCGTACTCGATCGACAGCTCACGGATCCGGGTGCTGAACGGCGTCCGCTATTACGACCGCGCCGTGGTGTGCCATCCGGCGGTGCTGGCGAAGCAGACCAAGACGTTCCGCGACGGGCCGCCGCAGATGTACTTCCCGTTCGGTGACGCCGAGGCGGCCAGCACGGTCGACGGTGACAAGGTCAAGACGATCAGCGTGCCGTGGAAGAGCGGCAACAGCTACAACATGAGCTACACCTGGAATGCCTCGTCCGGCACCTGGCTACGCAGTATGCCGTGGGGTCCGCATGTGCTGTCCGGCGGCAAGCGGGTGGCGCCGAACAACGTGCTGGTGATCAGTGCCCACCAGCATTACGCCAAGCTCCGCTCCGGCAGCGGCCACGACGAGCCGATCCACGACGTCATCGACACCTCGGGTCCGTTCCACTACTTCCAGGGCGGTCGCTACGTGACCGGCACCTGGACCAAGGGCGACGTCTCGGAGCCGTTCAGCTTCGCCCTCGACGACGGCACCCCCCTGGTGATGGCCCCCGGTCAGACCTACGTCGAACTGCCCGACAAGAAGGCGAAGATCGTCGTCAAGAACTGACCTTCAGCTCCACCCCGCGGCAGTCCTGAACATCGTTCAGGACCCGGGGACGGTTCTCCGACATGCGAATTTCGAACGCGCGGGGACGGTTCTTCGACATGCGAATTTCGAACGCGCGGGGACGGTTCTTCGACGTGCGAATTTCGAACGTGAAAGAACCGTCCCCGGCCATGCGAATTTCAAACGCGAAAGAACCGTCCCCGGGCATGCGAAATTCGCACGTGGGAGAACCGTCCCTCAATGTGCGAGAGAAGCGGCCCGTGGGTCAGAGGACGGAGCCGGGGGTGTAGGCGGCGGCGTCCGGGTAGAGCTTGGCGATGCGCTTCACCTTGTCGGCGACGTCGTCCACCTGGTCGCGGGCGGCACCGGTGAGCTCCAGCGGGTCGGCCTGGGTGGCCTTCAACTGCTTGCGGCTGAGGCCGAGGCGGGGGTCGGCGGCCAGCCGGTCGAGCAGGTCGTTGGTCCGGGCGCCACGGCGTAGCTCCAGGGCGACGGCGACGGCGTGCTCCTTGATCGCCTCGTGGGCGGCCTCGCGTCCGACGCCGGCCTGGACGGCGGCCATCAGCACTTTGGTGGTGGTCAGGAAGGGCAGGTAGCGGGCCAGCTCGGCCTCGATCACCGCCGGGAAGGCGCCGAACTCGGCCAGCACGGTGAGGAAGGTCTCGAACAGGCCGTCCAGGGCATAGAAGGCGTCCGGCAGCGCCACCCGGCGCACCACCGAGCACGAGACGTCCCCCTCGTTCCACTGGTCGCCGGCCAGCTCGCCGACCATGGTCGCGTAGCCGCGCAGCACCACACTCAGCCCGTTCACCCGCTCACAGGACCGGGTGTTCATCTTGTGCGGCATCGCGGACGACCCGACCTGGCCCTCCTTGAACCCCTCGGTGACCAGCTCATGGCCGGCCATCAGCCGGATCGTCGTCGCCACATTGGACGGCGCCGCCGCCACCTGCACCAGCGCGGTCAGCACCTCGTAGTCGAGCGAGCGCGGATAGACCTGGCCGGTCGAGGTGAAGATCCTTGCGAAGCCCAGGTATTGGCCGATCTGCGACTCCAGCGCCAACTGCTTCTTGGCGCTGCCGCCAAGCAGGTCGAGCATGTCCTGCGCCGTCCCCATCGGACCCTTGATGCCGCGGGCGGGGTAGCGGTTGATCAACTCGTCCACCCGGGCGAACGCGACCAGCAGCTCGTCCGCGGCCGTGGCGAACCGCTTGCCCAGCGTGGTGAGCTGCGCGGCGACGTTGTGCGAGCGTCCGGTCAGTGCTTGATCGCGGTACTGGACGGCGAGCCGCGACAGCGACACCAGCACCGTCACGATCCGCTCGCGCACCAGCTTCAGCCCGTTGAGCACCTGGTACTGCTCGATGTTCTCGGTCAGGTCGCGGCTGGTCATGCCCTTGTGGACGTGCTCGTGGCCGGCGAGCGCGTTGAACTCTTCGATCCGCGCCTTCACGTCGTGCCGAGT